>DASYTD010000143.1:0-23457 GCA_036002655.1 Gemmatimonadales bacterium
GGGGTCGAACCGAAGTGCACCTCTTCGACAAAGGCACGATCGGCGTGCGTCACGATCAGCCGCACGTCCGTGTCGCTGCGAATCAGCGCCCGCACGGCCGCTGCCGGCAGCTCGGCGACGCGATCATTGGGGTGCCGTTGCCTGCCGTCTTCGAGCCGGACCGCGAGCAGCAGCGGAATCCGCGCCGCGCCGCAGGCGGCCGCGAGCACGCGCATCTCTCCACCCGCGGGCTCGAGCCCCAGATACAGGGGGTCACAGCGGACGGCGGGCGCGCCGGCATTCAGGGCGTCAGCGAGAACCTGCTCCCACTGTGCCAATCCGGGATGCACCGTCGGCACCGGCTTGAAACGACGCTCCTGGCGTGCGGTGTCGTAGAGCCAGGCGTTGCCTTCGCTGGGATCGCGCCAGAAGAGACTGGGAAGATGCGTCACCCAGGCGACATCGATCTCGGTGCGATCGAGCGCTTTGCCGAGCGCGTCGGGCGAGGTGCCCGGAACCTTGCGCCAGGGATACGCGCCGAGGAAGGCATTGCAGTCGACGCGCATCAGTCGGCGGGAAACGCGCCCGGTGGAAAGATACGTGCCGCGTTCTTCCAGCGGATCAGCGCGAGCTGATCGGTGGAGACCAGCGTCTCGAGATAGCGAAGCTTGGCCCAACCAGTATCCATCGTCAGATCGGTGCCCCACAGCAGGCGCTCGGCACCAACGCTTTTGAGACATGCCTCGAGCATGCCCCCGTCCACGCCGCTGCCGGAGAGATCGACATAGACGTTGGGGACGTCTCGGGCGGCGCGCAGGGAATGCAGCCAATCCCCGCCGCCCCCGATGTGGGCGAGGATGAACGCGACATCCGGGTGGCGGCGGGCGAGCACGCACAGTTCGACCGCATCCGACGCCTCTTGCCCGGGCCAATGACGGCGGCGGTGCTGCCAGATGTGCTGCAACACGGGCACCCGGCGCTGCAGGGCGAGCGCGGCAATCGGATCGAGCAACGGATCATCCGCGCGGCGGCTCGCTGCCAGCTTGATCCCGATCATTCCGGCGTCGAGACATCGCACGATCTCGGCGCGCGCATGCGCCGTGTAATTCGGATTCACGCAGACATACCCGCGCACCCGGTCGGGCTCGGCGCGCTGCAGCGCGAGGAGGGCGTCGTTGCCCGCGGTGACGTCGCGTGGCGACGGGAAATAGATCGGCGACGTGAGGCCCCAGCTGCCGAGGATCGAGGCGACATGCGTCGAGATGCCGATCCTGGCACCGGCCGCAAGACGGCTCGCATTCCGCTCCCGCCAATCAGCGCGCGGCGTGCGGGCATGGTAGAAATGGGCGTGAACGTCGACAAGCATGGCAGAAAACTAGACGCCGAGACGCCGAGACGCTAAGACGCCCCCGAGAAGCTGGCGCGAAAGGTCCCCACCCCTATTTTGGGGGTCGACCCGAGGGGGAGAATGCGATGGAAACGCTGATCAGCCGCGTGAAGGGCATCATGCTCGAGCCACGCGTGACCTGGAAAGAGCTCGACCAGGAATTCATCAAGCCCGGCGAGCTGTGGGGCAAGTATGTCATGCCGCTCGCGGCGCTCGGACCGATCGCCAGCGTAGTCGGGATGATCATCTTCGGCAAACGGATCGCGTTCACGTCGCTCACGAATCCCGTCCCCATCTCCACGGCGATTTCCGCCGGTGTGGCCGGCTTCGTGCTCGCGTTGCTCAGCGTGTTCGTGCTCTCCCGCATCATCAGCCTGCTCGCACCGGGATTCGGCGGTCAGCGCAACGATGTGCAGGGACTCAAAGCCGCGGCCTACGCCAGCACCTCGGCCTGGCTCGGCGGGGTTTTTCAGATCCTCCCCGCACTCAACATCGTGAGCCTGATCTTTTCACTGTACAGTCTGGTACTGCTGTACGTCGGCTTGCCGATCGTCATGAAGGTGCCGAAGGATCGCGCGATGGGCTACACGGCCGTCGTGATCATCGTGTGGATCGTCGTCTTCCTGGTGGTGGGAGCGATTCTCACGGCGTTCTAGATCGCCTGCAGCGCCTGCTCGAGCATCTCGAGCGTGCGGTCCACCGTCGCTGCATCGTGCGCCAGCGAGACGAAGTTGTACGCCGTCCGCTTGAACAACAGACCGCGCGTGGCGGCGGCGAGCGCGGCGCGATGCGATAGCTCCTCGGTCGCGTAGTGCAGGAAACACATCTCGGCGATGCCGGCGACGCCCGTGATCGTCGCCGCGTGGCGCCGCTGGATCTCATGCAGGCCGTGCAGCAGCCGCGTCCCCACCTGACGGAGATGGCCGCACACGTCCTCCCGCTCGAAGACCTCGAGCGTCGCCCGCGCGGCCGCGAGCGCCACGCCTTCCGTCGCCAGTGTGGATGAGATCCAGGTGCGACTCGCGACCGCCATGAGATCGGCGCGGCCACCCACCACGGCGAGCGGAAATCCATTGGCGAGCGCTTTTCCCAAGACCACGAGGTCCGGCGCCGGTCGCACGCTGTAGCGCTCGACGGCCCCGCCGATCGCCAGCCGAAATGCCGTCTTGATCTCGTCGAAGATCAGCAGCGCCCCGGCCCGCTCGGTCTCCGTCCGCAACATCTGTAGCCACTCGCGCGTCGGCTCGGTCACGATGACCGGTTCGACCACGACCGCGGCGAGTCCGCTGGCGCGCTCCCGAATCATCTCACGCCCCGCGGCGACGTCGTTGAACGGCAGCTCCGCGAACAAGGCCCGCACGCCGGCCGGTACGCCTTCGGCCGCCCCTTGGCACCAGTCGAGCCAGCCGTGATAGCCGCAGCCTAGCACCTCGTCGCGCCCCGTGGCCACGCGCGCGAGCCGCACCGCCGCGGCGACGGCTTCGGCTCCCGTCTTGAGAAAACGAACCCGCTCGAGCCAGGGGATGCGCTCGGCCAGCGCCTCGGCGAGCTCCTCTTCGGCGACAGGCGGGAGCGGTCCGACCACACCGGCGGCAATCGCCGCCTCGGCGGCGCGGTTGACGTGCGGGTGCCCGTAGCCGAGCGCGACCGCCCCCAGCGCCATGATGTAGTCGACGTATTCGCGGCCGAGCGCATCCCAGACGCGACAGCCAGAGGCGCGCGTCATCTGTGCGGGCGCGTCGCCGGAGGCGGTGGCGCCGAACAGAGCATCCGGCCGCTTGCTACCGGTTGACGTGAAGCCCGGAACGCGCCAGTCGTTCACCGTATTTGGTCACCTCGATGGCCATCGCGCGCAGCAGCTTGACCTCGCGAGCGTCCAACGGCGCGCGATGCGCCAGCTCGCGCACCGTGCGCATCACGCCGTCGGCGTTCCGCGTCTTGAAGAATTCGATCGCGTGCAGCGCACTCGCGATATCCACAAACAGCCGCTCGATATCCTCGGCTACCGCCGGCTCGGAGGGGCGGCGCGGTGATTTGAACGGCTGCGCCTCGGCTCCCTGCGCCAGGGCGAGCTCGTACAGCATGATGATGACCGCGTGACCGAGGTTGAGCGAAGCGTAGGCCGGGTCACTGGGAATCGTCACGACGCGATGGCAGCGATCGAGGGCCTCGTTGGAGAGACCTTTGTCTTCGCGGCCGAACAACAGCGCCACCGGACCGTCGGCCGCGAGCGCCACGATCTCGGCCGCGGCGTCCCGCGGGCGCTGGAGGTTGCGTTTGGCCGTGCGCCCGCGCGCCGTGAAGCCGACGATGTGGACGCAGTCGGCAAGCGCGTCTTCCAGCGCCGCATAGGTGCGAACGCGGGCCAGCACATCCTGGGTCTGATGCGCGATGCCTTCGACCCGGTAGGCCTCGTATTCCCGCGGATTCACCAAGCGCAGGTCGCGCAGGCCGAAATTCTTCATGCCTCGCACAACGTGCGCGATGTTGACGAGATCCTGCGGCTCGTGGAGAACGACGGTGATCATCCCACGAGCTCGAGCACGCCGAACCGATGGGGATCCTGGCGATCGCCCCGCAGCCACACCCAACCACCCCCGCCGCTCCAGACGAGCTGTCCGACGCGGCGCATGCGTTCAGGAAGCATTTCATTAATGATAAGATCAAAGCGAACCCGGCCACCGGCGTGCGGATGGAGGCCTTCAGGCCAGGGAACCGCCAGCGTCATGCGATAGCCCCGGTCGGTGCGGCGCCAACCGCCGCGCAGCGCGGCCGGAGCTCCGTGGCCGCGAGTATCGCTCGTGAGGTGCGCACGCACGGTCGCGCCGCCCTGATTCGGCACGATCAGATACCCGACGGCGGCGCTCCCTGCGCCGTCGCGTCCCTCCCCCGTCGCTTCGACGTGGGCCGCGGGGGCGAGATAGATCTGGATCCCGTCCGAATGAATGTCGTCCGGTTCATTGTCCAAGCTGAGCGGAGCAGCGTCGCCCGGCCGCAGGCACACGTCCGGCTTCGTAACCTCGACGGCGAGATACAGAGCGGCCTGGTCCCAGGCCGCATAGGCGACGGCTGAAAAATCATCGGGTCCGGGATACGCATCCTCGCTACGCCGGTACTGGTCTTCGAGCGACAGCTGCAGCGGCTCCGCCAGCTCGAAACCATCGAGCGTGCCGTCGAGCGGCGGCGCCCCCGCCACGCGAAACGCTGGTGCGGCAATGGGTGTCGGCACATCGATCTCGAGCAGGGGCACGAACGGGGGCACGGCGTCGCGCGCCCCGCGTAGCACGCATGGAGCTTGCCCCTCTTGCTCGACCGTCCATTCCGTGCCGCTGAACCGATGGCGGTCGACGCCCGACGGCGTATCTACTTCCACGGTGTCGCCGCGAGCCCGAACCCCGCGAACGACCGGCTCGGCCGCCCGCACGTCGAGAACCGTGATGAGGCGCACGTTGCGACCGCTGGCTCGGACGAGGTAGAAGCGAGCACGGTCGAGTTGTCCCGGCAGGCCCGGTCCTTCCGCCTCGAGCAGCTCGCCGTCGAATAGCAGATGCAGCGTGAGGTGCGCGCGCTCCTGGACGTATGCGATGACGATTGGTCCGGCCGCATCGGGCACGAGTCGTTGAACCCGCGTGACGAACTCGTCCGGCAGCTCCGCAGTCACCCAGCGCCCGCGGGATTCAATCGATCCGCGCCCGGCGACATGCCACGGCAGCTCGAGGACGTGCTCGTCCCGGCCGCTCAGATCCACGACATCCACGAGGTAAGCCGGCCCGGCCGCAATGATCCGATTCAGGTTGCCGAACCGGCCTCGCATCCAGGCCCACTCACCATCGTCGTCGAAGCACTCGCAGCTGGCGTGGCCGGGCGGCTGCGACTCGCCGTCGAGACGCGGGGCGTTGTGCGCCAGTGTCGAGCGATACCAAAAGAGATCGCGCGTGACGTACTGCCCGGCGCCGGGATCGGGCAGCCAGTGGACTCCGTCCGCGTACAGCGTCAGGTGCAGACGGTCCGGATGACCATGCCCGCCGCCGTAGGGCCCGCACTCGAGACTGGCATAGCGACCATCGCGACGCAGCACGGCGAGACCCTGACTCTCGAGTAGCACGCTGCGCGCCTCCCACGGCGCGTCGGCTGGCGGGGGGGGGAGCTCCGGAAGCATTTCGAGCAGCGACCACCACGAGAGCGTGGAACGGGAAACGGGAAACGGGGCACGAGAAACGGGGGCCTCGTGCAGGTACGACTCGAACGGCTCGAGCACCGGCGGTTCGGCATCGCGATACAATGCCGTCAGCCACGCAGCGAGCTGCTCACGTGTCCCGTTTCCCGTTTCCCGTGTCCCGAGTCGCGCCAGACCGATCTCCCACAGCTCCAAATACGCCGGCTGCGCCAGCGAGACGCCGAAACGCGCATCCTTGCGCGCGGGAAAGGTGTAGTCGGGCAGCGCCGTCAGCGCGGGGGCACGCAGCGCGGCGTGCAGCCGGGCGGCAAGCCGCTCGTCCGCACAAAAATCCACCCCCGCCAGGCGAGCCCACCCCGCACCCGTCAGCAAGCCACGGAACGCGAACAGGTGATAGTTCTCTCCCTCGTACCACATGCCATCGCGCCCGTAGCCGCGCACCAAATGCGCGATGAGCCCGCTGTCGCCCTCGATGGCCCGTTGGGCGAGCTCTTCGTCCTCGAACCACACCGCGACGGCCGCGAGCGCCGCATTGTTCCAGGATTGCCGGTTCGAAAACCCCTCGTCGTAGTCACCGATGAGCGTCGCCGCTTCCTCCGCTACCTGGTTCACGCCTTTGGCGGTCGCGTCGTCGAGCTGGTCACCCGCGCGCAACAGCGCAGCTGCGGCGAGGTAGTTGCAGATCCATAGGGACTCGAGGTAGGTGGAGAAGAAGAGGCGGCTGGGCCCGAGCAGATTGTCGCGGTTCGGATAGCGCCAGTAGCGCTCCACATACGCCATGAGAATCTCGCGCGCTCGCGCCGCCGCCGGTTGTCCCTGTTTGCCATCGATGCCGGCGAGCGCGGCGAGATGCGCCGCACGCTCCGACAGCCAGAGATGCTGGTAGCGGGCCCAGTGACGATCGTGGCGCTCACCGCGCCACGTCTTGCAGCATCGGGGGCAGCGATGCTCGGAGGGACTCCACGGATCGAACGTGAGGGTCGTGCCGTCGTCCGGACACACGCCACCGTCCACGGACACGAGTGCCTTGTGCTCGGGAATGGGGGGCATCCGCTCCAGCAGGGGTTGTGCACGCCGGCGCAGATGCTCGAGCAGCGCGCGCAAATCGGGCGATTCGCGCACGACCTGTGCGCGCGCGGCCAACTCCTCGGTGGTCACCACGTGCGCACGCCCTCCGCCGCCCACGCCAGCGGCAGCACCTTCGCGCCGGTTCGCGCGACGGCGGGCGCCGCATCGCGCGCAGCGCCTTGCATCACGAAGAACATCGAGCCTCCGGCACCGGCGCCCGCCGCCTTGCCGCCCAGCGTGCCTGCTTGTGCCGCGGCGTCCTCGAGCTGTTCCATCTCGCGCGTGCGCATCCCGGCATCGAGGGCCTGCTGATGTTTCCAGTTTTCGCTGAGCAGCGCGCCGACTCGAGCCAGGTCGGCGGCGCGGAGCGCTTCGGCCATCGCGTTCCCTGTTTCCTTGAGCGCACGCAGCGCGCCGGTCACCTTGGAGTCACCGCGCTCGTAGGCACTCATCACTCGCGAAATCGTATCGCCGGAGACGCGGCTCTTGTTGGTATAGCAAATCAATGTCTGCCGCTCGAGCGCGGCGGCGAACGCTGGATCGAGTGTCAGAGGCTCGATACCCACGTCGGGATCGCGGAAGCTCAGACGATGAAAGCCGCCCAGCGCCGCGCCGTACTGGTCCTGCTTCCCTCCCGGAAGGCTTGCCTCAATCGTCTCGACTTGCCAGGCCTGGTCTGCAATATCTGGGCGGCTGAGCACGTCCTGACGCGCCCGGGTGAGGGCACCGACCAGCGCGACGCCGAGGGCGCCCGAGCTTCCCAGGCCTGATCCGGGCGGCGCATCGCTGCGAGTGGTCAGCGTAAAGCCGCCCAGAACGGGAAACATCCGCAATGCCGCCGTCAGCAGCGAAAGCTTGCCGGGGACCAACCCACCGGAGTTCGCGCACTCGAGTGTCTCCCCCAACTCCTCCGACACGAGTCGCAGCAACTTGCCGCCGAGCTGTAGCTCGACGTGGGCGCGCAAACCGATCGCGGCGTTCACGACGACGCCGCCCTCGCGTGCGGAGAATGGCGCCACGTCGGTCCAGCCGCCGGCGAAGTCGAGCCGCATGGGCGCGCTCGCGTGCAATGCGGTGGGAAGCTCCCGGCGCCTCATGGCTGGACGTGCCACGCGGCGACGGTCGGAAGCTCTCCTCGCATGTCCATGCGGACGCCTTGCACCCGTTGGTTCATTCCCTGGACGCCGCGCGCGTGATACAACCACACGACCGGCAAGCGTTCCGCGAAAAGGCGCTGGGCAGCGACTGGATCCGGGGGGACCGGAATGCCGGTGAGATTCCCGAGCGGTTGGAGAAACCCCAGTCCCGCATCGCCGGGAACCCCCATGACGGCGGCGGCGAAATCATGCCGCGGGCCGTAGACGCGGTCGAGGAATGCGGATAGCTCGAGCTGGCGGATGGTGACGTCGAATCCGACGGCGGCGAGCCGCGCCTGGAGCATCTGCTCGAGGGCCGCTTCTCCGCTGCCAACCGTGAGCAGCTCGAAGCGCGGCGGCGCACGCAACGCGGCGACCAGACGTCGGGCCGAATCGGGAGCGAGCGGCAGATGCGCTTGTTGTTGGTAACGCGGTAAGCCCGGCGGGACTGGGCCGTCGGCAATCGCGGCGAAGCCGAACAGATAGCCGTCGACGATTTCCTGCCGGTCGATGGCCAGCGCGGCGGCCAGCCGCGCGCGCGGATCGTCGAACGGCGGCCGCCGAGTGTTGAAGACGAGCCCATACGGGAAGATCAGCGGATAATCGCGGATCGCGAGCGTCGTGTGACGACGCACAAACGCGGCGTGCTGGGGACTCACGCCCGCAAAATCGAGCTCTCCAGCCACCAACGCCGAGAGCTTGATCATGGGCTCGTCGACGACGACGACGATCAGCCGCTCGATGTGCGGTGGGCCTCCCAGCTCGGCCGGGAAATCCGCGTTCCGCGCGAACACCCAGCGGCGATTCGGCTCGTGCGTGACGAAGCGGAACGGGCCGTTGCCAGTCGGCCGCGCGTTCCACGACGCCTCGCGGAAACGCGCGCGCGGGACGCTGTCCAGCAGGTGGGCCGGCAGGATCGACAGGTCAGTGAGCACGTCCGGAAAACCGCCGGCAGGCGCCGCGCCGCTGAAGCGGAGCTCCACGGTGGAATCGTTCAACGCCGAGATCGACGTCACCATGCGGAGCTCAGTGAGGCGCGGATAGCCCGACGCGGGATCACGGGCGGCAGCGAGCGTCCAGGCGACGTCCCGCGCCGTCGTCGGCACGCCGTCGTGCCAACGCACATCGCTCCGGAGCCGGAACGTGAGTGTGTGTCCCGCGTCGGACCACTGCCAGCGGCGCGCGAGATAAGGACGAGGCACAAGCAGCGAATCGTAGCGCGCCAGCGTCATGAGCAGCACGTAGCGCTGCACCTGGCGCGCGAGCGGATGTACGGTGAGCAAGGGGTTGATGCTCTGGAGATCGGCGCCCGACGCGAACAAGACCGTCGCGCCGCGGCGCGATGCCTCGTCGCCACAGCCGTTCAACAGCAGCATCGCTAAGGCGAGCAGACCCGGCACAGACAAACGCGGCACGCACGGATTCTAGCGGGGCACCGCAGGCGGCGCGAGATTCCCGCCGATGCTGACCAGGCTGGGACATCGTCTGCTCGCCGGTCTTGGCGTCGTGCTCGGCGTCGTGATTCTCACCTTCTTCCTCTTGCATCTCGCACCCGGCGATCCGGTGGACTTGCTGCTGGGACCCACCGCGACGCCGGAACAGCTCGCGGCGCAGCGCCAGGCGCTGGGCCTCGACAGGCCGCTGCCGGCACAGTTCGCGACCTGGGTCGGCCGGTTCCCCCGCGGCGACTGGGGCACGAGCATCGCGAAAGGGCGGCCGGTACGCGCCGTTCTGGGCGACGCGTGGCCCGCCACAGTGCGGCTGGTCGCGCTGTCGCTCCTGCTCAGCTACCTGATCGGTGTCGCGGTCGGCGCCGTGCAGGCGGCGCGCAGCGGGTCACGAACAGATACGCTGTTGTCCATCACGTCGGTCACGTTGTTCGCCGTGCCGGGCTACTGGCTGGGCCTGATGCTGGTCTTGGTCTTCACGTATTGGGCGCGGATGCTGCCGGCGTTCGGCGCCGCTGGACTCGACTCCGATTATCTCAGTGGCGGTGGCTGGGTGATCGATCGCCTGCGCCATCTCGCATTGCCGCTCGCGACGCTCACCCTCATCGGCGTCGGGGGCGCCGCCCGCTTCGTGCGCGGGGCCATGCTCGAGACGCTGAGCCAACCGTTCATCACGACCGCGCGCGCCAAGGGGCTGACGCCGCGCCAGGTCATCGGGCGTCACGCGCTGCGCAACGCGCTCACGCCGGTCGTGACGCTGCTGGGGCTGTCGCTGCCCGCGCTCTTTTCCGGCGCGGTGTTCGTCGAGGCGGTGTTCGCGTGGCCCGGCGTGGGACGCGTGCTGGTCGAAGCGGTGCAGGCGCGCGACTACCCCGTCGTGATGGCCGCGACGGCGGTGAGCGCCGTGCTGGTCGTCGCCGGCAACATCCTGGCCGACGTGCTGGCCGCCTGGCTCGATCCACGCGTCAGGAGCAGCGCGGCGTGACGCGGCTGCTCAGGGACCGGCGCGGCGCGTTCGGGACGCTGATTCTCCTCGTCGTCCTCGTCTGCGCCGCGCTCGCGCCGCTGGTGACGAGCGGCGACCCCCGCGCCCAACGCGACATTGTCGCGACGCGATTTCTGCCGCCGCTGACAACGGACACCCACGGCGGTTTCCATCCGCTGGGGACGGACCGGTTCGGGCGCGACGTGTGGACGCGGCTCGTCTACGGCGCCCGCATTTCGATGGGCGTCGGCGTCCTGGCGGTCCTGGTGTCCCTGGCGCTCGGCGTCGCGGTCGGCGCAGTGGCAGGCTATTGGCGGGGGCCGGTGTCCGTGGGTCTGCTCGGGCTCACGGACTTCGCGCTGGCGCTGCCGCGCGTGGTACTGCTGCTGTTGCTCGCGGCGCTGTGGCGGCCGAGTACCGGGCTGGTCGTGCTGGTGTTGGGACTCACGGGATGGATGAGCGTGGCGCGGCTGGTGCACGGAGAAGTGCGCGCGCTCGCGGCCCGGCCGTTCGTCGAAGGCGCGGTGGCCATCGGAGCGCAACGGCTGCGCGTGCTCGCGCGACACATCCTGCCCAACGCGCTGACGCCGGTCATCGTGGCTGCGGCGCTGGGTGTCGGCAACGCGATCATGCTCGAAGCGGGTCTCTCCTACCTCGGCCTCGGCGTGCAACCGCCGACGCCCTCCTGGGGCAACATGATCGCGTCGGGGCGCGATACGCTGGTGAACGCGCCGTGGGTCGCGACGGCACCAGGACTCGCACTCGTACTCGTAGTTGTCGCGTGCACCTTGGTGGGAGATGCGCTGCGCGATGTGCTGGATCCGAGCGCGAAGCGTTAGATCAAGCGTCGCAGCATCGCTTCGTGAATCTCGTGTCCTCCGTCGAACGGATACAGCTCGTAGAGAATGTTGTGGCCGCGGAGGCGAGACTCGGTCGCCGCGACGATCTTCGGCGTGAAAAATTCGTCCTGCCGCCCGTACACGAGCGTCAGGTGCGACGTGCGCAGCCGAGCTGCGACGCTGCTCTGCGCGAGATCGAGGTCGGGCGGCACTTCCCCACCCCACACGATCAGCCGATCGATGCGCGCCGATCCCAACGCGGTCCAGCGGCACGCCGTGGCCGTTCCTTGCGAGAATCCCAGCGCCGTGACCTTGGTCTTGCGCGGCGCGACCTTGGCGTAGACGGCATCGAGAAAGCGGACGTAGTCGTCAATCTCGTGCAGCCGGTCCTCGCGCGTCATCCAGCTCGCTCCGACTCGCCGCTCCGTCGGACTCTCCGTGAGATAGAAGCGCGACAGTCCCTCGGGCGCCACGATGCAACGATGATCCGCTTCGAGCGGGCGAAAGCGCTCCAGAAAGCGCGACGCCAACTGCCCGTACCCGTGACAGACGAACCACAGGTCCGTCGCGCTTTCGGGCGAGCCGACGGTGAAGTAGCGCGCGGTTCGCGATGTCGAGAGGGTGTGTTCTTGCATCACGTGATCAGAATCGAAACGATCTCATGCGGTTCGGCGACAAAGCGCACGATATTGCCGCGCTGCTCGAGCACCAGCGCGACTGCCTCGCGTTCGTCGGCGCGCACGCGGTGCGCCGTCTTCACGCCATTGCCGAAGCGCCACGCCCCCGCCGTCTTACGGCCGGTGGCGTTGTAACACCGCAGCACGATCGGCGAGCCGATCTGTGCCGGCTTGAGCGACGCGAACACCAGACCGCCGCCTTCCAGGGTGATGTTCACCGGCGCCGACGTCAGCTCGGCAACGTCGCGCAGCCACAAAGCGTGAAGGGGAAGAAACGCGTCCTCCCAGAGCTGGGGGACGACATCACCGCGCTCCAGATCCCCGGCACTCACGGGGGCAATCGCCAAATCAATCCGGCTCTTGCCGATGCATTGGGCACCGGGAATCGCGGTGGGCCAGCCCGCATGACCCGGCCTGGTGGGGAGATCCCCGCGCGACAATTCGCCGATCGCGCGAAGCAGCGTCACAAGGAGATCGCCTTTTCCCGTCCATTCGTATTCGAAGAACGCGGGAGCGAGCAGCGCCAGACCCCGCCCCCCCCGCGCCGCCGCGACAAAGCGCTGCGCGGGTGCCGTGCGCACCGGGGTCTCACGCGGGTACCCGGCCGCAGCGCTGCTCACCGCGGGTCGCTCGACGGCCGAGAACGCGGCGCCGGCGATGGCCGGCACGCCGGCCAGACCAGTCGCGAGGCGCGCACGCAGGCGGTGATAGGTATTGCGATTGTCGATTTCGAGAACCGCGCGAACGATCGGGCTGTCGGCGTACAGTTGCACAACCAGCCGGGCATCAATGCCGCGCGTCAGCTCCCAGCGCGCTTCCAGCGCCGCGACGAGCGGCCCGGCGGCAAGGCGACGGACGGCGATCGGTCCGCGGCTGTGCTTCACGCGGTCCCGCGCGGCCGGACAGTACGTGTACGCATCACCGGCATCGCCGGCATCCTCGAGGCGCAGCAAGTCGGTGTAGCGCTCATTTCTGCGGCGATCCACGAGCGTGAGGGCACCGGTCGGTTCGAGCGTGACTTCCACGAAACGGTTTTCCAGCGAACGGCCATGGACACGGACGTCTTCCGTCCGCGGCAGCGGCGCCGCTGCTCCCGCGGTGAGCGGCGTCAGCCCCAAGCCCGCTGTGGACGGCGCGCGAAACGCGATGCGAACCTGATCCACTTCGTCTTGATCGGGATAGTGGCGCGCCGCGTCGATCCGCTCGAGGGTCGTGCGCTGTGCCAGGACCTGCACAGGAATCGGCCGGCCATCGCGGCCATATAGGGCGAAGGGCCGGTAGCCCGGCCCCTGTCGTGGCATCCGTCCTCCGCCGTTCGGCCCGACCAGCACGTCGCGACGAAACACCGTGACATCCGCGATGGTGACGCCGCCGCGCGCGCGTACCGCAGGGTTCCAGAGCACCAATGCCGGCTCGACTCCTTCGGTCCGCTCGCGTGCAATGTCGGGATCGTAGCCGGCCAGCTCGTGCAGCGAGCTGCGCGTGAGCTCGGCGGCGTACGCGGCAACTTCGGTGAGGCGGTGTTCTGCCGCCGCCGTCACCGCGTCAGCCGTACAGCCCGCGATCGTGTCGTGAAATTGCGTCCGCACCAGCGTCCGCCATGCCGACTCGAGCACCGGCCGGCGATCGCGCGCGCCTGCACCACCGCCTGTCGTGTGGCGCGCCAGCGCCACCAGCGGCTCCGCAATCCGTTCGAGCCACAGCTCGACCTGCCCGTGCCGTCGCTTGAGCGGCGCGCGCGTGCCATGCACGCCCTGGAGCGTCCAGGTGTAACCGTACGACCAGCGCAGCTCGCCGGCCACGGGCTTGGCGGTCGTGCTCTCGGCGGCCTGAAAGAATTCGTCCAGCCGCGAAATGCGGAACGCGCTGGCCGGCTCCAGATCGGCGAGCAGATCGCGGAGACGGACGAGGGTGGGATGGGGCGCATGGTGGTCGGCACCGACGAACAGCGGGATGTGTTTGCCGGCGGCGCGCTGGACCAGCGTCGCTCGCACCTGCGTCCACATGTCCGGAAGACGCGCTCCGGAGCCCGGCAGTGCGGCGCCGACCTCGTACCCATCCGGCGGCAAGTGCCACAGCAGAATGTCCCGGCCGTCGTTGCCGCGCCACCGAAAGAAGTCATGCTCCTGACCCGGCTCCCCCCCGAGACCCCGCCACAAGACGCCGCACTTCATCCCGAACTCGCGCGCCAGCGTGGGCAGAACGGCGGGATGGCCGAATGCGTCGGGCGAGTACACGACATCCAGTCTCCCGCCGAGGCGATCGGCATCGGCTGCACCGAGCAACAAGTTTCGGATCAGGGATTCTCCCGACGGGATCAGCTCGTCGGCGAGCACGTACCACGGTCCCACCTGAAGACGTCCCGTTTTCACGAGCGTCTTGATGTCGCCTTCGCGCTCGGGCCGCGCGCGCAGGTAATCCTCCACGAGGACCGTCTGACCGTCGAGCAGAAACGAGCGGAAGGCGGCATCGCCGTGCAGCCGCTCGATCAGCTCGTCGAACATCGGGATGAGCCGCGCGTGAAACGCCGCGCGCGGGAGGAACCACTCGCGATCCCAATGCGTGTGGGCGATGAGATGGAAAATGAACGCCCCCGTCATGGCTGCAGCTGCGCCAGCTCCGCCGGACTCGGGAGGTGGACGTGCGACACGCGGCGCCCGCGCGCGAGCAGCGCCCGCACGTCACCGCGCGCCTGCGCGCGATGGAGCTCGCCGAACGTCCAACCCATTTCGGGGATGGCGATGTCTTCGTCGATGTCGGTCGTCACCACGAGAAACAATCCGGTGTTGGGTCCGCCCTTATGCAGCTGACCCGTCGAATGGAGATAGCGCGGGCCGATTCCCAGCGTCGTGGCACATCCCAAGGTTCGGCCCCACGCTGCTCGTACCTGCTGCAGGGCCGCGTGCACCTCTGAGGTAGGCGGGACATACGCGAGTATCGCGAAGTAATCTCCCGGCCGGAATTGCTGCTTGAGCTGCGCGGGCGGGAGGGTCGGGAGGGGCGCAGCATGCTGCGCTCCTCCCCGGCCCTGGCCGCGCCGCCCCTCCTCCAATTCGGCGCGCGCGAGCTGCTTCGCCGCTTCGACGTCGGGTTGGTCGAACGCGTTGACACCGAGCCCTGCGCACAGCGCCTGGGTGGCGTATTCCCAACGGAGGAATTCGCTGCCGAGATCCAGTGGATCGGATGAGAAGGCGGCGCCGTCGATCGTTTGCATGTCCGCCAACGATCCGCCGGCGGGATCTTGAACGATCGGGATGACACCGCGTCCGTCTTTGCCGGAGCTTTCCGCGATGAGCTGCTCGATCCAATCCGCCAGCGCGCCGATTTGGCGCGGCGGCGACACACACAGTTTATCCCGCCCCGCCTTTGCCGTAGCGGCGATTTTCGCGCCCAGCGCCTTCGCCGCGGCGACGTCCACGGTCCGAGTGCGCTCGAGCAACGTGCGCCCATCGATCCGGCCGAGCGCCGCGGGGACCATGCCGATCGCCGTAAGCGCGGAGTAGCGACCGCCCACAGCGGGCGGATGGGGGATGATGGCGCGGAAGGCCTGCTCGCGCGCGAGCCCGGCGAGGGGGCTGCCGAGCTCGGTGATGGCCACGAATTGCTCGGGCCGGGCGCGGGCGGCGAAATAGTGACAGAAGGCGAGCGTCTCGACGGTATTGCCGGACTTGCTGGAAATGACGAAGAGCGTGCGCGCGAGGTCGGTTGGCTGCCCCGCGGCACGGACGGCCGCCGGGTTCGTGCTGTCCAGCACGTCGAGACTGCGGGCGCCGAACGTCTCCGCCAGCACGTCGGCGACGAGGCTCGACCCCCCCATGCCGCACACCAGCGTGCGCGTCAGCCCATCGGCTCGGGCCGCCGCGGCCAGCGCCGCGTGCTCATCCCACAGCGCGAGCGATTCCTCGGGAGCACGCATCCAGCCGAGCAGATTCATTGGCGGGCAAACATAATGCGGATAAGTTAGGCGCGGGGTGCCCTGAGATGCTTCTGCTGAGTCGGCCTGCCCGCCTGCTGATCAGCATCGCCGTCATCTCGCTGATGGCGGTGGTGCTGGTGTACGCCTTCCAGGGAACCGACTTGCGCACGCGAATCATCGTGGGGGTCGCCACGGCGATCGTTGCCGCATGGGTCGTGTATTCGCTCAGCGCCGATCGTCGCTACGCCCACCTGCTGGAGGAGGAGGTTGCCAACCAGACTCGGTCCCTGATGAGCTCGCTCGGCGCCACGGCCGCGGCAGAGCGCAGTCTCCGCCTGCTCATGGAAGCGGTTCCCGATGCGATCACCGTCGTGGACCGCGAGGGTCGGGTGCTCGACGAGAATGCGTCTGGGCGTACGCTCATCAACGCGTTCCCTGACGTTCTCGACGGGACGGACAGTGGCAGGCGAGCGGCGTTCGGATGGCTCGAGGGGACGGCCGCGCGGATTGCGCGCGAGAACCTCGCGGCTGCGTTCGACGGCGACCTGCGCCGCTTCGAAGTGCCGTTTCATCGTCCGGACGGCAGCGAGGGCACGGGCCAGGTCTTGCTCGCGCCGGTCCGCGAAAGCGGCCGCATCCCCAAGGTCCTCGCCCTCGTCCACGACATCACGGAGCAACGCCGGGCGCAGACGCAGCTGCAGCAGGCCGAGAAGCTGGCCGCGATGGGGCAGCTCGTGAGCGGCGTGGCGCACGAGATCAACAACCCCGCGGCCATCATTTCGGGATTCGCCCAGACGTTGCTGCTCGACCAGCTGTCGGCGGATCAGCGCGAGACGGTACAAATGATGTACGACGAAGCCACGCGCATCGGACGCATCACGTCGAACCTGCTCGCATTCGCCCGCGCGGGGAGCAAGGAGCGAACGCTCGTGGACCTGAACGAGATCGTCCGCCGCACGTTCGCCCTGCGCTCCTATCATCTGACCACCCTCAACATCACCGTGAGTCTCGAGCTCGACGACAGCAATCCCAAGGCCTGGGCGAACGGCTCGGAGATGCAGCAGATGCTCCTCAACCTGCTCATCAATGCAGAGCAGGCACTGCCAGGCACCTCGGGACGGCGCGCGATCACGATTCGTACCGCGACGTCGGGCGACGATCGCGTCCGGCTCCAGGTCGCCGACACCGGACCCGGGATCGCGTTGAACATTCAGGAAAAAATCTTCGACCCCTTCTTCACAACGAAGCCGGAGGGGGCCGGCACCGGGCTCGGTCTATCGATTTGCTACGGCATCGTCCACGACCACGGAGGCCGGATCTGGGTCAACTCCGCGCCCGGCGCGGGCGCGGCATTCACGATCGAGCTACTGCGAGACGCTCGGACGCGGCAACGCCGCACGCCCGCCCCGATGCCGGTGCCGGCGGCGGCTCGCCAGCAGGACGGCACGCTCTCGGTCCTGCTCATCGACGACGAAGAAGGCCTGCGGCGCGCCGTCCTCACCTTCCTCAAACGTCGCGGTATCCATGCAGTCGCGGTGGAAGACGGATCCGACGCCCTGCGCGTTCTGCGGCGCGAACACTTCGATGTGATCGTTTCCGATGTCCGCATGCCGGGGATGAGCGGCGGCGAGTTCCTGGAACGGCTGCGGCGCGACCACCCGGCGATGGTGAACCGGTTGGTCTTCACGACGGGCGACACGTTCGCCGCCGACACCGCCACCTTGCTGCACGATTCCGGCGTGCCGTCCCTCGTCAAACCCTACGATTTCTCGAAGCTGGAAACCCTAATACACGAAGTCGCCGGAGCCGCTAAAACCTCGGCTTGAGCCGGAGCTCCAGATCCGACCGCCCGATTCCGGGCGTCGGCGCCAAACTGAACCGCAGCGGCTCCACATCCACCGCCAGCGCATCGAGTACCTGCTCCTCGACCGTCAGCTCGTAGTCGCCCGGCTTCACTCCCATCAGATAGAACGCCCCATCGTTGAACGTCACTAACGTGCGGTGGCTGCCGCTGCGCCGCTCGGTCAGGATGAGCGTCACTCCGCCCACTCCCCCACCATTGCGGACGACACGACCTTCGATGATCCCGGCCTCCACGACCGGAATGTCGAGCGTGCGGAAACGATTGGGCCCCGGGACGATGCTCGTCCGCGCGAACAGGGGCACGAGCAGCGGCGACTCGAGCGAGAGCGAGTCTAGGCTCACGAGCACGGGCTCGAACGGCACGAGATCCCAGGCGCGATAGGCGCCGGTGGGATCGCTGCGGGTGGCGACGGAGCCGATCAAGACGCGCGCGTTCGCGACGGCCGGCTCGCCGGCGTCACGGATGCCATTGGCGTTCTGGTCCATGAAAACCCGGCCGGAGAGGCCGGAGCGCTCGAGCGAAGGGCCGGGCGCGACGCTCAACCGCTGGGTGCGGCGATCCCAAAGCACCGATCCCTGCACGAACTGCGTGCCGCTGACCGGCTCGCCGGGCGGAGCGAGAACCGTCGTGACTGCGCGCAGGGCGGAGAAGAATGACGTGACGGTGACTGTGTAGGTGAGTCCGGCGTCGCCGCGCAACCAGGCGGCGCCGACCTCGACCCGCACGCCTTTCGTCACCGGACGCGCCGCAAATGCCGACCAGGAGACGAGCCCCTGCTGGCGTTCGATCTCGGTGTTGGTGCGGATCAGGAGTTGGCTCAGGAACGCGCCCCACCGCAGCCGCGGCAGCATGAACGTCGAGAGCCCGACAAACTCGCGGTCGCCCCCGGCTGCCTGGCCATGCTGCGTGCGCATGTACGGCAGCAAGCGGATCTCGTCCGTTTGGACCGAGGCGCCCAGGCGCGTGCGCGTGAGGGCGCCGGCATCGGTGCTGATATGCTCGACGCGGCCGTCGAAAAAGAAGAACCCGTGGCTGGTGCGGGGACGCAGGAAACCGCTGAGCGTCCATTGCGCGCGACGTCCCGGGACGGCCAGCACAGACGCGGAATCACGCGCGAAGTGCACGTATTCACCTTCGACGCGCAGATCCACCGACGGCTCGTACCGCAAGGCGCCGCGCGCCAATCCCGCCCCGACGATTTCGCTCTGGATTGCCCAGGCATTGCTCGGATTGCCGACTACGGCGGCATAGGGATGCGTCCGGTCGGGAAGTGAATCGTGCCAGAACCGATCGACCCCGCCCTGCACCGTCCAGCGGCGGGTCACGCCGTAGCGCAGGTCGAGATTCGCGGTCGCGTTGCAGGTGAATGACGGTTGCGGACAGTGACCGCCGGCGAGGCCGTACTCGAAGCGATTGGCGGGCAGCAGCTCGTTCAACACCCGATAGGTGCGGTTGAACTCGCGGACTTCCCCGAACGGGCCGTAGGCGACGAAGTCAACGGGATTCTCGCCGTAGCGTACCGGCAGATCGATCGCAAATCCGCCTGCCGCGTCGGCCGAATCGTAAGCGACCAGATCGCCACCCCGGTACGCCTCGACCGACCATCCTGGTTCCAGGCTGCCGGCATAGCGCAGCGAGCCGACGAGCGAGGGGCGAACGAACGGCGCGTTGGTGAGCGCGATTCCCTCAAGCGCGCGCGCGCGTGGGCCCGTCGACGCCACGTCGCCCAGCCGCAGCTGTTTCACCCAGCGGTTCTCGCGCCATACGCCGGTCCACGACCCATCGACGTGGACGCGCCCCGCCTCTGCCGGCCCGACACTTTGCCCGAGCAGCTCGAGTGAGCCGCCCCCGACATCGGCGCCAAGGCCGAATCCGTACGTCGAGCCCGCGAGTGGGTCTCTGGACGGCGAAAAGAGCGAGTAGTCGATGACCACACCATCCGCCGGCGGGCGCTGCAGTCCCAGCGTGACGTCGGGGCGAATGCCGTCGGGACGCCGCAGGTAGGCGTCGCGCGCGGCCTCGCGGCGCAGCCGTCGCGCGATCGGCAAGCTGCCCGGGTCTACTACCGTGGCCGTGAGATCGGTCCAATCGACTGCGAACATGACCCTCAGCAGGTCGCCGAGACGCTCGCTGCCGACATAGAGCTCCGGCGCTTCGAAGCGGATGAACTCGCGCTCGACATGCACGCGGTGATCGCCGTACTGCATCGAGTCGCTGCGCACATCGATCACGATGCGCCGGTTCCCCGGATCCACGGTCGCTTCCAACCGGCCGTCCGGTGTGAGACGATGGGAGATCTCGACGAGCTGGAAGAACTGCGACAGCGGCAGCAGGACTTCCGATCGCACCCGGTATGCCTGGACCGTGGTTCCGGTGATGCGGCCGATGCGGAGATCGATGACGACAGCTTCCGGCGTGGTGTCCTGCGGAACGACGGCACCGAGGCTCAGGGCCGCCAACAGGGCGAGCATGGACTACTGGTAGGTGAGGGAGACGACGATTGTCCCCTGGTAAATCCCGGGCTTCGCCGCCGCCGCAG
This sequence comes from Gemmatimonadales bacterium, assembly GCA_036002655.1. Classification (GTDB taxonomy): domain Bacteria; phylum Gemmatimonadota; class Gemmatimonadetes; order Gemmatimonadales; family GWC2-71-9; genus 20CM-2-65-7. The sequence continues at coordinate 20,016 of DASYTD010000143.1, forward strand.
GGCTCACGGTGCCGCCGAGCCAGATGTACATGGTCGGATTTGCCGTGGGACCGATCCGACCGACCGCCCCCGTCGCGGGGTTGAAGACATTTCCGCCCACGGGATCGTTCGTCGCGCGACGCCAAATCGCCGACACCGCACTGAACGCAATCGGCATCGTCGAGCCGGGTAAGGCCTGAAGGTTGGTGAGCGTGGTCGGCAGCGTGAAACTGATCACGACGAAAGCGTTGCCGCTCCCCGTAATCTGCCATTCCCCGGCGGCCGCCACTGTGGGCAAAACCGTCGTTGGGACCCCCTTGATCACCGTTCCGAAATTCAGGTCGCGCAACGTGGCGATCGTCATGCCGACCGTGACGACGACGGCATCGGCCGATACGGATGAACCGGCCTGCGCAGCCGCCCGTCCCGTGAGACACACGCCCGCCGCCAGCAGCAGTGACCGCTTCACGGGATTACCAGCCGCACCGAGTCCCGCAGGGCGGGAGCCTTGAGGACAACCGCCGGGTCGAGATCCTCGCGCTCGGCGATGACCTCGTAGCGCAACCAATAGCGTCCGCGCGGCAGCCGTGGCGGGGCAACCACAGTCGCCAGACGCGGCTGCATTGTGAAGTAGACACCGATGGGCGAGTTGTACGAGGCGCGGACCGCGCCGGCGGAATCGACGAGCGTCTCGCGAATCATGCCGATGAACGCGGCATTGCCGCGGCGCTCCAGCCGGCTCCAGGTGACGAGCGTATCGCCCACCAGTTGCGCCCGGACATTCGACAGTGCCACGCCTGTCGTCACGGCGCCCTTGCGGTAGTTCACGCCGATGATGGTCCGCACTTCCAGCGTCAGCCCCACCTGAATCGCCGTCGTGTCTCCCACGCCGGTGATCGGCACGCGGCCGGCCTGCGCCGCGATGACCAGGCGAAGCCAGTATTCGCCGTCGGCGAGTCCAACGGGCGGACGCGCCAGCAGGCGCACGGTCTGCCGCTCCCGCGGCGCGACGGTGAGACGCCGCGGAAATGCCTGGACCCAGGCGAGCGCTGAGGGCAGTGTCGAGTCGGGAGCATCCACCGTGCGCAACACAATCGCGCCGGTCGAGTCGGTCATCGGATAGCCGAACATCGTGGAGATCGTGACCTCCACCGGTTCGGTCCCCGGATTGTAGAGCAGGACAGAGCCGCTCCGCACGCGGTGATCGATGAAGACGGCGTGCGGCGCGACCATGACGCCCTGACCGGCGAGCGACGCGTTTCCGAGCGCGAGCAGCAGTCCGGCCACGCCAAGCGCACGCATCACGGGAGCACCGTCACGTTGAGGGTGAGTGTCGCGGTATAGGCGCCGGCGCGCTGGTTCGTCGCCGGATTCGCGGTGCCACCGACGAACACCGACCCGCGGCCGTTGTTCGACAACGTGGCGGTGAAGCTCTGCTTGGGATCGAATCCGACCTGGCTCCCGATCGCTTGTGATTGCGAATAGCCTGCATCCCCCGCTCCAAAGCTGAGCGTCATGAGCGCGCCGCTCGGACCCGTCATCGCGACCGGCAGGACGAACGACAGGAGCACTCGGGCGTTGTTCGGCCCCCGAACGTCGAACTGCCCGCTGTTTGCCGGATCGGTTCGGGACACGCTGAACGGCACGCCCGGAAGAACCGCTCCGAACGTCAGTCCGCGCACACCTGTGACCGTGAGCGGCCGCCCCTGCGCCTGCAGTGGCACGCCGAGCAGCAGCGCTCCGATCACGACCCACGGTTGCCGCGTCATAGTTTGCGTGCGTCTGCTTGCGACAGCGCCGGCAGAGGAATCAGAGTCCCCCGCCGGCGCGCCATCAGCTCGACGCCAAGTTCCTAGTCGCTTAGTAAACCACCGTCATGGTGATCGAACCGGTGTAGACACCCGCCACCTGGTTCGTCGCCGGCTGCACCTGCGCGCCAACCCACACGAACAGCGCACCAGTGCCGCTCAAGGTCGGGCTCGCGCCCGCCGAGGGCGTGAACGCAATGCCGCCCGCCTGCGTGGCGAGCAGCGCGTGCATCCCGGTGTAGTTCACGATCGGCATGGTGTTACCGCCGGACGACAGCGTCGCAGGCAGCGTGAAGGAAAGATTTACGGGAGTGCTGGCTTGGCCCGTGACGTCAAAGCGGCCGCCGTTCGTGAGGTCCGTCGCGGCGACCGCCTTGTTCACGCCCGGGAACACGTTCCCGAAGCTCAGCTGCTGGGCGCCAACCACGTTGATCGGCGTCTGGACGCTCGCCGTCGCCGTAATGCTGGCATTGTTCGTTTGGGCCTGGGCAGCCGTGCTCGTCAATGCGAGCGCGGCAACAACCAGGGTCAGGCGGGTGACGTTACGCATTCGTACTCCTCATTTTGTGTCGAGCTATTGGTCAGTCTGGAGGGCCATTTGGCTCCCCCGTCGTTCCGAGCCCTGTATTAGCAAGGCTTATGCCAGTCGCCAATTTCTTGTTCAGTGTCAAATTCTTTGACGAAGTAGCCCCAAAAAGGCGGAAGCCAAAATAGGACAAAGGGTTACGCAACGCAATACCGCGACGGTGTAATGATTCTTGACGGTTTGTATCGCAGGAACGCGTCGAGCAAAAGCTTATAAACAACCGCCACACAACACATTAGCTTGTTACAGTTCACTGGCACGCCGCCTGCCTTAGTAAGAGGCCGAGATCCAAACGGTCCTCACACACGGAGCAGGCAATGCGGTACGGGTTGATGGTGGTTCTAGCGGTGGCGGCGCTGACGATGGTAGGCCATGATGCAGAAGCCCAGGCTCGTGGCACGCTGCAAGCCACGGCCACGGTCGTGGATACGCGCCAAGGCTTTGAGTCTCTGACCCTTGTCCGTCAGGCGGTTACGAATTCCAGAATCGAGAGTGCGAATACTGTCGCGACAGTTGCTCAGATCTCGACGGCCCGTCCTGCGACCAACCCGTCGACTGTGGTTGTGACGGTCGATTACTCGAGGAACTAGCTAGAGGCCAAGCTGCTGGCGTAGCGCCGGCGGCATCAACGGAATGGCGTACTTCACCGGGACGGAGAGTGCAAATCCCGGTCCCTGCCGCAGCCCCGCCCGATGCACCGAAACCACCTCGCCATCGGCGTTGAACACGGGACTCCCTGAGGAGCCACCGGTGGTCATGCCGTCGAACTGAATCAGATCGGCGGTCACGCGCGAGAGGATGCCTGCCGTCATGGACGTGCGCACGACCGATGCACGATCGCGCGCGAAACCAGATCCGGCCGGATATCCGATCAACGCCGCCGGCTCGCCCTGGCGGGCCTTGGTGCCGGCCCAGTCAATCGCCGTCAGATAGGAGCCCTGATATCCACGAATCTTTATGAGCGCGACGTCGCGATCGCGTGATGTCGCCACGACGTCGGCGTAGCGGCCTAGCGACTGGTCTGCCATCGTCACCCAAACCGTGTCCGGCTCCGCGTGGGTGGAGTCGG
>DASYTD010000144.1:0-2852 GCA_036002655.1 Gemmatimonadales bacterium
GAATCGCGACGACATCGCCGGGCCCGAACAGCGTGAAGCAGGCGTTGAACAGGGATTGCTTCGAGCCGTTCGAGACGACGATGTGGTCCGCATTCACGGGACGCCCGCCCGAGAGCAGCGACAGGTGCGTCGCCGCCGCCGCCCGCAGCTCCAGAATCCCTTCGTTCGCCGGATAGTGGGTTTTCCCGTCCTTGATCGCGCGGATACCGGACTCCGCCGGAATCGGCGGCGTCGGGAAATCGGGCTCGCCCGCGCCGAGGTCAATGACGTCTTCCCCCGCGGCCTTGCGCCGTTTGGCTTCCGCCGAAATCGCGATCGTCGCGGACGTCTCGAGGTGCTGCAGGTTGGCGGAGAGACCTTCGGTCATCGAGGGATCGCTCCATGGCGCTTGAGGATGTTGATGGTGGAATCGACGGGTAGAGCACGCACGACGCCACGATAGCCCCGCACCGTCTCCGCGCGCAACAACGAATTGTAGATGGCTTCTTCGGTCGCGTCGATCGTGGCTTGGAACAGCGGTGAGAGCGCATCTTCGGCGATGACGGCCGGACGGCCGGACGGCCGGACGGTCGAAAAGGCGATGACGTAGTCACCGGATCCGCTCGACATGCTGCTGCCCGTCCGCGCCAGACCCGCGAGCGCGCGCCGGCCGACGCGCTCGAGCTGACGATGATCGAGCGGCGCATCCGTCGCGACCACCATGATGATCGATCCATCGCCCGTACCACGTGTCCCCTGTCCCGTTTCCCGTAGCTCGCGTCCCACCGGCGCACCGGCAATCGTCAGGTCGCCGCCGTAGTTCGTCTGCACGAGCACGCCGACGGTCCACCCCCCCCACAGCGCGGGGAGCTTCCGGCTCGATGTCCCGATGCCGCCCTTCCATCCGAAGGCCACGGTTCCCCGCCCAGCGCCCACCGCACCTTCCGCGACGGGCCCTTCACCAGCGCCACGGATGGCGCTCAGCACGTCCGTTTCCGTGATCGGTCGGGCGCGGATGTTGTTGAGGTACCCATCATTCGTCTCAGCCACGACCGGATTTGCCGAGCGCACGTCCTCGTTGCCGGGAAGGTTGAGCAGCCAGGTGAGCACCGCATCGGCGGCGCGCGGAACGCAGAGGGTGCACGTCAACACGATCGGCGACTCGAGCTCGCCCAGCTCATTGACTTGCGTCGAGCCGGCGAGCTTGCCGAATCCGTTGCCCACGACGATGGCCGCGGGCACCTTGTCGCGAAACGGATTTCCGCCGTGCGGCAGGATCGCCGTGATGCCGGTATTGATCGAATCGCCCCGCGCGATCGTGGTCTGACCTACCCGCACGCCCGCGACATCGGTGATTGCGTTGAGTGGCCCGGGCGGCAGCGAACCGACCGCGATGCCGATCTCGCGGGCACGGGGACGCTGCGCCTGTGCGCCGTGCGACGTGGCGAATAGAAGAAACAGAAGCGGGAGATTAGCTTTCACTGGGCAGAAACTAGCATCCTTTGACAATTGAGGCTCTGTGCGGCCAGTCGTGCTGGTGTTACCGCCCGCCGTCGAACGTGCGGGTAAGGTGTGGGAGCTGATTGATGCCCGTGCAATCATGATCTGCTCGGATCATGAACAGGCGATGGACTGGGCCGACGCTGCACCGCCTTCCTTCAAGGCTCACGCCGTCACAGGTCTCGCACGCACCGCCGCACTACTAAAGGAAGGGCGCACCGGCCTCCTGGCCGGCGGCCCCGCAGATCTCGCCGCACTCGTCGCCCGCTCGGCCCTCAAGCTCGACGCCGTGGAAACCGTAGTCATCGCGTGGCCGGAGGCGTTCGCCGGCGAGCTCGACACCCTGCTCGCTGAAGCGCCTGAGGCGCGCCGCGTTATCCTGAGCTGGAATCCTCCTGCCCTCACCGAGTTTCTCGAGCGCCACGCCCGCCGCGCTGAAATCATCGGCGACATGCCGCTCGACTCCGTCGGCCAACCCCTCGGCCCCGTGGCCTCGGCGCGGTATGCGATCGTGAGCGCCGCGAATCGGGCCGCGGCAGTACGCGATGTGCTCGACACGCTGCGGTCCGTGCGGCCCTACATCTGGAATGGTGGTGCGATCGAAGCTCCCGCGGAGACACCCGATGTCGTCATCGTGGCGACGCTCCCCACGCGTGACGAGCTGCGCATGCTCGCCGCCGTTGGGCAGACGGTGGTGCTCGCCCTCGCGGCTCAAATTCCCTATCTGCGCTCGATCGCCACGCTCACCCCGCTTGCGCTGCCGTCTCCGGGCGATCGCGCTCAGGACCGCAACGAGGCAGTTCGGGCGCGCATCGCCGCACGGCTCGACAGCGGAGATGTCGATGCTGAACTGGCGGTCTTGGCACCGCTCTTCGAGGACCACGATCCCGCGATGGTGGCGGGCGCGCTGTTAGCTATCAGCCGTCAGCCATCACCCGTCAGTGAAAAACCTGCCGAGCCGCTGTCCGGAGCGGCGTGGGTGAAACTGTTCGTCACGGTGGGAACGAAGGACCGCGCTGGCGCGAAGGATCTCGTCGGCGCACTGATCAAGGAAGTCGGACTACAGAAGGGTCAGATCGGAAAGATCGACGTGCGGGAAACGTTTTCTATCGTCGAGGTCGCGTCCCCAGTTGCGGATCGGGCCGCGCAGCGTCTCACAGGCGTCTCGATTCGAGGACGCAGGATCGCTGCACGGCCTGATCGCGGCTGAAAACGCTTACTTCTTGTTGTTGACCGCCATCTTCAGCTGCTTCCCTGCGCGGAACGCCGGCGCGATCGATGCTTTGATCTGAATGACGCCACCCGTCTTCGGGTTGCGACCCATTCTTGCGGCGCGCTTGCGCGCCTCGAAATTGCCGAAGCCCGTGATCTGC
>DASYTD010000145.1:0-5104 GCA_036002655.1 Gemmatimonadales bacterium
GTGCGTGCTAGATTAGGGCCCACTTCGGACACTGGGAGAGGCCAATGGTCGTGACGCGCCGCCCGCTGTTCTACGGATTGTGTCTGCTCTTCGGCGCTCTGTTGTTCGGGATCGCCGGCCTCATGCATCCGCGATTGACCGGCGATGGTGCGGCGCAGCTCGACCTCATCGCGCGCACGACGCACTGGCGCGCGATTCACTGGTCGCTGTTGTTCGGCCTCGCACTCATGTACGCCGGTCTCATCGGCATCATGGTCCGGCACGCGGAGACGCCCGGTGCCGCTCCCGCGCGGGCGGCGACCCTCATCGGCGCCTTCGCCTTTTCGGTGTGGTCACTGAACATCCTCTTCATGGTGGGCGCGGGGTGGAATCTCGCGCATGCCTACACCGCGGCCGATACGGGTCTCACCGGGACCCACGCGGTTTTCGTCTATGACATGCTGCATCCCATGGGACTCGCCGCGGAGCGGCTCGCCACGTTCATGCTGGGCCTCGTGGCGTATGTGTTCGCGTGGGCGATCCGCAATGGCGCGATCTGGCCGCGCTGGCTCGCCTGGGCGGCGTGGGCCGTCGCGCTCGTCACTGGTGCCGTCGGTCTCCTGTTCAGCGAGTCCCTGCCGTACCTCTATTACGCCCAGGCGCTATTCGTCATCTGGCTGGCAGTGACCGGCGTGATCACACTCACGATGCCCAGACCCGCAGGGGGGATGGCCTAAACGTCACGAGGGCGGCCGTACTGGCCGCCCTCGCATGCTTTCCGTTCCGTCGTCGCTTACCGCGGATGCAGGCGCACGATGCGCTGCTGCCAGCCGTCAGGCGTGCGGACCAACACCGTGAGTGTGGCGATCTCCCCCTTCTTCACGGCGCCAATCGCCTGCCGAAATTCCGCACGCGTGTGCGTGGGAATCCCATTCACCTTGAGGATGATGTCGGGTCCGCCGCTCTGCGGATCGAACAGGCGCTGATAGGCCGGCCCGTCGGGCGAAACCTGCGTCACGACCAGTCCGCCGCCCGAGCGCATCACCTGCCGCAGCTCCGGCGCGCGGGCGTCCTCCTGCGTGAGTGGCTCCACCGAGATGCCCAGTGCGTCCTCGGTCGGCGCGGAATCACGCGATCCGCCGCCGTCATTATTGCCCGCGATCTCATCGGCATCGCTACTCGGCGCAGAGGTGAGCCTGACGGGAATGGTCCGCCGGACGCCGCCCTGGCGTACGACGGTCACCTGCACCGTCTCGCCCGGTTTCTTGAAGCCGACGCGTTGCTGCAGCTGCGCGATCGACTCGATGGGCTGGCCGTCGACCGCGACGATGATATCGCCTTCCTGGACGCCGGCGCGCTTCGCCGGCGAGTCGTCCGGCGGCGTGAAATCGCTCACGACCACGCCGCGAATCTCGGGCAGTCTGGCGTTTTCCGCGTCTTCAGGCCGCACCGGCTGAATGGAGATACCCATCACGGCCCGCTGCACGTGCCCGGTTGCGATGAGCTGGCTCATCACGGTGCGGGCGAGGTTGATCGGGATTGCAAACCCGTACCCGGCATAGTATCCGGTCTCACTGGCGATGGCCGCATTGATGCCGATGACCTCGCCACGCACGTTGACCAGCGGCCCCCCGGAGTTGCCGGGATTGATGGCCGCGTCCGTCTGAATGAAGTCCTGAATCGCGTAACGGCTCTGGTTGAGGCCCGCGAGGAGCCGGCCCTTCGCACTCACGATCCCCGCCGTCACCGTAAAGGTGAAGTTCTCTCCCAGCGGATTGCCGATGGCGAGCACGAAGTTGCCGATCTTCGTCGAGTCGGCATCGCCGAGGCGAACCGTCGGCAGGCCGGTCGTCTGAATCTTGATGACGGCCACGTCGGTGGTCGGATCGGTGCCGATCGTCTTGGCGCTGAATTCGCGGTTGTCGTACAGACGAACCGTGACACGGTCGGCGCCTTGCACCACGTGGTTATTCGTGAGGATGTATCCATCCTGAGACACGATGAAGCCCGACCCGGAGCCCTGCTCGATCTGGGGGCGACGCGGGACCTGGAAGAAATCTTCGAAACCCGGTGGTAGGCGGCGGTTGGTCACCCGCTCGCGCCGTTCCGCCCGGATGAACACCACCGCCGGCTTCACATGCTCGGCGACCGAGGCGAATGCGTCGCCCAGATCCACCGCAGCCTTGGCCTGAGGCATCGGCCGGCTCGTGTCCTGGAAGGCCGACCGGACCGCCGCCGCTTCACTGCGAGCCGGCAGCCGGAACGCCGAGGCGAATGCCAGGCCAAGCGCAAACGCCATTGCCACCAATGTGCCAAACTTCAACCAGTCCCGCGTCTTCACCGACATCTGCTCCCCCTTTTAAGGCTTCTTTGATTTATCGTCGTCCATGATTTCGTAGTCAGCATCTACCACGTTTTCCTTACCGCCTTCTGACTTTCCAGCCTCCGCCCCGCCCGGCTGGCCGTCGCCGCCTCCGGACGGTCCAGCACCGGCTTCTGCTCCGGTGCCGGCGCCCCGGGCCGCGTACAGCGACGCCCCCGCGGCCGAATAGGCCTGCTGCAGCTCGTCCAGCGCTTTGCTGATTTCGTCGGCGTTGCCGCTGCGCAGCGCCTGCTGCGACGACTGAATGGCCGCATCGAGCCGCGCTTTGAGCCCCGGCTCCAACTTCTCGACCCAGTCTTTGGACTCTTTGATCACCTGGTACACCATCGTATCGAGCCGGTTACGGCGCTCGATCTCGTCGCGCCGCTTCTTGTCCTCAGCCGCGTGCGCCTCGGCGTCCTTCACCATCTTGTCGATGTCCTTGTCGGCGAGCCCGGACGAGGCTTCGATCCGGATCTTCTGCTCCTTGCCCGTCGCTTTGTCCTTCGCCGAGACGTGCAGGATGCCGTTCGCATCGATGTCGAACGTTACCTCGATCTGCGGCACGCCGCGGGGAGCGGGTGGAATCCCGGTGAGCTGGAACTTGCCGATGGTGCGGTTGTCTTGCGCCATCTGCCGCTCACCCTGGAGCACGTGGATCTCGACCGTCGTCTGGTTGTCTTCGGCCGTGGAGAAGACCTCCGACTTCTTCGTCGGGATCGTCGTATTGCGCGGGATGAGCACGGTCGTGACGCCACCCAGCGTCTCGATGCCGAGCGACAGCGGTGTCACGTCGAGCAACAGCACGTCCTTCACTTCACCCGCGAGCACGCCGCCCTGGATCGCGGCCCCGATCGCCACCACCTCGTCGGGGTTCACGCCCTTGTGCGGCTCCTTGCCGAAGAAGCTCTTCACAATCTCCTGGACCTTCGGCATGCGCGTCTGGCCACCGACCAGAATCACTTCATTGATGTCGGTCGGCTTCAGTCCCGCGTCCGTCAGCGCTTGCTGCATGGGCGGAATGGTCCGCTTGACCAGATCGTCCACCAGTTGCTCGAGCTTGGCGCGCGTGAGCGTCAAGTTCAGGTGCTTGGGCCCCGACTGATCGGCCGTGATGAAGGGGAGATTGATTTCCGTCTGCATGACGGTCGACAGCTCCATCTTCGCCTTCTCGGCGGCTTCCTTCAGCCGCTGGAGGGCCATCGGATCCTTCGAGAGATCGATCCCCTGATCGCGCTTGAACTCGGCGACGAGCCATTCCATGACACGGGCATCGAAGTCATCACCGCCCAGGTGTGTGTCACCGTTCGTGCTCTTGACCTCGAAGACGCCTTCCGCCAGCTCGAGAATCGAGATGTCGTAGGTACCGCCGCCGAGGTCGTAGACCGCGACCTTCTCTTCCTTCTTCTTATCGAGTCCGTAGGCGAGTGCAGACGCGGTCGGCTCGTTGATGATGCGGACCACGTCGAGCCCGGCGATCTTGCCGGCGTCCTTCGTCGCCTGCCGCTGGGAATCGTTGAAGTAGGCGGGCACGGTGATGACGGCCTTCTCGACTTTGTGGCCGAGGTAGTCTTCGGCCGTCTGCCGCATTTTCTGGAGAATCATCGCCGAGATCTCGGGCGGGGTGTAGGTCTTGCCCATCACCTCGACGGCCGCAAGCCCATTCTGGCCTCGGGCGACCTTGTACGGAACGCGCTTGATCTCTTCGGGCACCTCTTCCAGCCGCCGTCCCATGAAGCGCTTGATCGAGAAGATCGTGTTCTGCGGATTGGTCACGGCCTGCCGCTTGGCCACCTGTCCAACGAGCCGCTCACCGTCCTTGGTGAACGCGACGACCGAGGGGGTTGTGCGCCCACCCTCCGCGTTGGGGATGACCACGGGATCGCCACCTTCCATGACGGCCACGACCGAGTTGGTCGTCCCGAGGTCAATTCCGATGATCTTCTCAGCCATACTTTCAGCTCCTGGTAGGGATTTGATGCCGGCCTGATGTCGTGGGTCGCAGAGGGCAAGCATCGTGCCCCGATTCGCTGCCAAAAAGGCAGCGGAAGCGGCTTTCGCGCCAGACGGGTAGATTCCGCGCAAATGTTTCCGTACAAGGACGAGAACCCCACCGAGCGGCCCGCCCTCATCACCGTCGCCATCATTATCGTCAACGTCCTCGCCTTCATTCTTGTACAGGGGGCGGGGGCACAGGGGCCGCTGGCAAGGTCCGTCTGCGAGCTGGGTCTAATTCCCGGTGAGATCCTGCAGAGCGCCAAGCCCGGGAGTGGGGTCGAGCTCGCTCCCGGCATGGTGTGCCTGGTAGACGCCGTGCCGAAGTACTGGACGGTGCTCACGTCCATGTTCATGCACGGTGGCTGGTTCCACTTGATCGGCAACATGCTGTTCATGTGGGTGTTCGGAAACAACATCGAAGACGCCATGGGGCATGGGAAGTTCCTGTTCTTCTATCTGCTGTGCGGCACAGCGGCCGCTGCCGCGCAGACGTTCATCAGTCCCCATTCCGTTGTCCCGATGGTCGGTGCGTCGGGAGCGATCAGTGGCGTGCTCGGCGCGTACTTGCTGCTCTACCCCCGCGTCAGGGTCCACACGCTCATCGTGCTGCCGATCTACATCACGACCGTCGCCCTTCCCGCGTGGGTGATGCTCGGTTACTGGGCGTTGCTCCAGCTGCTGAGTGGACTCGGGAGCCTAAGCGAAATCGAGAAGGGGGGCGTCGCCTTCTTCGCGCATGTCGGCGGTTTCCTCGCCGGCGTGGTG
>DASYTD010000146.1:0-22971 GCA_036002655.1 Gemmatimonadales bacterium
CCGCCCTGGTCAGGAGGGCAGTCACGCGGTGCCGCCATAAAGGACTGACCTTGCGATGTGTCGTCGAGCGGCTACGTTCTTAGCCGCCGTGGTGTGGGGCCCGGGCGTAGTACCGTTTCGAGGTCTCCAGGCAGTGACAGCAGCGCGTCGTGCAGCGATCCTTCCCGCTGACTCCATACCGGTGTCGGTATCCGCGTCGGTTCGCGCCGTTCTCCCAACCCCCATTAAATCGCGAAGACATTTCCGCCGGTGCGCGGCCCGTCCCCCGCCTGTGACACCTGAACGGCCTTGTTGACACTGACTGAACGGACGCACTAGCAGGAACACGCCGAAGGAGGAACACAATGAATGCGCGGACCTTGAGCGCAGGACTCGCGGGCGTTGCGCTGCTCAGCCTCGCCCTTGGATGTGAGCGGGAAAACCCAGCCTCGAGAATGTTGGCGTCGAGGCCTGGCGGGCTCTCCCCAAACTTCAGCGCTTCAGCAAGCAACCAGCACATGCGGTGGGACATCGTCAGCATCAATTTCGGCACGGGCACCGTATCGGCGGGCGGGGTTGCCTCGGCGCGCGCCAACCTGGGTCTCTCGAAGATCACGCTCACGGGATCTGGCACGTTTCGCTCCAATCCCGCGAAGCCACAAGACGTAACCGGTGGTGGGACATGGCAGACCTTCGATGCCGGTGGCGGAGCGACTGGAAGCGGCAGCTACACAGTGACAGGCTTCGTGAGTTTCACTCTGGCTCCAGGTGGACCGCCGCTGCCGAATGACAACATCGGCAACCGGGGTGACATTCGAGCTGGGCTGCTCGTGGTCCGGATCGCCTACTCGGACGGCAGCGAGGGGACACTCGTGGTCAGCTGCCATTTGGTGGGAACACCTGACGCCGTGTTCGAGGGCGTCACTGCGTCGAAGGGCTTCGTCGACTACTGGAACCCCGAAGCACCTCCGGCTCCTCCGGGAGATGCCAACCGGACGGCGTTCCACGTGGTCGATTAGGGCACGCATTCACGGGGGTGGCGCAAGCCGCCCCCGTCAACGCCAGGGAGGAACCATGCAACGCTCTCTTCATCACCCCGCAATAGTGGCAGCGGCGCTCGGGCTCGCCGCGTGTGCCGCTCCGGGAGATGCCTTCGCTCCGCGCGCCGCCATGTCGAGCGACCGCACGGCTGCGTCGTCGGCGCATACAGTCCAGGTTACGGGCGGCGGCACCACGACCTTCGGCGCGGATCTCGACGGCGATGGAGACATCGACGGGTCGCAGTTCGGCTTCGCGGCAGTGATCGCGGGTGACGGATCGGCGCGAGGAAACTTCCTGTGCCTCATGGCCGGCAACGCGGACTTCCTCGGACTGCACCTGATGGCCGTGCAGGGGCCTGTCACGAGCGGGGCGCTGAACGGGCGCAGCTTCAGTGGCACAGCCACCGTGAAGGTGCTGAACGCGTTCGGCCCTGGTGTGCAATCGATCTTGCACGATATCCCGTTTGTCGTTGCGGTCACGGCCGGTGGCCCGGGGGTCGCCACGTTGCAACTCACGGTCTTGGGCGTGTTCGATGGTGTACCCGGGGATGTAGCGACCGGAAATGGCAACTACGATCTAGCCCGGGAGACTCTGACGACGGGACAGATCACGATCCATTGACGTCGCGGTTTTTCGCGCTCGCGAGAGACTAAAGCCTCGTCGAATCAACGTAGCGCGGCTCGCGCCCGCGCGATCTCGACGCGGTCCCCATCCCCCGCTGTCATCTGCGCGAGAAATGCGAGGTAGCGCGGACGCGCGTCGGCGCGGTCACCCGCCAACTCGGCGGCGCGCGCTGAGCCGTAGAGACTGCGGGCACGATTGGGCTCGCGCGCCAGCGTCCTTTCATACGCCGCGTGGGCCTCGGCGTAGCGCCCCACCACGAGCAACAAGTCGGCGTACAGCTCGCGTGCCGGCAGCAGCTCGCCGGGCGTCACCGGATGTTTCTCGGTCACGTCCTCGACGTCGGCGGCTGCTTTGGCGTCCCGCAACGCGGCCACGGTGTCGCCTGCGGCCAGTTCGATCCACGCACCGACGGCCTGCCGCTTGATCCCGACGACGCGTGACCATTCCGAGTCGCCCCGCCGCACCATATCGGCCTCGATGTCGGCGAGCGCCGCTGCTTCGACATTGGCACGCGCCGTGTCGCCGAGCCGCGCGGCCCCGATGGCGCGGGCAAAATGCGCGAGCGCCTTGCCGATGCTCGATTGCGTGGCGCGGACGGGAAGCCGGGATGCCTCGGACCAGTCGCCGCGCTCGAGTGGCACGCGCGCTTCCATGGCCACGCGGTTGTAGTTGGCGAGCAGCAGGTCGGTGTTGAGCGTGGCCTTCAGCTCCTGCGCCAGCGCGACCGTGCGCCGCGCCTCGCCGTCCTTTCCTTCTTGTAGGTAGGCGTAGACCATGTAGTCGAGCGCGTGGAACTGCTCCGGCGCGACACCCGTCTGATGCGCGCGCGCGTATTCCACGCCGGCATCGAACGAGCGCTGGTTTGCGGCGATCGTTTCATCCCACAGCCCGCGCCGAATGAAGATGTGCGATGGCATGTGTTGCGCGTGCGGTGCTGAGGGCGCGATCTGCGCGTAGCGCCGCGCGGCGTCCAGGCCGAGAATGGACAGCTGTGGGGAATCGTTCGCGTGGATGATGTAGTGAGCCAGCCCCGGATGCTCGGGGAAGCGCTGGAACAGCGGATTCAGGATCGCGGCGGCGCGCCTTTGACGCGCGAACGTCGTATCGGTCTTCGAGGCCGTCGCGACAAGGGACAGCGCGTAGTAGATCGCGACCTCGGTGTCGTTCGGGAAATCCCGATAGACACGGGCGAGTGTATCCGAGTAGGCCTGCAGTCGCCGTGCGTTCGGGATCGAGTCGGAGCCGCGATACAGCGCGCTGAGTGCCGCAAGGAAACCCTGCTCGCGCGGCGTCGCTGCGCCCAGCGCGATCGCGCGATCGGCGGCAGCAGCACCCCGCCGCAACGCCTCCCCCGTCCCTGCCATCCCGCCCGGTCCGCCGGTGAACGGATTGCCCCAGGCGTTGAGCGCCAAGCCCCAGTAGCCCATCGCGCAGGTCGAATCCGCCGCGGTGACGGCCTGGAAGGCCGTGACCCCCTGCTCCCACCAGAACGAATGCAGCAGCGCCATGGCGCGCTCGAAGCTCCGTTGCGCCGCGGCATTGCAGGAAATGGGAAAGACCACGCGGCCGAGCTGCTCTGCCGAACGGCCATGGTCGTGTTGAGCCGACAAAGAAGGAGTCGCGACGATCGCCGCGAGGGCGACACAACGAGCTGTGTGAATCATGGACATAGGAGAACCAATTCTTGCCGGATGCGTAAGTACCGCTACAGCACTGCTCCCAGCTCCCTGCTCCCTGCTCCCTGATTTCATAACTAGCGCCTTTCCGATCCGCCCGCCACGTTACAGTTGTCTCTCCTCCCTGAGGCCTGCCCGATGCCTTCGTATTCCCTCCTGGTGAACGGCCGGCGCCGGACTGTCGAGGTCGCCGCCAACACGCCCCTGCTCTGGGTGTTGCGCGACAATCTCGGACTCACGGGCACAAAATTCGGGTGCGGCATCGCGCAGTGCGGGGCCTGCACCGTGCAGATCGACGGTCAGGCGATTCGTTCCTGCATCCTCCCTGTCTCCGCGGTCGGAGCGAGCCGCGTCACGACGATCGAAGGCCTCAGCGCCAGCGCGACGCATCGGGTGCAGAAAGCGTGGGTCGCCGAAGAGGTGCCGCAATGCGGCTACTGCCAGTCCGGCCAGATCATGGCTGCGGCCGCCCTGCTGCAGCGCACACCGCAGCCCAATGATGCCGACATCGACGCCGCGATGACCAATATCTGCCGGTGCGGGACCTACCAGCGCATCCGCGCCGCGATTCATCGCGCGGCAAAGGAGGCCTGATGGACCGGCGCGACTTCATTCAGGTCACGGGCACGATTGGGGCTGGCCTGGTCATTGGATTTCGCATCCCCCCGACCCCGGCATCGTTCAAGCCCAATGCATGGCTCCAGGTCGGCACTGACGGCGCCGTGACGTTGACGATCGACAAGTCGGAGATGGGTGAGGGGAACCACACTGCGCTCGCCATGATCATCGCGGACGAGCTCGATGCCGACTGGTCGCGGGTCAAGGTCGGTCCGGTGCCGGAGAATCCCGCGGGCTGGTCGCGCCGCATGTCGACGGGCGGGAGCACGAGCGTACGAACCTCATGGGATATCCTCCGCAAAGCCGGTGCGTCCGCACGCGTCATGCTCGTCACGGCCGCGACGCAAGCGTGGAATGTCCGTGCCGTCGAATGCGTCACCGAACGTGGCTTCGTCAAGCACGCGCTGAGCGGCCGCCAGCTTTCGTACGGAGCGCTGGCCCAGCGAGCCGCAGCCGTTCCGGTTCCGGATAACCCGCCACTCAAAGAGTCGCGGTTCTTCGAGCTCCTGGGCACCCGCGTGCACCGGCTCGACACGCCTTCCAAGGTCAACGGCTCCGCCCAATTCGGAATCGACGTGCGCGTACCAGGGATGCTCGTCGCCACCGTCGAGCGGTCGCCCGTGTTCGGCGGCAAGGTGGAGAGCTTCGACGCGAGCGCCGCGAAAGCGGTGCCTGGCGTGCGGCACGTGGTCCAGCTCGAGAGCACTCCCTGGACCGGCGTGCAGGGGGCGTGGGGCGTGGGGACCGAGAGCGGCGTCGCCGTCGTCGCCGATACGTACTGGCAGGCCGTTCAGGGCCGCCAGGCACTCAAGATCACATGGGACGAAGGGCCCAACGCGGCGCTCGGTGACATCCCGGGGAAGCTCGCGGCGCTGGCCGGCCAGACCGGCGTCACCGCGCGCCAAGACGGCGATGTGACGGCCGCGCTCGCCGCGGCTGCCAAGAAGGTCGAGAGCGTCTACACCGTTCCCTTCCTCCATCACGCCACGATGGAGCCGATGAACTGCACGGCGCACGTGCGTGCCGCCAGCTGCGAGGTGTGGGTGCCGACGCAGAATCAGACCCGCGCGCAGGAAGTTGCCGCCGAGGCCTCGGGCCTAGCGAAAGAAAAAGTGCGCATCCACACCACACTGTTGGGCGGCGGGTTCGGGCGCCGGCTCGAATCTGATTTCGTGGCGGAGGCGGTGCGGATCTCTAAAGCAGTGGGCGCGCCGGTCAAGGTGATTTGGTCGCGCGAGGATGACACGCGGCACAGCTTCTATCGTCCCGCGACCTACAATCGGCTCGCCGCGGGATTGGACGCGCAGGGGAAGCCGGTGGCCTGGTCGCATCACATCGTCGCGCCCCCGATTCTTCTCAAGTTTGGCCCGCTGCAGAATGGTCTCGACGCCACGCTCATCGATGGGGCGTCGGACGTTCCGTACGCCTTCCCCAATGTCTTCGTCGACCAGGTCGCGGCGGACCTGCCGGTCCCACTCGGGTTTTGGCGCTCCGTCGGGGCGTCGCAGAACGCGTTCGTGGTCGAGTGCTTCATGGACGAAGTCGCCGCGGCGGCGGGGCGCGATCCCTACGAGCTGCGTCGCGAGCTGCTGCAAGCCAAGCCGCGTCATCTCCGCACGCTGGAGCTTGCGGCGACAAAAGCCGGCTGGGGCAGTCCCCTCCCGCCCGGCCACGGCCGTGGCATCGCCATCGCCGAGTGGGAGCCGACGACGTGTGCCGAGGTCGCCGAGGTCTCGGTGTCACCGGACGGCACGGTGCGCGTGCATCGCGTCGTGTGCGCCGTAGACTGCGGGCCCGTCGTCAACCCCGACACGATCGAGGCACAGATGCAGGGCGGCGTCGTGTTCGGTTTGTCGGCCGCGCTGTACGGAGAGATCACCATCGAGAAGGGACGAGTGCAGCAGGGCAACTTCAACGACTACCCGATGCTCCGGATGACGGAGATGCCGGTCGTCGAAGTGCACATCGTTCCGAGCACCGACACGCTGGGGGGCATCGGCGAGCCATCAGTCCCGCCCATCGCCCCGGCGGTGTGCAATGCGATATTCGCGGCGACTGGCAAGCGGATCCGGAGCCTGCCGATCGGAAAGGTCACCTAAACGGGAGCAGGGAGCGGGGAGCAGGGAGCAGATAGGCCATTCTGCTTCCCGCTCCCTGCTCCCTGCTCCGTTTTACCTCAGCGCCGCCAGCAACCCCGCGTGATCCGACGGCCAAATCGGATATGCGGGCCCCGCGACACGATCCGCGGGTACCTTCCCGAATTGATCGATCTGGCCGATCACCTGGCCGTCATCGCCGGCGAAGCCGCGGGTGAAGATGTAGTCGATGCGCTGGTCGAACTTGGCGACCGGGTCCGACAGGTCTGCCCGGTGGCAGCAGCTCAACCCCGGCTCGTCGGCGCCCGGATGCATGGCCGCCCAGGTGTCGGTGTAACCCGCGCCGGTCAGCACGCCATACATCGGCGAACCGGGCTCATCGTTCAGGTCCCCCATCACGACGACGCGCTCGTCGGCACCGATGAAGCCGACGATCTCGGCAACCTGAAGGGCGCGCAGGCCGCCCAGCGAATTGCCCGCGAGGTTCGGTTCGGGGTGGCTGCTCACGATCGTGTACGGCTGCCCGCCGATCGAGACGCGCGCCCACACCCAGCCACGAATCAGGTTCACGCCAGGCGCAATGGTGCCGACGTTGAACGTGAAGTTCTGCCCGCCGGCACTCGCGACGCTCACGCGTTCATCCACGAGCAGCGCGTCGTTGTCCACCAGCCGGACGCCGGGCACCGGCTCGGCGACGATGTTCTGCACCGTGGCCGCGACCGTGTAGTGCAGATTACGCCGCGCCAACGCGTCCTGGAGGATATCGAGGAAGTCGAGGTTCACGGCGATCCCGAGCGGTGGGAGGTTGATGTTTATCCGTGACACCTCCTGCAGACCGACCGCGTGCGGCCTGGCACGGGCGATCTCGGCGGCGATCGCTTCGGCGCGCGCCACGAAATCGGTCTTTTGGAGCGTCTCAATCGCGAACAGCAGCGCCGGGAAGTCGTCGTTCGGATCAGGACTCGCGAGCGCCCGGATCACGAGATCGACATCCGCGCCGACGTACAGGTTCTGCGTCATCACGGTGATGTCGCGGGCGGCCGCCGGCGGCGACGTGATGTTGTACTGGGGAGCTGGACCGGCGGGGTCCTGATCGCACGCCACGGCGAGTGCGATGACGGGAACGAGCAGCAAGCAGCGACGCATAATGGGCTCCGGGTTGATGGCCGGTACGTTCGGACGGATCAGCATTCCCGGAGCCCGTCAAGACGTCGTCAAGGGAGCAGGGAGCCGGGAGCAGGGAGCAGGGAGCAGATTGTGCACGGGCGTAAGCGACGAAGCAATCCATGAAGACATGCCAGAATCTCGTCATACATGAAGCATCGTCTCGTACCGCTTCAAGTGAACAACCATTTTCCCGCGCCATGAAGCATTCGTAGCCCTGCTCCCTGCTCCCTGCTCCTTGCTCCCTGCTCCCTAGTGACGCGGATTGACGCAATCCGGCGGGTCGCACGCCGCGTATTACACGTGACGGAAAGTGAGGGTGACAACGGGTTGCCGATCTCCAGGTGCGCGGCCAACTTCGGATCTCGATGACATCTGACCACGCGCTGGTGCAGCGGATGGCGGCGGGCGACGAGCGCGCTTTGGGCGAGCTGTACGACCGCCACGGACGCGCGGCGTACGCGCTTGCGTGCGCCATCGTGGGCGAGCGAGCCGACGCCGACGAAGTGGTCGTGGACGTGTTCGGCCAGGCGTGGCGCGCCGCGGCCCAGTTCGAGCCGGCACGCGGCAGTGTGGGAAGCTGGCTGGCCACGATCGCGCGAACACGCGCACTCGACTTGGTGCGTGCGCGCGGGCGCCGGTCGCGCGCGCTCGAGCGCGCGGCGCAGTTGTCCGTGGAAAGCGGTGGCGAGCCGGCTGACCGCACCGTCGAGCGAACCGAGGCTCGAGGCCTTGTCACGCGTGCGTTGGCGGACCTGCCTGAGCCGCAGCGGCGCGCCATCGAGCTCGCGTACTTCGGCGGCCTGTCGCAGAGCGAGATCGCCGCGCAGCTCAGCGAGCCGCTGGGGACCGTAAAGACTCGTATCCGGGACGGCATGGTGAAGTTGCGGACGCTGTTGGGGGGAGACAGTACATGACCGACCACGAGTGGCTAGCTCTCGCGGCCCCCTACGCGTTGGACGCGCTGGACGGGGACGACCGGGCTGCGTTCGAGGCCCACCTCGCGGGTTGCGAGCAGTGTCGCGTCGAGGTCGCGTCGTTCCGTGAAGTGGCGGGCCAGTTGGCGCTCGTGGCTCCGGCGGTCGAGCCGGCCCCCGGCCTGCGCGA
The DNA here is from genome assembly GCA_036002655.1 of Gemmatimonadales bacterium. GTDB lineage: Bacteria > Gemmatimonadota > Gemmatimonadetes > Gemmatimonadales > GWC2-71-9 > 20CM-2-65-7. The sequence goes on from DASYTD010000146.1 coordinate 8,306, forward strand.
CCGCGTGATCGCCGAAGCCCGGCGGGTGCGCCTGCTCGCATCCCGCATCCCGCGTCCCGCATCCCGCATCCCGTGGCTCGCTGCCGCAGCCGCGCTCGTGCTCGCACTCGCCGCCGGCTACGGCTACTGGCGGGAGCGCGGCGATCGTCGCGCGCTCGAGCAGGCCGTGCTCCTGGCCCGGGACTCGCTGGCCGCGCGAGACTCGCTCCTCAACGCGGTGCTGGCCCCGAACGTCGGGACGGCCAATCTCGCCGCCACGGGCAAGCCGCCGTCGGCCCGCCTGTTCTGGAATCCCGCGCGCCGCGTCGTGGTGATCGCGGTGTTCGACCTGCCGCCCGCGCCGGCGGGCCGCACCTATCAGCTCTGGGGCATCGCCACGGGGAAAGCACCGGTCAGCCTCGGCGTGTTCAACCCCGGCCCGAACGGGCGGCTTACGACGGCGCTGGCCGTGCCCGCGGAGCTGGTGTTTCAAGTGACGGCGGTGACCGAGGAGCCAGCCGGCGGCTCGCCGCAACCCACGCAGACGCCCTTCCTGATCGGCGAGGTGCGACGCTCCGAATAACGCGCGGCAATCCGACTGACGACGGCGGGCGTAGAGACGATGTCACTCTACGCCCGTTCCCGTTTTCAGGAGGACTACTCCATGTTCCGTCTTCGTCCCCGTCTCATGGTCGCGGCGGCCGGTGTCTTAGCACTCGGCATCGCGGGCTGGCTCGCCGCGTCGGACCACCGCGACAGCGCGCTGCTCACCGCCGACCGCGCCGCCGACATCGCGGACCTCTACACGTTCACCAGCCCGGCCAACCCCGACAACGTCGTTCTGGTGATGACCGTGTCCGGGCTGATTCCGCCACCGGAGGCAGCTACCACCTTCTTCGACCCCAACGTCCTCTACCAGTGGAAGATCGACAACACCGGGGACGCGGTTGAGGACCTCGTGATTCAAGCGTTCGTGACGGGGTCAGGCCCGAATCAGGTCATGCATTTCCGTGGGCCTGCGACACCACTCGTGAGGGGCGCCGAGGCGCGCGTGTTGCGCGGCCCCGAGACCGCCACCGTCCGCGTCAGCCACGACGCGGCGCCGATCGTCGCGTCGCGCGGCGGGCTGACCGTGTTCGCGGGCGTGCGGGACGATCCGTTCTTCTTCGACTTGACACGTTTCAAAGAGATCATCGCCGGCCACGCATCGAGCTTCCGCAACCCGGGCGTGGATGCCTTCGCGGGCACCGGCGTGTTGGCAATCGTCGTCGAGCTGCCGAGCGCCCTGCTGGGCGGCCCGCAACTCGGCGTTTGGGGCACGACCAACCGGCCGATGTAAGCAGCTCGGCCCACCAAGGAGAGCGAACATGCATTTCAACGGAACGAAGCTTTGGCGGCTGTCGTGCCTCGCGCTAGCGGCACTGTTGGCCGCATCCTGCCAGAACCCGAACGCACCCGTTTCGGGTCCGCGGGTGGAAGCCAGCATGCTGATGAACGCCGGATTGATGCAGGAGGACCGCTTCGGACTGCCGGCGATCGCGACGGTGTTCATTCCCACGGCACAGAAGGACGCGTACAACCAGGGTTCACCGGCGGATGACCGCGCCAACTACACCGACGAAGTCGTCGCGGTGCTCACGGCGTTCGGCCATCCGAACCCCGCCGGTCTCGCGGCTGCGTTATTGCCGGACATGCAGCCGATCAATACGTCCCTGCCGACCGGGTTCCTGAACGGCCGGCGGCTCCAGGACGACGTGATCACCGCGGAGCTCGGCCTCATCTTCGGGTCGAATACAGCCTTGAATGACGATCACGTGGACGCCAACGACAAGCCGTTCCTCGCCACGTTCCCCTATCTGGCGCCGCTCACCCCATGACGCGGACTCGCCGTGTGGGGGTCGCTGCCGCGGCGGCGCTCGGGGTTGCGCTTGCGATCTCGAGCGTCGCGGGGAGCCGGGTGACGGCGAGCACCTCCGCGGACACTGCGATCGTGTCGCACAGCATCGCCTTCTTCGAAAGGCGACTCGCAAACGATCCCGGGAACCCGATGATCGGCGGACAGCTCGTCGCGCGCTACTTGATGCGCTTCCAGGTCGGCGCGAACCTCGAGGACGTGCGCCGGGCCGAGGTAGTCGCCCGCGAGATCCTGCCGCTGCAATCCGATACGGCGGGAGCGCTCGCGCGGCTCGGCCTGATCCACCTGACGCAGCATCAGTTCGCCCCGGCCTATGACGCCGCCCGCCGCGCGTTGCGCTGGAACCCCCGCGACCAGGCGGCGCTGGGGCTCTGGTTCGACGCCGCCATGGCAATGGGGCGATATGCAGAGGCGGACTCGGCGCTGGGTCGGCTCAGACCCGGGCGCCTGGCGTACCAACTGCGGCGGGCGCATTACCTCACGGCGCGCGGCGCCCTCGATGGCGCGTACTACGCGATGGATCGGGCGTGCCACCAGCTGGAGCGGGCTTCGGCACCGGCGCAGGTCACCGCCTGGTGCCTGACCGAGCTCGCGAAGCTCGTTCGCCAGCGCGAGAGCCCGGATGCCGCCGCGACGCTGCTCGAGCGCGCGCTCTCTCTTCAACCGGGTTACCGCGGCGCCATCGAGGGGCTCGCAGATTTGGCGTATGCGCGCGGCAACTGGCGCGAAGCGATGCGGGACTACGCCCGCATCGTGGCGGATGCGCACCCCGATCTCTACCTGCGTATCGCCGAGGTGTCGCGAGAATTAGGAGACACGGCGCGCGCCGCGGCCGCCGAGCATGAATTCCTGCGCGTCGCCCGGGCTCCGGGGGCCGAGCCGTTGTACGCGCACCCACTCGCGATGTTTTACGCGGAGCAGCCCGGTATGCGCGACTCGGCGGTCGCGGTCGCGCGACGCGATGTGGCGCGCCGGCCCGCGGTGGAGAGCTGGGACGTGTTGAGCTGGGTGTTATTCCGGCGGGGCAGTTACGGCGCCGCGCTCGCAGCCTCCGATCGCGCAGTGGGCTGGGGCGCGCCCAGCCCGACGATGGAATACCATCGCGCGCGCATTCTCGAAGGCTTGGGACGCGACGCCGCAGCGGCGCCGCTGTTCCAACGGGCGTTAGCGCGTCCGGATCTGCTCGACTTTCACATACAGCGCGAGCTTCGCGGCGCCAAAGTCACACTTTAACAGCCTTGGCGTAGGCGAGCTGGATCACCGCCTCGGCGTCAGCATCAGAAGCCAGCACGCAGACAACGGCTCCCTCCTGCCAGAACACCAGGGTAACCGTCCCGGCGCGGTACACCTGGAAGTTGATGCCGTTGTGCTCGCGCATGTCGTCGCTGCGAGGCAGGTCGGCGAGTCGTCCCTCGTACATCTGGCACACGAGGTCCCGGCCATCAGGGCCGCGATAGACGAACAAGGCACTGGGGCGACTACGCAGCCGATGGACGCGACCACCGACCAGCTGGTACTGCATCATGCCAAGGTCGAATACGCGCATCGCGAATGGCGCGCCACCCGCGGCGAAGAGCCGCTCGACCGCCGCGCCATCGGACGTGTGCAGCGTGAGGGGCAAGGTGCCGTCGCGATACGCGGTGAAGTCCCGCGCCACGGCCTCCGGTAACGTGTCTCCAATGCCGCTCGGGCTTACGAGCAGCAGCAAGACCACGGCAGCCGCCGCGAGCAGTGCGCCGGCCACGGCCCGTCGCCCCCATCTGCGCCTGACCGGTTGCTTGTCGGCCGCATTCAGAGCGGCGGCGACTCGCGCAGCCAGCGCTGGCGGCACATCCTCCACGGGCAGCTGTTTGAGTGCGACGTCCCGGACCCACCGCAGGGCCGCCAGCTCGCTGCGGCACTGCGCGCATCCTTCAAGATGCTCCCGGACCTCCACCTGCCGCGCGGCGTCGAGCCGCTCGTCGAGAAAGTCCTGCAGTGTGACGCCGAGGTGACCCGCGCTATCGGTCATGAATCCGGTGCCGTGTCCTTCCCGTAGCCAGCCTGATGTGCGTACTCCTGCAGCATGGCGTATAACAGTTTGCGGCCGCGGAACAGCCGCGAGCCGATGGTCCCGACGGCGCAGCCCAGAACCGAAGCGGCCTCCTCGTACGACAGCCCCTCCACATCGATCAACAGCAGTGGCGTGCGGAAATCTTCCGGCAACCGCCGCAGGGCGCGCTCGACTTCGGGGTTCCACCGCGATCCCCACGCCGCGACCAGCGTGATGTCAGACTCCGGATTCGCCGGGGCCTCCAGCTGCTCCACCGCTTCCATCCGCGGCCGTCGTTTCGCCTCACGGTACCGGTTCGCAAACACCGAGTACAGAATCGTGAACAGCCATGCTCTGGCGTTCGTGCCGGGACGGAAATTGTCGAACGTCCGGTAGGCCCGCAGGAACGTCTCCTGCACGATGTCCGCCGCCTCGTCGGCGTCCGTGGTGAGACGGAGACTGGTGTTGTACAGCGCCTGCATCAGCGGCAGGGCGATGGACTCGAACTGGCGGCGTCGCTCGTCGGGGTCGGGATGTGACATGTCGGATCGGAAGCTGGGAATAATCCGTGGGCTCCGGCTGTTAAAGCTAACACGACGACGGTCGGACGACCGCCGTTCTCGGGAACCGTATCATCGGGAGGATGCATGCTGCGATCAGAGAGCCTGATGCGCGTTGTCCTGATTCCGTTCGCGTTCGCCGCGTGCGCCGACACGCGCGACATCGCCGCGCCCCGCCTCGAGGCCGATGTCGCGCCTGCGGCCGAGGCCGCCACGCGGAGCTATGACGTCACCATCACGAACCTGACCACGGGTCAACCGTTCTCGCCCGGCGTCCTCGCGACGCATACGAAACAGGCGACATTCTTTCACGTCGGCGACCCGGCGTCCGAGGGCCTGCGTCTGATTGCGGAGAACGGCGATGAAGCAGCCGCCGTTGCCGAGCTCACCGGACGCCCTGGGGTGTTTCAGGTGGTAGACGTGAACCTGCCGACCGGCCGGGTCGGCGGCCCACTCCCGCCGTCCCGCACGTTCCGCATCGAGGCCGCTGCGAACGCGAACCGGATCTCGCTGGCGGTGATGTTGATCTGCACCAACGACGGGTTTACTGGGCTCGATGGCGTCGAGTTACCGGGTGGATTCAAGCCGGTCACCTACCTCGCGGCGGGCTACGACGCCGGCACCGAGGCGAACGACGAGCGTTCCGCGAGCATCGTGGATCCGTGTTTCGTGATCGGGCCCACCACTGGCCCCGCGGACGGCAACGCCCGCACGCCCACGAGCGGCGTCATCGCGCACCACCCCGGCATTCAGGGCGGCGCGGACCTTGACCCCAGTGCGCACGGGTGGCAGGACCCCGTGGCACGGATCACGATCCAGCGGGTTCGGTAGCACCCATTTCCGGCTTGGAGGGACCATGCTCTCACGCACTCACGTGCCGCCGCTCACAGTCACGCTACTCGGCCTACTCGCGACGCCGCTGCGCAGTGGCTACGCCCAAGAGCACATGATGATGCAGCCGGGCGCAGAAAAAATGAAAGTGTCCGTGCTGTCACCAAAAGATGGGAGTAAGATTACGGCGAACACGGTGCCGCTTCGGGTGGCTACGACAGGTTTTCGCAACTCCTGCGCCCTTTCCGGAAAACCGAACCAGGAAGGTCGAGGCCATTACCACGTGCTCCTCGACAAAACGCTCGTGGACATGTACTGCACCGAAACGGCGCACATCTCACTCCAGAACGTGAAGCCTGGCCGACACACGGTGACTGTGGTTCCTGCCCAAAACGATCACAGCGAAATTGAAGCAAATGCGACCTCAATCCAGATCGAGTATGCGCCATCTCACGCAATGCCTGCCGAGACGGGGAGGTCGGCCGCCGTGGCGCCAACGATTCGGATCCTCTCCCCCAAGGCGGGCGCAGCGGTCTCTGGACCCTTCGACGTGGTGGTGGAAGTCACGAACTTCACCCTCAGTTGTCCGTTGTTCGGCAAGCCGAATCTGCCCGGGTACGGACACTGGCACCTCAATTGGGACTCGACCACCGGCCCGATGATGGGGATGATGACGATGGCTGGCATGAGCTGCAAACGGACGTTTCGGGCATCCACGGCGGGATTCAAGCCAGGATCGACCCACACGCTGATCGCGCTGCTCGCCGGCAATAGTCACGAGCATTTGATGCCCGAGGTGGCCGACCGCGTGCAGGTGACCGTGCGCTGAACGGTTTCTGGGGCCTCGCGAGACGCCTTCTACTCGACTTCCATCCGCAGCGTGAGGTGCGGGCAACGCGAGGCTCAGCAGCTGGCTACCGCAAACGCGCGAGGGAGCACGGCGCCTCGGCCTCGTCACGCGGACCCAGATGGTGGGCGCGCTGGTCCATGCCGTGGAGCATCCCCCCGCCGGAGTGCGCGTCATGGAAGTCCCGGAGATTCGCGCCGGCGCTGCGGCCTAAAGGGGCATTCCGGGTTTCTGGCCGGTGTCCCGATTCGGCGTTACAATCGCTCATCCAGTCCTCGGGCCCAAACCGCCGGAGCCCATCCACCCGCAAGGAGATCCCATGAAGGCACGTTCCGTCATCCCGTTCCTGGCCGCTGCCGGGCTCAGCCTGCTCGGGTGCGACAGAGTTGCCACGGCTCCCCAGAGAGTGCCGCCCCCCTCATTCATCACCTACGGCGCGGTTGACGAGAACGCGCATCCCGCCGTCGTCCTCATCATCATGGACATCGCCGGGCAGCCGGCGTTCCGCTGCTCCGGCACTGTCATCGCGCCGAAGGTCGTGCTGACGGCCGGCCATTGCGCCGGGGAGCCGGGCGAGTTCAGTGGCTTGCGCGTGTTCACGGAGTCGGACGTCGAGAACGGGAACAACAACTATCCGTTCGCCGGTCCCAACACCATCGAGGCCGCGGAGTGGCACGCGCATCCGCTCTTCACCGAGCGCGCATTCTTCCGGCACGACGTGGGGGTGGTCGTTCTGACGAAGGCCGTGAAGCTTGCGGCTGATCGGTATGGCCGCCTTCCGGCGCGGGACCAGCTCGACGTGCTACAGCCGAGCAGTTCCACCCTGTTCACCGCCGTCGGCTACGGCCTCCAGCGGATCAATCCCGTTTTCATCGAAGCCGAGAAGATCCGCATGTTCGCAGAGCCGCACCTTGTCCAGATCAACACCCCCGGTTTTACCGGCGATTACTCCCTGCTCCTCTCGAACAACGCCGCGACGGGCGGCACGTGCTTCGGCGACTCCGGCGGCCCGAACTACCTCGGCAGCAGCAATGTGATCGCAGGCGTGACCTCGTTCGGGCTCAACGGGACGTGCGGTGGGACGGGCGGCGTGTTTCGACTGGACCGCAAGAACGTGCTGGATTTCGTGACACAGTACTTGAAGTGAGGCAGCGTCCGGCACGATCGCTCAGCGTCCGCGCGGCGCCGTCCCCGTCCGCGGATCGATCTCGCGCACGCCGCGGAGAATCATGCGCCGGAAATGAATGCGATGGATCTTGTTCCAGTACGCATCGAGCGCGGCGGAATCGAGCGCGATCGCGGCGGCGCGGGTGACGCCGGGAGGCGGGGGCACGAGCGCAGCGAGGCGATCGTACACCATGCCGCGCAGTGCCGGGTCAACGCGCTGCAACAGATGCCAGAGCGAGAGCGCATCCTGCGCGCGGGCCAGCGCGAGGGCGTTGCGCGTCGCCCGCGCGCCCCCCTTCTCGAAGTCGAAGGCGACCAGGGCGCGCACCAACGGCGCGGGAGCGTCTTCGACGTAGGGAATCCCGGGGCCGATCGTCGGGCGAGTTTGCAGGAGCGCACCGAGCGGCACTCGGGACGAGCGCTGGCCCGTCTGAAATTGCACCTCCCCACCGGTGACGTGGAGCAGGCCGTTGCCGAGCGAATCGGTTGCGAGCGTGTACGCGCACCCGAGGTCGATGGCCGTTCCAGCCGGCGTTTCGACGAAGAAGAGACGGGGAACGGCGTCCACCTTCGCTGCAATCGTCCCGCGAGCCAGCGCCAACCGATGTTCGTCCGCGCGGGCCACGACGAGCTGGAGGCGTGTTTTCGGCTTCACCTCGACCTCACCGATGCGCCCCACGGCGATCAGCGCGCGCGAGGAGTCATCCGTCTGGAGCCAGTCGCCGACGCGCAGGCGGCCGGAGGCAGCGAGCGGCTTCGCGCCGATGAGCGGACGGCCGGTCAGCTTCGTCACGTCCCAGGCCGGGGGTTGGCTCTTGACCAGCCACACGCCCGCCAACACCGCAGCCGCCGCCAGCGCGACCCAGTACCACTGCCGGCGCGGACGGCGCAGCCGAGCTTCGATGTCCGGCCACAAATCGCGCGGCGGCTCGATGCTCTTCGGCAGACGGCCTACGGCATCATGCAGCTCGCGTTCCTTCATCGCTCCAACTTCTCCCGTAAGAGGCGCCTCGCTCGAAACAGCTGCGCCTTCGAGGTCCCTTCGGCTATGCCCACCAGCTGCGCGATCTCGCCGTGGCCGTAGCCTTCGATGTCGAAGAGCACGAACACCTCTCGCGCTCCATCCGGCAGCTCCGCGATCGCCCGTTCCAGATCAATGCTCAATCCTTCGGTCGGATTCCCACGCTGCTTCTCGAGCAGCGCGGGATCCTCGGACGGCATCACGCGCCGCTCTCGTCTTCCGGTCGTCCGGCGCTCGTTCAGCACCACGTTCACGGCAAGCCGATGCAACCAGGAGCTGAAAGCACTCTCGCCGCGGAACGAGCGAACCTTGTCCCACAGCCGGACGAACACGTCCTGCGTGCGCTCCTCGGCGTCGTTCGCGTCGCCGGTGAGGCGCAGGCATAAGGCGTATACCCGTCCGGCGTGCTGGCGGTAGAGGTCTCGAAAAGCCATCTGGTCGCCGGCCTGCGCGCGGGCGACGAGATCGTCCGACACAGGATTAAGATGCCGAGCGTCGCAGGACGGTTTGGATGCTCACGGAATGCGGAACCGGGTGAGCTCACGCAACCGCTGTTCCAGCTGCTTCTGCAACTCGTCCACGCGGGCGCGCTGCCGCGCGACCTGCGCTTGCGCCTGCGTCTGGACCTCGGTCACGCGCGCGCGCACCGGCCCGACCTTGTCGTTGACCAACGCATCCACCTTCGCCCGCATCTGCCGCTCCGCGGCCGCGACCTCTTCGCCGAGGACCGCGCGCAGCCGCGACGCAATGGCTTGATCGAGGTTCGAGCGGACGGCCAGCTGCGGCTGGTGCAGCGCACCGGAGAGGCGCGCTTCCACATCGAGATTCGTGATTCCCGAAACCGTGCGCCAAATGAGGTCGCCGATCGTCGTGTTCGTCAAACCGGAATCGCGCGCCCAGCGCACGTTACTCGAGCGGATCGCGAAGCGCGCGTGAATCGTGTCGCCGTTGAGATTGAAGCCGAGCTGCGTGGTCGCCGCGCCGGGATCGAGCCGCAGCGGCAACCCCGGGATCTCGAATGATGGAAAGCGAATTCCCCCCAGCGTCGCACCGGCGGTGTCCACCGGAATCCCGCGCACGTGATTGAGCATCGCGCCGGCGGCGAGCTGCGGTCCGGTCGCGCCCAACAGCGTGGGGCGTCCGTACAACGCGGGGTCGCTGGCGAGCCCCGTCAGCCGGCCGGCGTAGCGTTGCGGTTGATCGGACGTCGGCCGCAGCACAAACGAGAGCTCCGCGCTGCGCAGCAGGAAGCGAGGCAGCGCGCGCTCTTTCGGAAAGCGGACGTCTTCACCCGCACGACGCACCCGACTGGGGCCGGTGGTGGCGCGTGGCAGCAAGCCTGGCGGCATGTAGCGACGGGCGAGCTGCGCCCAGTACAGCACGCGCTCGAACGGCTTGATGGCTCCCGGCGCGAACAAGGCGGAGCCGACTTCGGGCGCATCGAGAGTCGGCAGCTTGAGCAGGCTGCGCGCGAATGCGTAGTCCCTGCGGCGTGCGCTGTCGAGCCCAGCGAGGCCGGCCTGTAGCCCGGCAACGCCTTGCTTCACCCCCCGCTCCAACGTCGTCACGCGATCGCGGGCGCGCTTGAGCCGGTCGATCGCCTGACGTGCGTCGTTGAGCGTCGCGAGATCGGTCGCGCGCGCGTGGCGCAGCCGCTCGAGCGTGGCACTCGCCGAATCAAGCGTGGGGCCGAGGCGCAGCGTATCGAACGCAGTTTGCCACGCCTTGCGGCTCGAATCGGCGCGCGCTCCTAACGCTGCGGCGGCGGGAATGGTGGAGAGCCGCCGCGGATCGAGCGAATCGATGCTGATCTTGCCCGTGGCCAGCTGCAGGACCGGTATCTGGAATTGGCTCGCCCACTCGCGCGTCTCGGCGAGCACGCGGCCGGCGATCCCTGCGCCGGACTTGGCGGCGACGCGCCCGTCGCTCTGGCGCGGGGTGCCGAAGCGCAGCCCATTCGCCACGATCCGATCGATGATGATCTTCTTTTCGGTGAGCGGCACCACGTCCAGATCGGCGACGATCTCGTCGGCCTGCAGCAGGTTCTTGAACGCCTCGTGCGGGCTCGCAATCGTGAGCCCGCGGATCGTGACGTCGCCGTTCTTCAGATCGAGGTGGAGATCCTGAATTTCGACCTTCGCACCGAGCATTTGCGTGCCGAGCTTCTGGGTCTCGCGCCGGGCGATACTGTCGGCGAACAACCACCAGAGGATGCCGGCAATGACGAACAGGACGAGCAGCGGGCCGATCGCCCGCCAGCGGAAGACTCTTACGCTCATGGCCGGAACATCCGGTACATGTTGTAGACCTTGGACGCCATGACCGCGCGGTACCACTTCGACTGCCGCACCCGCTCGCCGATGGTCGCCCGATAGCGCACCACGCCCACACGCAGCGCGAAGAAGAGCGGTACGGCGGCGAGCACCGCGAATACGACGCTGCCGAGCACGACGGTGTTGTTGAAGTTCGTGAGCGGCACGATCGGGGTGTTGTAGAGTGACGTCCAGAAACCGCGCAGCGGTTGAGCCAGTAGCAATGCGTGACCCAACCAGTCAAACAACGGATCGAGCAGGAAGCCGATCGGGATGAATAGCGCCCACCCCAACATCCCGCCCGCAAACGACACGTTGAGGAGCACGAGCGCCGCGAACACGATCGCATTGTGGATGTTGAGGAGCGGCGTCAGCCCCAGAAACGAGCCGAGCACGATGCCGGCGGCGAGCTGACCCGGGGTGCCCTCGGAATGCAGGGCACCGAACAGCGATTGAATCAGTTTGATGAGCGCGAACATTACCTCACCCCCGGGCCTGCTGTTTTCAACCGGTCTTCAGCAATCGCTAGAATCTCCCCCAGCGCAGTGCGCAGCTCCTCGTCGCGTGAGCCACGCAGCCGCGCTTCGAGCACCGGCACGATCGCTTCCTTCGTGCGCCGGTTCACGAACACCACGAAACGAAACCCAAACTTCTGCTCGTACTCCTCGTTGAGGCTGGCGAGACGGAGCAAGACTTCCGGTGGCGTCGTGTCACGGTCGTAGCCCTGCTCGGTGAACGAGGTGGCCGACTGCTGCTGTACGAGCTCCGGCCGCTCGCCGATGCGCGGATGCGCGTTGATCACCGCGATCTGATCTGCCTCCGATAATTCGGTCAAGATCTCGCGGGCACGCCCGAGCATCGCGCGGTCGTTGGCAAATGGGGATTCGGCCCGGAGGCGGTCGAGGAGAGGCCTGGCGCTCTCGAAACCACGCTGCTCCCTGCTCCCAGCTCCCTGCTCCCGGATGTTCAGCTCCCCCGATAGCTCGTGCACGAGAACGGCGACATCAGTAGCGGGATATGGTAGCGGCGGCTCGGGTCGTCGATTGTGAAATCCACGGTGACCCGATCGAGAAATGGAGAGCGGTCCCCCTTCTTCTTATAGTACGCCGCCACCTCGAATGAGAGCCGATAGGTGCCCGCCGCCAGCGGCCCTTCCAGCACGTCCGCGATCCTTCCGTCCGCGTCGGTCTCGCGCGTGCCTTGCACGACGCGCTCCTTTCCGTCGAGACGCCACAACGTCACGGCGACGCCGGCGGCCGGCTCGCCGCGTGTGGTATCGAGGACGTGCGTCGAAATCGTTGGACGGTTAGTGTTGGGCATGCTCAAGATCCGCGTGGGAACCCTGACGTTCACGGCGCGACTGGAAGAGCAGGACGCGCCCAAGACCGTCGCCGTGATTCGGAAGATGCTGCCGCTCAAATCCAAGATAGTCCACTGCCGCTGGAGCGGCGAGTCAACGTGGATTCCGATGGGCGACCGGAACCTCGGGCTCGATTTCGAGAACCATACCAGCCATCCGGCGCCGGGCATGCTGCTGCTCTATCCGGGGGGCATCAGCGAGACGGAGCTGCTGTTTCCTTACGGTTCGACGATGTTCGCGAGCAAGGTTGGCCAGCTGGCCGGCAATCACTTTGCGACGCTCACGAAAGGTCAGGAGCAGCTGCCCGAAATCGGCAGGTTGACGCTCTGGGAAGGGGCGCAGGACATCACGATCGAAGAAGTGTGACTTCCCTTCCAGATCTCGTCCTCCGCGGCGGCACGGTCGTTCTCCCGACTGGCCAGAAACCCGCCGACATCGCCATCACCGATGGCATCATTACCGCGATTGGCAGTGAGGTTTCGGATGGTGAAGAAGTCATCGACGCACGTGGTCTGGTTGTGCTTCCAGGCGTCGTAGACGCGCATGTCCACTTCAATGAACCTGGGCGCGCCGACTGGGAAGGATGGGAAGCCGGCACGCGCGGCGCCGCGGCCGGCGGTGTCACGACCGTGCTCGAGATGCCGCTCAACGCACATCCTCCCACCACGACGGCCGCGGCGTTTGACGACAAGCTGGCGGTTGCCTCGAAGCAAGCGCTCGTCGATTTCGGCCTCTGGGGCGGCCTGGTCCCCGAGAACCTCGCCGACCTCGCTGCCCTCCACCAGCGTGGCGTCATCGGCTTCAAAGCCTTCATGAGCGACAGCGGTATCGATGACTTTCACCGCGTCGCGGACGGCGTGCTGGCGATCGGACTCAAGCAAACGGCGCGGCTCAATGCGATCGTCGGCGTGCACGCCGAGAGCCAAGAGCTGCTCGAGACGACCGGCGCAGCGAATCCGCTCGCGTGGTGCCGTGCGCGGCCGGCGGCCGCCGAAGTCGACGCGATCCGCCGCCTGCTCGTGTGCATGCGCGGCGCTGGGAAGGGCGTGCGCGCGCACGTCGTGCACGTGAGCTGCGCGGAGGGACTCGCGGAGGTGGATGCCGCGCGCGCGAAAGGTGTCTCGATCACCGCCGAGACCTGCCCGCACTATCTCGCGTTCAGCGAGGAAGACTTCGAGCGTATCGGGCCGCCGCTCAAATGCGCGCCGCCGATCCGCGATGCGGCGACGCGGGAGGCGCTGTGGGATGCGCTGCTCGCGGGACGCGTGGATCTCGTCGGCTCCGATCATTCGCCCTGCCCCGCCGCCGCCAAACAGAAAGGCGAGCACGACATCTGGCAGGCGTGGGGCGGCGTGGCGGGGATTCAAGCAACCCTGCCGGTGCTCTTCACCGACGGCGTACACGCGCGCGGCCTGACACTCGAGCGCGTCGCCTATCTCACCGCGACCTCGCCCGCCCAGCTGTTCGGCCTTTTTCCCCGCAAAGGCGCGATCGCCGTCGGCGCCGATGCGGACTTCGCGATCGTGGACCCCGCGCGGCAATGGACGCTCGACGCGGGGGAGCTGGAGACGCGCAGCGGGGTCAGCGCGTATCTGGGCCACACATTCAACGGAAAAGTCGTAAGAACGATCGTTCGTGGCAAAACGGTCTTCAGTGACGGCCAAATAGTTGAGCACCCGGGGTGGGGACAGTTTGTGAAGCCCCAAGTCGCAAGATGAGTTGCACAGACGGCGAAGTTGCGAAGTGGTCTCAAGCTTGGAGCTTCCAGCTGGGAGCGACTGCGCAACTTTGCCGTCTGCACAACTTCTTTGGAGGCATGTGACTGGAACCATGGAGCTTCGACTGGATCAGCTCTACGCCATCGGTGCCGAGCCGGAAGGCGGCGCGTTTCGGCCGCTGTACGGTCCCGCTTGGGCGACCGCCGTCGAGCGTGTCGAACGGTGGATGAAGGATGCGGGATTGAAGACGCGCCGTGACGCGGTCGGCAACCTGTGGGGTCGGGCCGAAGGCAGCGAGAAGGGAAAGGCGATCGTCACCGGCTCGCACATCGACACCGTGCGGCGCGGCGGCCGGCTCGACGGCGCGCTCGGCATCGTGGCCGGTCTCACCGCGGTCGAAGCGTTGCTGAAGCTGCGCGGCAAGCCGCGGCTCCCACTCGAAGTCGTCGCGATCTGTGAGGAGGAGGGCAGCCGATTCTCTACGAATTTCTGGGGCTCACGCGCCATCGTTGGCTCAATCGATCAATCAGAAACCGAGAGCGTCAAGGACGCACACGATACTACGATTGGGTCGGCTATGCGCGAGCGCGGGCTCGACCCCTCAGGAATCGCGACCGCGGTCCGCGCCGACATCGGGACATTCATCGAGCTGCACATTGAGCAAGGCGTGGTTCTCGCATCGTCAGGCACACCGCTCGGCGTGGTGAGCGTGATCGCGGGAACGGCACATCTCGAGATCATCGTCACGGGCCGGCCAGATCACGCCGGCACCACGCCCATGGAACTGCGGGGGGACGCGCTGGCGGGGTCCGCCGCAATGATCCAGGCGGTTGAATCGATCGCTCGCGCGCTGGGCAAGCCCGCCGTCGCAACGGTCGGCAAGATCCGGGCGGAGCCCGATCAGATCAATGTGATTCCCGGTCG
>DASYTD010000147.1:0-7573 GCA_036002655.1 Gemmatimonadales bacterium
GCCGCCCGCGCCGCCCGCGCCGCCCGGGCCCGACACCACGCGGGCCGACACCACCCAGGCTCGCCCCGATACGGCGCGGACAGACACGACCAGGACTCGCACGGACACGAGTGGCCCCCGTGGCCCAACACACTAAGCCGTACGACAACGTCCTCGAGACGATCGGCTGGACCCCACTGATCCGCATCAACAAGATCGCACGCGGGGTCCGGACGCCGATCTACGCGAAGGCGGAATTCTTCAATCCGGGCGGCTCGGTGAAAGACCGCATCGGCCTCGCGATGATCGAGGCGGCGGAGCGCGCGGGTAAGCTCAAGCCGGGCGGCCTGATCGTCGAGGCGACGTCCGGCAACACCGGCGTGGGACTGGCGATCGCCGCGGCGGTCAAAGGCTATCGCTGCATCTTCACGATGCCCGACAAGATGTCGCAGGAGAAGTCGCGGTTGCTCCGTGCCCTGGGCGCCGAGGTCATCATCACGCCCACCGCCGTCCCGCCCGATCACCCCGACAACTACATCATGAAAGGCCGCGCGATCGCCGCGGCCCACGACAACGCGATCTTCGCCGACCAGCACTACAATCCGGTGAACCCCGACGTGCACTACCAGACGACGGGCCCGGAGATCTGGGAACAGACCGACGGCAAGGTGACGCATTTCGTATGCGCGCCGGGCACCGGCGGGACGGTCAGCGGCGCCGGCAAATATCTGAAAGAGAAAAACCCCAAGATCCGCGTCGTGGCGGGCGATCCGGTCGGATCCATCTACACCGATTACGCCAAGACGAAGCGGAAGAGCGACGGGCAGCCCTACAAAGTCGAGGGAATCGGCGGCGACAAGATCCCCACGTCGCTGCACTGGGACGTGATCGATGAGTGGGTGGTCGTCAGCGACAAAGACGCGATCCAGATGGCGCGCCGGCTGGCGAGGGAGGAAGGATTGTTCGTGGGAGGATCGACGGGCGTCAACGTCGTCGCGGCGCTCGAGGTAGCGCGCCGGCTCGACGATCCCAAGGCGCTGGTCGTGACGGTGCTGGCGGACACCGGTGAGCGCTACCTCACCAAGGTCTACAACGAAGAGTGGCTGCGCGAGAATCAGCTGATCGACGACGAGCGGCCGACCGTGGGGCGCCTGGTCGCCGCGAAGAACAGCGACGCGCCGTCTCTGATTCACGTCGCACCCGAAGCGTCGGTGCGGCAGGCGCTCAATCTGATGACGACCTACAACGTCTCGCAGCTACCGGTGCTGGACGGCAACGACGGCGTGGGGGCCGTCTCCGAGCAGACGCTGATGGCGCGGGCCATCGGGCAGCCGAAGACGCTCGACAGTCCCGTCCGTGACGTGATGGACCCGCCATTCCCCGTCGTGGATGGCGAGTCGCCGGTGGCGCTGCTCACGACGCTGCTCTCGCGCACGACGCCGGCGGCGCTCGTCCGCCGCAACGGCAAAGTCGTGGGCATCGTTACCCGCTACGATCTGCTGCACCAGCTGGCGGGCCTCCGCTGATGCGCCTGGTCGTGCTCACGGGCGGCGCGACGGCCGAGCGCGCCGTCGCGTTCGCGAGCGCCTCGCAGATCGTGGCGGCGCTGCGCAGTCGCAAACACGACGTGAGCGTCGTGGACACCGCCGGCGGCCTGCTCGACGAGCAGGCGGAGCGCGACCTGCTGGGAGGCGCCGTCGGCACCGCACCGCCGAGCGTGGACGCGCTCGCCGAGCGCGAGCGGCGCATGCTGTCCGAAGGCCTGGCCGAGCTCCCGGCGCTGCGGGATGCCGCCGTGATCTTCCTCGCCGTCCACGGAGGCGCGCTGGAGGGCGGCACGCTGCAGGCGGTGCTCGACGTCATCGGCGTCCCCTACACCGGCAGCGGCCCGCTCGCGAGCGCGCTGGCGATGGACAAGGACCTCTCCAAGCGCCTGTTTCGTGCGACCGGGGTGCCGGTGCCGGCCTGGTTCATGGCGCCGGTGGCCGCCGAAGACGTGAGCACCGCCTTGGGTTGGCCCGTGATCGTCAAACCGTCCAAGCAGGGTTCTTCGGTCGGGTTGACCCTGGTGAAGAAGGCTCAGGATTTGGGCGATGCGGTGAAACTGGCCGCCCGCTATGACGATGAAGTGATGGCGGAGCAGTTCATCCCGGGGCGGGAGCTGACGGTCGGCGTGCTGGGGGACATGCCACTTCCGGTGGGCGAGATCGTTCCGAAGCACGAGTTGTTCGACTACGAGACGAAATACACGCCGGGCATGTCCGAGGAGACCTTCCCGGCCAAGATCGAAACCCTGCTCGCCCGACAATTGCAGGAGTATGCGCTGATGGCGCACCGCGCCTTGAAGCTCAGCGGCTACTCGCGGATCGACTTCCGGGTAAGCCCCGAGGGGGACATCTTCTGTTTGGAAGCCAACTCCCTGCCGGGAATGACCCGTACCAGTCTGTTCCCTCAGGCCGCACAGGCGGCGGGCATCCCTTTCCCGGAGTTGTGCGAGCGCATCGCACGCCTGGCCCGGAACAACCAGGCCGGAAAAGGGGGATAAAACCAGAGACGCCCTCACGCCGTAGACGCCTAGAAAAGAACGAGGACTGATGGGCCCGCAGCGGATGTTCGGTTTGACCCTTTGGGTGCGACGCCTTCTCGTCGCCAACCTGCTCGTCTTCCTGATTCAGAAGACGCTGTTGGTGGACCCGAGCTTCCAGAGCGCGTTCGGGTTCGCACCGCTGTTTGCCGTCGAGCGCCCGTGGACCTTCCTCACTTACATGTTCCTCCACGCGGGGGTGCTGCACCTCGCGTTCAACATGCTGATGCTGTTCGTATTCGGCCCGTCCGTCGAAGAGCGCATGGGTGGCCGGATGTTCGTCCTCTTCTATCTGCTATGCGGCGTCGGCGGGGCGGCCTTCTCGTTCCTCTTGATGCAGTGGGTCCCGGTGACGCTGATGATGGGAGCATCGGGAGCCGTGCTCGCGGTCGCGGTCGCCTTTGCGTGGTATTGGCCCAACCATCCCGTCTTCGTGTTCCCCCTGCCCGACCCCATCCCGGCGCGCTGGCTGGTGACGTTTCTCGTGGCAGTGGACCTGGTGCTCGCCCTGGCGCGCGTGACCGACGGTATCGCCCACCTGGCGCACCTCGGCGGCGTGGCCGCGGGGCTGCTCTATCTGAAAGGCCAGGACTGGTACGCCACCCGAGGCGAACGCCGCCAGCAGCAGACGCATGAGTCGAGCGTGCTCGTCTCGCAGCCGCCCCGCGCAAATCGCAGCGGCGCGGTCCCGCCGTCCGCGCAGCGCAGGAAAGTGAGGGGCGAAGCCGACGCGCGAGCGAACGCCGAAATCGATCGCGTGCTGGACAAGATCATTGCCAGCGGGGTGGACAGCCTCACCCCCGCGGAGCGCAAGTTTCTCACCGAAATCAGCCGCAGGATGCGCACGCCGCCCAAGGCTTAACGGTGTTCGCACCGCTGCTGGCGGTTGTCGTATTGCAAGCCGCGCAGGCCGAGTCGTCCCTCGCCGCCGGCAACATACGCCAGGCACTGCGACTTGCAGAGCAGCTCGTAGCACGTCAGCCACGCAACGCCGCCGCGCATTTTCTTCTCGGCCGCGTCCACTACGCGCGTCCCATAATCGGCCGGTTTCCAGCGTTGGACGAGTTCCGCGTTGCCGCGCGGCTCGCTCCTCGCGACCCCGCTCCGTGGTACTGGCAAATGAAGGTCGGATTCTACCTCCGCAGTGACGACGGCGACTGGATCGCGCGCGAGGCGCTGCTGGGCCTGTTCGCCGTCACGCCTGACTACCAGGACGCGTGGCAACGATTCCGGGATGTCTATCGCAGCCCCGAGATTTGGAGGCGAGCGGAGCGCGCTTTGGCACGGCACGGGGAGCAACCTGTCGCGCTCGAGCACCGAGCGGAGCTGCTGATCGCGCTCGAGCGGGGTGCACAGGCGGATTCGCTGCTCGTTCTCGCCACGTCGCGCGGTGCGGTGACTGCGGCGACTTGCTTGTTGCGCGCCGAGGCAAATTTCCTTGCCGGCCGAGCCGACGCCGGATTCGCATGGCACGACTCCGCTGTTGCCCGGGCGGATGTCGACTCGACCGATGCGCTGTGGGATGAAGCACGGCTCATCGCGTCTCCTGACGAAGTGGCCCGGCACGAAGCGACCCCGGTGGAGGAGCGGCGCGCATTCTTTGCGCGGTTCTGGGAGCAGCGCGACCCGGACTTGCTGACCCCGCGCAACGAGCGGCTCGAGGAGCATTACGCGCGGCGCGCCGAGGCGCGTCGCATGTACCGGCTGCTGCATCCCCAGCGAACACGGTATCACTCTCCGCTGGCGCGGGCCCTGATGGCTTTCGACACGCGGCGTGAGATCACCGATTCGGTGGAGCTGCTACCCGGAGTGATGCCTGGCCCCTCATGGGAGCACATGCTGGTCGGTCGCCAAGCCGCCGCGATCAGCATGCAAGCGCTGCAAGACACCGCCATGCCGCTCGCGTTTCACGCGGGACTCACCGCGCCAGGGCTGGTCTTTCTGCGCCACGGGCGGCCCGACATGCAGGCGAACTGCGTCTCCGATCTGCGTGGACAGGGCATGTACCGGTTGGGATGCACCAGCCACCTCGACGACGAAGCCTGGCTTTACTGGACTCCGCAGGGCCCGCTGAGCGTGCATTTCGGGAGGAACGAGTATTTCGCGCCGACATCGCGCCAGCAGGTCCGGAGCTCGTACGTGCTGTTGAACACCGATCGCTCGACGCTTCCGGCTCCGCTCGTGGCGCACGCATGGACAGCGATCTTCATGAGCGCAGAGCTCGGTCTCACAGATATCTACTACAAGGCGCGCGGAGACTCGGCGGCCGTGGTCTTGTGGGGGGACCCACGTGTCGCACCGCTGCGGATTAGAGGTTCTGGTCTCCTGCAGTTGACGGTGCCACCGGGCCGATATGACCTTGGGCTCGACATCGATTCGGCAGAAGCACTGGGACGCATTCGCCGTCCGTTGACCGTACCGGCCTTCTCCCTTGCCGATCTCGGGTTGTCCTCGCTGGTGCTCGCGCCCGTCGCGGGGAAGGCGGTGCCGTCAGACCGTGACGCGACACTGCGCGCTATGCCCGCGGATCTCAAGTACCCAGCCGGCACACCACTGGCCGCTTATGTGGAGATCTACGGTCTCACAGCCGACCCGAGCGGTCGGTCTCGGTATCGCGTGCGCTACTCGTTCGCCCCCGTGCGATCGGTGGTGGCGCGCATGTTCGGAGGATCCGCGCGCCCGGTAGTCTTCGAGTTCGAGCGGGCGGCGACCTTCAGCACCGCCAGTGAACGGCTCGTCATCGAGCCCGACAAGCTGCCTGCCGGGCGGTACCGGGTCACGGTGGCGGTGACCGACCTCTCCCGAAATGTCAAGTCGGAGTCCGTCGCACTCGAGATTGAAATCCGCTGACCGCCTTCCCAAATTGGGGCGGCAACCAGCTCCATGCTCGTCAATCTCGTGCCGGAATTCCTTGCGACGCTCTCCGCGTCGGATCCCTCCGCGGCATACCACGAGTATCTCGATCACCATCGTCCCGTCCTGAGCGCGTACTGGCAGAACTACGTGCTCGATCCGGACTCGCCGCATGCGGAGCCGATCATCGAAACGGCGATGCGTGCCGATCGCTCCGATCTCAAGCGCATGCTCGACGACGTAGATGTGGTCGCGATCGCCGAGGACGCGCTGCGCCGCTCCCTGGAGCTGCTGGAAGCGGACTGTGCGGTCGATCTCTACCTGATGGTCGGCGTGGGCGCCGCGAATGCCGGCGAGCTCGTCGTGGGCGGGCGTGGCATCGCGTTCGTTTGCCTCGAGCATTTCACCGGTCGGCCCAATGCGCAGACGTACGGCATGGGGCTCGCTCCGCATCTCTTGCCGCTCTGGATCGCGCACGAAGTCGCGCACGCGCTGCGCTACACGTCGCCCTCCAGCCGCGCGGCGATCCGTCGCTTCGTCGGCGAGCTCGGCGGAGTCGGCGGGGGCTACTACGACATCTGGGAACTGGGCTCGCGCGCGACGCTGCGCGAGCTGGTCGTCAACGAAGGGGCGGCGATCGTCGCCTCACAGGCGGTCGCGCCCGGATTCGAGCCGTGGGAGTATTTCGGCTACACCCGCCGGCAGTATCGGCGCCTGCGCGAGCTGGACTCCTTCCTACGGCGCGCCTCCGCCAACGATCTGGACTCGTCGGGACTCGGTCTGCGGCTCCGCTATTTGTCGGGGGGCATGAGCCCGGCAGCCCGACTGCTCGCCGGCAAGGTGCTCCCCGAGCGCTCCGGCTATTACCTCGGCCTCCGCCTGGTCGAGAACTACTGCGCCGAGCACGGCGCCGCGTCCACGGTCCGGGCCACGGCGGACGAGCTGCGGCAGGCGGACGACCGGGCATCGGGTATCCAAACGGCGTGACTCCTCGCGGTAAACGGCCTCCTGCCTCCCCCGACCGTTCCACCTCCCCGGCGGTGCCCCCCCCCGAGCGCCGCCACAATCGGCCGCTGCGGGAGGTGCTGGACGAATTGCTGAGCCACGCCCGCGAGATTGCGCGCCGGGCCAAGAGCATGACGTCCGCGGAGCTCGATTACGCCCAGCAGCGCCTGGAATGGCTGGCGGATGAGGTGTGGCGGGTGGCAACCGGCGAGGCTACTCCCCCCGAGTAGATTTACCGACGGATGATCGAATCGCTCACTTCCCCACGCAGAATGCCGCGAACACGCGGTCGAGCACATCCTCCGGCGTAACCGCGCCGATGAGGTCGTCGAGCGCGGCGACGGCGGCGCGCAGGTGTGTCGCGGACGCCGCCGCATCCACCCCGCTCTCCCGCGCCCGCCAAAACTCGTCCAGCTCCGCCACCGCGCGCTGCAGCGCGGTGCGATGCCGCGCCCGCGTCACGACCGGCTCGACATCACCGAGCGCCAGCAGGCGACCGAACGCGACTGCCGCGAGGCGACGACGTAACTCGGGCAAACCCTCCCCAGTGATCACGGAGACCGACGGGCCGTCGGGCCGTCGGGCCGTCGGGCCGTCCGCTTTCGTGCGCACGACGACGACCGGCGCCTGCACCTGTGCCAGGAACGCGGCTCGTGAGGGGTCATCCTGCTCTTCACAGAACAACACCAAGTCCGCCGCGGCGAGATACTTCTTACTGACCTCGATGCCGAGCCGCTCGATGCGCTCCTCGCTGTCGCGTAAGCCGGCCGTATCCACGATGCGAAACGGAAAGCCCTCGATGACCGCGTGCGCCTCGATGGCGTCGCGGGTCGTCCCCGGAATCTCGGTCACGATCGCGCGCTCGGTGCCCAGCAGCGCGTTGAAGAGCGACGACTTGCCCGCGTTCGGCCGGCCGGCGATCACGAGCAGCGCGCCTTCGCGCAGCCGTTCTCCCTCCGGCGCGGTCCGCAACAGATCCGCCACACGATCATGCACGACGCACCACGCACGACGCACGGTTGTTGCGCTGACGGGTCCCTCATCCTCCTCCGGAAAGTCGATGTCGTAGGCGATCAACGCCTCGAGCTCGAGGATCTCGCTGCGCAGCGCCGCCAGCCGGCCCGACAAGCCGCGCTCGAGCTGCTGGAGCGC
>DASYTD010000148.1:0-15704 GCA_036002655.1 Gemmatimonadales bacterium
GTCCTCATGTGGCGCGCGCGTATTCCGACTCCGCGCGTGCGATCGTGGTCGCGAGGCTTGGGCAGCAGCCGGAGGATCCGCGCCTCCATAGCGCCTTGGGCATTGCCTATGCCGGGCTAGGTCGAATGCAGGAGGCCATTCAGGAGGGGCGGCGCGCGGCAGAACTGCGGCCGATCAATGAGGATACATATCAGGGTTACGCTCGCGAGTGGGACCTCGCTCGGATCTACGCGATGGCCGGCGAGTATGATTCGGCTCTCGATCGTCTCGAATACCTGCTGTCGATCCCGGGCTACCTCACACGCGCGTGGCTTCGCATCGATCCGACGTGGGACCCGCTGCGGGGACACCCGCGCTTCAAAAACCTTGTAGGCCAGCGCTGATCCAGTCTCGTCTTTTGAGGCCCCATAATCGATTAAACAGACCGCGATTCACAGTTTCGACTACATCCTAATGACGGCGCAGAGTATATTTGCCGTAATGTTTGCCGTTCCATAGATACCGATAGCGGCCAATGCGGTCTCTTGGAAACAGGTAAGTGCCTAAAAAGCAACGGCTCCGCTTGGGAGCCGTTGAATTCAAATCCCGCCGTCCCGACTCGGCAAGGACGAGTCTCACACCGTAACCCGTGTGGGACTTTTTCTTCCAGCGCGACCCGATGTCAAAACGAGCATGACTTGAACTATCGAAGGAGTTTCTTATGGCACGAGAACCGCTCCATGCTTTTCAGTTTCAGGGAGTCGCGGGAGGGTCCCCGGGCGCCGGCATCGTCGTCATTTGTGACGACGGCGCGTTCTACGCGTGGGAATGGGCCGCGATGAATTGGACGCAGCTACCTCCCGTTCCTGGAACGCTTACGGATCGCCGGGCGCGCCGCAGACGGCGGCGCGAAGAGGGCAAGAAGTAACCGGAAGGGGGCTCGCGGCGCTCACGGCATCGGCTCCTCGATGGAGCAGCGGCGGATCCCTATCTGCGCACAATTATTCCGGCAGAGATCTCCGATGCCGAGCAGCATCGCAGTGGGACGATGCTGCCGACGACTACGGTGACGGTCCGCTCAGCCGGATTGGTGGGTGAAGTAAAACAGACCGTTCCCCTCTCCCGGTAACAGAAGAGAGGGGAACGGCCGCAGGGCTGTCAGAAGCTTCCCACGTACACGATGCGGTCGGGGGTTCCGTCGCGGTCGTTCCGGACCGTGCCCCGGGCGTTGCGGATCAGCGCCTCTTTCACTTGCGCCGGCGACAGCGTGCGGCGCGAAGAAGCGATCAGTAGCGCGGCCGCGCCCGCCACGTGCGGGCTCGCCATCGACGTGCCGCTGAGCCGCACGTATTGCCCGTCGATGTAGGTGTTGAGGATGCGGACGCCGGGGGCCGCGAGGTCGATGTCGGCGCCGAAGTTCGAGAACGACGCGAGCGCGTCGGTCGAATCGCTGGCGCTCACGGTGATCACCTCGTCGTAGGACGCCGGCCGCTCGAGCGCCGCGTCGCGCGAGGAGTTGCCCGCGGCGACGACGATCGTGATTCCGGCGGCCACCGTGCGGCACACGGCCTGGTGGAAGACGTCGCCGTTGCTGAAGCCGCAATTGCCGTCGTCGCGCCCGCCGCCGCTCAGGCTCATGTTCAGGACTTTCATCCCCTCGTCGATCGACCAGTCCATCGCCGCGATGATGTCGGAGAAGAACGTCAGGCCGCCGCATTGAAAGACGCGCAGCGCCCAGAGCCGCGCCCCGGGTGCGACGCCCACCACGCCGCGGCTGTTGTCGCGCGCCGCGGCGATTCTTGACGCAAGAAACGCCATACCTCTAATCACGCCGAAGTCCTCGATCTGCTGGGCGAGCTCTCGGCGCAGCGGGCGCGCCTGGTCAGGCGCCTCTGTGATCCGCAGCTGTCACTCGCGGACCTCGAGCGCATGGCCGCAGAAGCGCCCAGTGACTACGGAGCAAGGTCGCGCTCAACGCCATGACGCGCCTGTTCGCAGAGCAGCTCGTGTCCCGGGGGATTGTGGTCGGTCATTGCTCGCGCTTCCTGAATACCACGTGCGTGGCGTTCGGTGACGGCACGTGCTCGGCGCAGGTGTAGCCGAGCGCGGTTAGATCCAGTCCCGCAAACAGGTGTTCGCCGGAGCCGAGCAGCAGGGGCGCGATCGCGACATGCATCTCGTCGATCAGTCGCACCTCGAGATACTGCCGAATCGTCGAGACCCCGCCACCGAGCTGGACGTCGCGGCCGTGCGCTGCCTCGAACGCGCGGTCCAGCGCCTCGCGGACGCCGCCCGTCACGAAGTGAAAGACCGTGCCGCCTTCCATGGGCTGAGAGGGGCGGGCATGATGCGTGAGCACGAACACGGGCACGTGATACGGCGGGTTCCGTCCCCACCAGCCACGCCACTGTTCGTCCGGCCACGCGCCCCGGATCGGGCCGAACATGTTGCGGCCCATGATCCAGGCGCCGATCCCCGCGAAACCCCTGGCCGCGAAGTCGTTGTCGACTCC
Source organism: Gemmatimonadales bacterium (assembly GCA_036002655.1). GTDB lineage: Bacteria > Gemmatimonadota > Gemmatimonadetes > Gemmatimonadales > GWC2-71-9 > 20CM-2-65-7. Next base: position 2,492 of record DASYTD010000148.1, read on the forward strand.
GGTCGTTCCGCCGGCTTGACCGTTTTTCTCGCGGAATGTGCGCGTGGGAACGAACCAGTTGTGAAGTTCCTCGCCTCCGACACCCAGAGGTTCCTCGCGAGTCTGTCGTGGCCCCGCTCCGTACCCGTCGAGCGAGATCGCAAAGTTGTGCACGCGGAGTTTTGGCATGGCTGTATTCTGACGACGAACGGAGAGGAGGGGAATGTTCCGTCAATTAGGTCCTGGCTTCTTCAAGCCTGACGAGGCATGTGCACTCTTCCAGATCACGACCGCGTCATAGCCGTGGATCGTCTTGATGACGTCGGCATTCCAGGTCTCGAGGCCGCGCATGGCCAGGCGCCGCAGGGGCCGCAGGTCGATCACTTCATGACCGGTGGCATTCGCATTCGAGAGCACGCGCGTGAGACGCTGATCGCCGGCGCGGAGCTCGTCAAACTCCTCGCTCGCGGTGGACCCAAAGCCGCTTCCACCAAGGACCGCCTGACGAGATCCGGGACCCGGGAGCACGAGAATGTGAAACGCGCGCTCGCCCGTGAGGGCTGCCACCTCGTCCGCCATGGCGCCGATATCGAATCCATTGAAATAATTGGCGCCGCGGATCATGTGGTTGTAGCCGAACTTCATCAGGATCTTTGGGGATTCCGCCCGTAACAGCGCGGCAAAGTTGTTCCGCCCCCATTGCGCTCGGCGCTCCATGTAGGGCCATGCGCCGCCGCCGCGTTCCGCCGTTTCGATGGCCAGCGACGCCTCGAGCGTGCGCATCACCGCGTCACTCTCACGGTCCGGATTCGGCCAGGCGGCGCGCAGCGCCGACACCAACCCCGAGTCTGCCGCCAGGATGAACATGTCATCCGGGTTGCCGGTCCGCGCGTTCTGCGCCCACGCGTTGGTGGACGCCTCCTTGACGCGCGCAAACGCCGCGCGTGCGCCCGGCGGGACTTTGGGTTCGAGCTTGGAGATCAGATAGCGATCGTTGAAGATCTCGCGGTCGAATCCGAACAGGACCCGCTCATTCTTCGGCGCCGCCTGGACGACGTCCGCGAGGAAACGCGCTTCCTCGTGCAGGTTGTAGAAGGTGAAGATGTTGGGTGCGGACAGGAAATCCTCGATCCCCTGCTGGCCATTGCGCCGCGCGGCCGTTTCGATGTCCTGCGCGATGGGCGGCGAGAGCTCGATGGCGAACCGGCTGTAACCCGATGGACGGAGCGCACTGAACAGCGCCGCCGCAAGCTGAGTAGTCTCCGCGACGCCGTGTTCTTCGCCGATCAATGTGAAGCGGGCATTTCGCGCTTCCCCCACGAGCCAATCCCAGCCGGGCCCGGCGGGCCGACCCTCGCTCATGGTCAGAGGGAGCCTGTTTGTTTGCAGGGCTTCGAGCAGCCGCGCTTGCGGCGCCGCTTGCGGCGTCTGGGCGCTGGCGGCGATCGTCGCGAGGAGGGAGAGGTGGAGGAGCATACGCGTTGGATACGAGGGACGATCGCAAGGTTGCAAGCGAGAGGCGCCGAGGAGGGGCAGCTTCGCTGAGCCGGTCGTCTCCGAGGGCGTGGTGTACATGGCCGGCGGATGATGGGATGTACGCGTTCAACGCGACCACAGGGGACACGCTCTGGTTCCGGCAGCTGCCGAGGTCCGGCGCTCCTCGGAATCGAGATCGCCCGCCAGACGGGTGGATGGACTTTTCCACCGCCCCGTGACGAGTTTAGGAACCCTAGTGGAGACATTGATACCCTGCCAGAGCCGTGCTAATAGCGGCTTCTCCAGCGAGCGATATGGAGGTCAGATGAAAGACGTTTCAGTAGCCCATCCCGCTCCGTCGCGAGCGGCCGGCGAAAGCGACCACACCCTGCGGCAGATGCTCGACGCCGTTCCGGCGGCCGTGTACACGACCGACGCGGACGGACGCCTGACGTACTTCAATCGCGCGGCGGTCGAATTCTCCGGCCGCGTCCCCGAGATCGGCACTGACCAGTGGTGCGTGAGCTGGAAGCTGTATTATCCCGACGGTACACCGATGCGACACGACGAGTGTCCAATGGCCGTGGCCCTGAAGGAGGGTCGTCCGGTACGCGGAACCGAGGCAATCGCCGAGCGGCCTGACGGCCGGCGGATCCTGTTTCGTCCCTTCCCGACGCCCCTGCGGGATGCCTCCGGCCGGATCACGGGCGGCATCAATGTCCTGGTCGACCTCACGGAAGCTCGGGAGTCCGCAGCGGCGCTCCGCGCCAGCGAAGAGCGCTACCGCCGGTTGATGGCGCTGCTGCCCGCGGCCGTCTACACGTGCGAAGCCCCCTCGGGAATGGTCACCTACTACAACGACAAAGCCGCCGAGCTCTGGGGTCGCGTCCCCAGATTGGGCGACCGCGATGAGCGGTTCTGCGGCTCGTTCCGGTTGTGGTATCCGGACGGCACTGCGCTGCCTCACGACCAGACACCAATGGCCATGGCGATGCAGGACGGGCGCGCCTTCCGCAATGTGGACGTGGTCATCGAGCGGCCCGACGGCTCGCGGATTTCCGTGCTCGTGAACATCGATCCGATCCGCGATGACACAGGCGCCATCGTGGGTGCGATCAACGTTTTCCACGATACCAGCGCTCTGAAAGAAGCGGAGCTGGAACTGCTGCGCCGGACGAACCAGCTGTCCATGTTCCTGGAAACCGCGGCGATTGGATTGCACCGCGTCGGCCCGGACGGGGTCATTTTGTGGGCGAACGATGCCGAGCTGCAGATGTTGGGCTATGCCCGCGACGAGTATGTCGGACATAACATCGCGGAGTTTCATGCCGACCAGGACCTCATCGCGGACATCCTGGCGCGCCTGCATCGCGGCGAAAAGGTGCGCGAGTATGAAGCCCGCGTGAAGTGCAAAGATGGGTCGGTCAAGATCGTGCTGATCGATTCCAGCGTGCTCTGGGACGGGGACCAATTCGTGCATACGCAGTGCTTCACGCGCGATATCACCGAGCGCAAGCTCGCCGACGAGGCCCTGAAAGAAGCCAATCGGCGCAAGGACGAGTTTCTGGCCACGCTGGCGCACGAGCTGCGCAACCCGCTCGCGCCTCTCCAGCAGGGCCTGGAGATCATGCGGTTGTCGCGGGGCAACGGAACGGTCGTCGAGCAGGCCCGCTCGAGGATGGAGCGGCAGCTCGGACATCTCGTCCGTCTCGTGGACGACCTCCTCGACGTCGGCCGCATCACCCGCGGGAAGGTGGAATTGAAGAAAGAACGGGTGGAACTTGCGACTATCCTCGAGGACGCGGTGGAGGCCTGCCGTCCGCTCATGGAGCAGGCTGGCCATGAGCTCCGGGTCACGCTCCCGGATGAGCCCGTCTACCTGTCTGCCGACGTGACGCGCCTCGCGCAGGTGTTCGCCAATTTGCTGAACAATGCCGCGAAGTTCACCGACCGCGGGGGGCAGATCCGCCTGGTGGCCCAGCGCAACGCTGCGAACGTCACGATCTCGGTGCGCGACAATGGCATGGGGATCGCGCCAGAGTTTCTGCCGCAGGTGTTCGAGATGTTCGCGCAAGCCGATCATTCATTGGAGCGCCCGCGGAGTGGCCTCGGAATCGGTTTGACACTGGTCAAGGGTCTGGTCGAACTGCATGGTGGGACCGTCGAGGTGAGGAGTGACGGCCCGGGCAAGGGCAGCGAGGTTCTCGTTCGCCTCCCGATCAGCCAACCTGCGGTCGCCACGGACGACGTCGAGCAGGACGGGGGCAGGACCGGGGACTCCGCGCCATTGCGAATGCTCGTGGTCGATGATCAACCCGACAACGCCAACGCGCTGAAGGAATTACTGGAACTCCTCGGGCACGAGGCGCACGCTTTGCATGATGGGCTCGAGGCGGTGAATGCGGCGGCGGCGTTCCGGCCGGACGTGATCTTTCTCGACATTGCGATGCCGAAGCTGAACGGCTACGAAGCCGCGCAGCGGATTCGCGAGCAGCCATGGAGCAAACGCATGACGCTCGTCGCGCTGACCGGCTGGGGAGAAAGTCAGCACAAAGCCCGGTCACAGGCGGCGGGATTCGACTTCCACCTGACGAAGCCAATGAGCATCGCGAGGCTCGAGAGCCTGCTGGCCTCCGTGAGCGCAGCCCAGGCTGCGCGGGTGGTGAAATGACGCCGCACCTCGAATCGGGCCGGGCGGAGCAGGGGTTGGATTCAGATGCCAGGTGAGAAATGCGACACGTCGAACACCGCTTCGAAAAGCCGCCAGCTGTTACTGTCCCGGAAGGCCTGGTCCTCGTTGGCGGGCCGCGCCTGGAACAGCAGGCGCAGCCGCCGCGGGTCGTTCACATCGATCATCATGCTGCCGTGCCCGTACTCATCCCAGGCCGGCGACCGCGGCAGGATCGGGTTGGAGACCTCGATCAACCTGAAATTCCTGTCGTAGATTGCAAACAGCAGCCGCTGCGCCGGCATGTAGTCCCGTCCGGGCCGCTGCTCGAACGCCACCGCAAGCAGCAGATAGGTGCCGTTCGGCATCGCCATGATCTGGCCGCCCTCCAATCCCCATTCATAAAACGGGTTGGCGGGATCGTGCGAGTTATGCCAGGGGACGTCCGCGTCCGCCAGTAGGGGCGCGCGCCCATGGACGAATGGCCCATCCCATCCGTTATCGCTTACGGCCATGAACACGCAGGGATCGGGCCGGTCGTCGCGGCCGCCGTCGCGCGAAAAACCGGAATACGTCAGCACCGGCCGGGTTCTGCCCCCGATCGGCAGCCAGGCTGCGTCCGCATCGTAAACGCCTGCCTGCGGGCCGCCTGCGATGGAACGGAGGGCGGTGTTCCTCCAGGTAAAGTGATGTCCATCGTTCGACACGAAGTGTTCGATCGTTCCCGCGAGCCGGTAGTACGTTGTCTGCGCGAACATGTGCAGTGTTTCGCCCTCGGCGACCAGAGTCGGCGCTTCGTAGATGCCCGGGGGAAACTTCCCCAGCAGGAGGGGCGGATCGAGCTCGACGTATGGACCCGCTTGGTGGTCGGAGACGAGGTGGAACAGGACGCTGCCTCGGTGGGGACGATGGCCGGGCGGCGGGTTGGTCGGATCCTTCGTCTCGTGACCAGTCCCGTAGATATGCCACTTCCCGCCGAAGCACACGCGGAACGCATCTTTGTGCGTTGCCGTTTTCTCCGGGTGCGCTAAGGGCGACGTGCCCATCCCGCCCGTCAAGAGCACCGGAAAATGCCGATCATTCACGCGGCGCGCCTCTGGAGGGTCCGCGGCGGCGAACCGGCACGGGACGCCCAGCCGGGACAGCGCCATCGCCTCGACATACATGCTGGTCTCGAAGGTCTCGCCGCGCGCGATGCTCGGCACCTGGGCAGCGAGCGGCGCGCTGATCTGTGGCTGCAGACAAACGGTGTTCATTCCGGCCGGCCGATACATCGTGAGCTCGTCGTACCCACGCACTACGCCGACCGACAGATGGAGATCACGGAACCAGTCCTTCAGCGTCACCACGGGATGCGGGTGGTCTCCATTCGTGGTCAGCCGGGAATAGGTGTCATCGTAAGTCTCGTTCCCCAGAGTCCGACCCTTGCGGAAGTCGTGTTTCGAATTTCTCCGGATCGGCAGGGCGGGCATGAATGACAGGGGGATCATCCCCAAGCGATGGAGACGATGCCGGTGCGCCGGGATCGTCACCTCCACGTGGAAATGCTTCAGACGGTCCAGCAGGAACCAGGGTTGGACCCCCGCGAGCACGGGGACGCGGTGCAGCGCGTCGTGCCCGGTCTCCAGGTGGGTGATCGCGGAGTTCACGTAAACGCGCCGCCCCTCGAGACGGTGGGTCAGGACGGTGCGCGTCGGCCCGAACCGCCGCTGCACCTCCGGGTCATCGCTGTAATCCGCCGAGTGGATGCAGGACACCACCTGGATGCCTTCCTCATCGACGCGGATCTGGTCTTCGTCGACGTGCCACCCGTGCGTCATCAGCCCCTGGAGCGTGTGCCCTCGTCCATCGTCGCGCACGCCCCGCACGTTCATGAGGTTTACCCGCTGGCCGCGATAAACCGCACGCGCGTCCTCAACCCGATTGATCCACGGACCGAGATACGGGGCCGCACCGTTTTCCGCCGGCTTGATCTCCGGATTGAAGAGGATCGCCTTCATGCTGCCACCGATGTTCGCGCGCAAAGCGCGGATGGTGCCGCGCGCGGGTACCACTTCGGCCGTAATCCCGGCGCGCTCGTCCACCAGGCTGTAGACGGTGTTGCCTTCGATATCGGCATAGGTCTCCACGCGTCGCGCTCCGTTGCCCTTGATGATCCGCGGTACGGGACGGCGCCAGAGCACCTCCGCGCCACGCGCGGGCCGATCCCGCGTGACGCTCGCGGTCAGGCCCGTTCGTCGACGCCAATCTTCGATCACGCCCTTGACGAACGCCGGGTTTCGTAGCGTCTCGTCGGGAAGGAGGAGATAGAGGGGCCCCGCCCCACCGCCGCCGATCATCCGTGCCGCCGCGCCGGCCCCCGCGCGCCGCAGCACGATCTCGCGCAGAAGGTCGAGCGCCGCGATGCGCCGCTCGCCCTTCGGGACTTGATTGTAGCCGCTGACTTGGTAGGGGCCGCTCATCGACATGGCCTCGCCCGACGCATTGACCAGCTCGACCAGCCGGGCGACCCCGCCGTCAGCGAGCGCCTGCAGGAAACGGGCGGTGCGTTCCTTCTCTTCGAAGACGTAGCGCGCGCGCCGGGCCAGCGTAGGATCGTCAGCCTCCAGGGCGTCAGCCGCTTCGCGCCACTCGTCGAGCGTAAACTGGTGAATGTGATCCTTTGGCACCCACGACGAGCGGCGGCGGGACAGGATCCCGTTGAGCGCGCGCGGCACGCGGCTCAACTCCTCGACCCGGGTCCCGCACTCGGTCTCACCCAGTGAGCGGCTGAGCCCCGGCTGGATGACCACGTTGCGGTAGCCACGCTCTTCCACCTGGTCGAGATCGATCAGGCGAACGTCCCGGTAGTTTCCATGATCGATCACGACCGCCTTTCCTTCCATCGCCGTCAAAATGGTGATCTGATCCAGATAGCCAGACCGTCCCGCCCTGATAAAGGGCGAGTAGTCCTCATGCTCTCCGCTGCGCGCGATATCGGCCAGCGTGAACACGTCGCTGCGCGGAATCCCCCACCCAAAGAGCTCGTTGCATGCCAGCGTAACGGCCACGAGAAATGCCGCCGAGCTGGACTGTCCGGCACCGATCGGGATATTGCCGTCGATCACCAACTCCGCCCCGTGCAGCGGCATGCCGGTGCGGACGCCCCGGCGGCCATGCTTGGCCGAAAAAAGCAGGGCCAGGACGTGCAGCGCCCACGGATACGGGTCCTGGCCGTAGATGTCGGGCAGATTGGATTGCGATGCTTCCTGCGCCAAGCCATCGAGGTCGTCCAGACTGATCGTGAATCGCTGATCGTGATTGATGGACACCAGCTTGAGACCCTGGTCCGGCCGGCGCTTTGCGGCCAGGAGCACATTCTGCTGCGACGCCCAGGCGATAGTGTGGCTGGTGGCGGTCCCGTTCTGGGGAAGCGCCGGATAGTCCAGGTGGTCCCCGATCGCCGTATTGCGTCCCGGCGCGCGGACGACCACGTCCGGCTCTTCCTCGAACTGGTTATTGAAGGATGCGACGATCGCGCGGACGCGGTACCGCTCCGGCGCCTGATCCTCCATCCGGCGGCCGTGGCGCGGCATCGCAGGAAATTTACGCCGCTCGCCCCGAATGCTTCGTCCTCTCGGGCGATTTGTCCAACGGCGGCTGGGTGAAGGTCGGCCAGCGAGATCGCTTCGCCAGATCGAGCGAATCCGCGATCACCAGGTGCATGTCCAGGTAGCGGTAGGTTCCCAGCCGTCCGATGAAGGTCACGTTCGGTTCACGCTCAGCGAGGCTCACATACCGTTGCAGCAGGTCCTTGTCGTCGTTCAGACGCAGCGGATAGTAGGGTGTATCGCCCGGCGCGGCCAAATCGCTGTACTCTCGGAAACACACGGTCTGTTCATGACTCTCCCAGGGCGTGAAATGCTTGTGCTCGGAGATGCGTGTAAACGGCACCCTCTCCTCGCAGTAGTTGATGACGGCGTTCCCCTGGTAGTCGCCCTCCGCATCGAACCGCTCGAAGCGCAGCGTGCGGTACTGGAGGCGGCCCAGCTCGTAGTCGAAGTAGGCGTCGAGCGGCCCGCTGTAAAACGTATGCTCGTACCCTCGGAAGTCCGCGCGTGTCACGTGCTGCTTGAGATGGACCGCAATGGCGGGATCATCCAGCAGTTGCTCGACGATCGACGTGTAGCCCCCGATCGGAATACCCTGGTAACGGGCGTCGTAGTAGTTGTCGTCGTAATCAAATCGCACGGGCAGGCGTTTTAAGATCGAGGCGGGCAGGTTCCGCGGATCGACCCCCCACTGCTTTTTCGTGTACCCGTAGAAAAACGCGTCGTAGAGCTCCCGGCCGAGGAACTTCAGCGCCTGCTCCTCCAGATTCTGCGGTTCCGCGATGCGCCGGTCGCCCAGCTGCGCGACAAACGCGGCCGCATCCCTGGGGCTCATCCGCTTCCCGAAAAACTGGTTGATCGTCAGCAAGTTGATCGGCAATGAAAAGACGCCGCGTGTGGTGATCGCTTTGACCCGGTTCGTAAACGGCCCGAATTCGGCGAAGCGGTTCACGTATCGCCACACGTCTTCACGATTCGTCTGAAAGATGTGCGGGCCATACTGGTGGACCATGACGCCGGTCGCGGCGTCGCGGTAAGTGTGGCAGTTACCGGCCACGTGGTCCCGCGCCTCGAACACATCGATGAGGAACCGGCCGCTGCGGGCCAGCTCGTGCGCGAGTACGGCCCCCGCAAACCCGGCACCCACGACCGCGACGCGTTTGTTCATCGTCGCCCCCTTACGCCGCGGTCTTGTACATGGTGGTCGTCGCTTCGACGAAGTATCGGGCAAGTGCGCTGTCCAGCGCTCCCAGGAGTTGCCCCCGCTGGCTGCGAAGAATGCCGCGTTCGGGGCGCTGGGCACGCCATCCCATCTCACATGCGGGGCAGCCCTGCACGAGATCGGTGTTGAGGCCGGCGAGCCGAGCCACGGTGCGCGCCAGGTCGGCCCACGTAATGGCCCCCTGATTCGCAACGTGCCAGACACCATGTTCGCCATCGATCAGCAGGTCGAGCGCGGCGTGGACCAGGTCCGGCACGTAGGTGGGCGAGACCCACACATTGTCGGCCGCGCGCATTGGCGCTCCGGCGCTCAGGGAACCGAGCGCCTGAGTCACGAAGTTGTGATCGTCCCAGGGCCCGAAGAACGCGCTGGTTCTGATGACGAGCCCCTGCCCGCCCGCGGCCCGCACGGCGGCTTCCGAGTCACGCTTCGTGATGCCGTAGTAGTTGAGCGGCCTGGTGGCGCTGGTCTCGACGAAATGGTCCGCCTGTCCGTCAAACACCAGGTCGCTCGAGAATGTCAGGTAGGGAATGCCGCGCTGCGCGCAGGCCTGGGCCAGGTGCGCCGTGCCCAGCACGTTGTCCCGATAGCATCGCTCCCGGTCCTGTTCGGCTGCGTCGACGCGGACGTAGCCGGCGGTGTTGATGACGGCCCACGGCGTGAATCGATCCATCGCGGCCCGCACGCTCATTGGATCCGCGATATCCACGTTTTGCCGGCTGACCGACGTGTACCCGATGCCGCGCTGCTCGCAGACCAGTGCGAACGCGCGGCCCAGCGTCCCACGCGCGCCGGTGATCAGCACGCCGCCTCGTGGCACCGCGCAGGACGGCCCGGCCGCCCGCACCGGTGGGTACAGCGACCTCGAGGCGCGCTGCCACCACCTGGGTCCCCGGAGGACCGGGTGGCGGAACCGGCCTGATGTGGCCAGCGACCGAATCATCGACGCGACAGCGGTTGGACGCGGCACGCCACTCCGCACGTCGAAGGCGCCCGCCTCGTACAGGCCTTCACAGCGCGTGACCATGCAATGCCAATCGTACGTGCCCAGCAGGCTCCAAACGGTAACGGCCTTGACGTCGACGCCGGCCTCGCGCAGGGCCAGGGCGCCGTTCCAGGCGTCGGCGAGCCAGCCTAACTGGTCTTCGCGGGGGCCAAACAGATGCGACTCAGTCACGGCGAGCGGCCGATGGTAGCGGTCCCACATTTGGCGGAGCAGCGCCATCCGATCGACCTGCGGGGCATGCGCGACACGCACCGCCTCGACGTCGGCATACGCGTGGTGCCGCCCGTTGCCGCCGTGGCTCGCCCGCGGGTAGGCGTCCATATTCTCGTCGAGATAGCGGTTGCTGGTCAAATAGTGGTTCATGCCCAGCACGTCGGGCGGGCAGGTCTCCTCCTTCATCTGACTGAGAAGGCAGGCATTCGCCCCGCTGCCGCGCAGCCACTGCCATAGCGGATGGCCCGCCGCGACCCGGCCGCACAGGAGATCCATGCTGAGCCAGCGGCGCTCGTTCTCGTAATCCGCCTGGTAGGCCAGCAACGGGGTGCTCGCCGTCTGGCCCACGTCCTCGGTGAGGATGAGGCGGGCACGCGGCTGCACCCGCCGGATTTCACTCATCGCGAGGGCCGTTGCCCGGATTTGGTTGAGCAGGCATTGCACGAACGTCGCGTCATCGCGTCCGTGGGGATACCAGTGACCGTAGAGGCCGCTGAAGCGGGCCGTCGTCAGCGGTTCGTTGATGGGGGTGTAGTCGACGACCCAGGGGTACCGCTCCGCCACCGCCGCCGCGTAGCGCGCGAATTTTCCAGGGAACTCGGGATCGATGAGGCTCGTGTAGCGAGGCCCGCTGCCGTGATGCAGCAGGGTCAGGATGGGACGAATCCCCAGCGACTTGAGGCGTGCAAGCCGCTCGTCCGGCCATGCCCAGCGCCCCTCGCCCAGCCGATCGGGCATGACCTTTTCCCAGAGCACCGGATAGCGCAGAACCGAGATGCCGAGCTCGGCAATCCGGTCCAGATCGGCGCATCGCGCCGTATGGCCGTTGAACGAGAGCTGGTCGAAGTAGTGGTCTCCGACGCGGTTCACCGTGCATTCGATGCCGCCCCACAGCTCCAGACCGCCCGAGCGCGCGCGCCGGGCCATTTTAGAACGCCGTCTGCCGTACGCGTCGCTCGTGGTAGCGCACGGGGTGATCGGTCTTTCTGCGATGCGCGCGGGCCAGTTCGATGTGGCGCTTCATGGCCTCCCATGTCTTGTTCCACGAGAGGTCGGCAAGGAACCGGTCGATGCGTTCCCAGCGCTGCGCCTCCGCGCCGTCCCCCGTCATCGCCGCGGCCAGCGCCGCGATGAATGGCCCGGGCTCATCCGCGATACGCACCAGGTCCTGCTCGCCATAGGAACGCACCACATCCCGGATTGACGTCGAGACGACCGGTAGCCCGGCGGCCAGGTACTCGGGTGTCTTGGTCGGACTGATGAAGCGCGTCGCTTCATTGCGGGCGAACGGCAGCACCGCCGCTTGCCAGTGGGCCATGTAGGCGGGTAGCTCCTCGTATGGCTTCTGTCCCAGAAAATGGAGGTTGGGCAGTTGCGGCAGCGATGCAGGATCGATTTTGACCACGGGCCCGAGCAGCACGAAGTGCCAGTCCGGCCGCCCTTCGGCGATCGCGCGCAGCAGGTCGATGTCCATTCGCTCATCGATGACGCCCGCAAAGCCAATTCGCGGGCGGGGGATGGACGCCTGATCGGCCGGTTCCGGGAGCGGGCGGCGCGCCTGATCCCAATGCGCTCGGTCGATGCCGCTCGCGAATGCATGCACGTTGGGATGGAGGTGTCGTTTGGCTTCGTACAAACTCTGCCCACCGGTGAAGACCACATCGGCCCTGGAGATCAGCTCCCGCTCGTGATCGAGCAGTGTGGGCGGGGCACCCTTGAACCCGGAGAGCTCATCCATACAGTCGTACACAATGACATCCGGATCGAGATGACGGCTAAAACCCAGAGCCATTGGTGTGTAATACCAAGCGACGTAGCGGTCGATGTTTGCGCTCTTCAGCAGCTTGGTCAGCAGGCGCTGCTGGACCGCGTTCACGCGCCAGGCGTCCAACGATGCCGGTACGTGCGGCACGACGACGTGTAAGCCGTCCGACCGGGGCGCGACGTCGAGATACGGACGCCCCGCAGAATGTCGGACCGGCTCTTCGATGAAGAATACGCGGCGCTCGGCCGCGAAGCGGGTGAAAAGGTGCTGCGGGCGCTGAAACACGAAGTCCCAGCGCAGGTGGGAGAAGCAGACCATGTCCCATGAATCGCGTTGCGGTTCTTCTCGGCCGCTCCGCGCGGAGCGTCGGTCGGGCTGACGCCGATTCAGCTCGGCGTGGAGGTTACCAAAGGTTTCAGTATTTGTTGTGGGATGATTCACGAATCCGGCTCCAGGTGGTCCTACGACGTTCAACCCCGAAAAGCCGGTATGGTTACCGATCGAGCGCGCCTTTCTGTGCTTAATGCGCGAACGATAGGAGATGCTATTCCTTGGTACTGAGTCCTATGGCTTCGACCGACATTTGAAAGTGCTCAACAGCTCTTTCGATTGTAGAAAATTATGATAATCGCTGAATATGTTTGCCGTAATGTTTGCCGTTCCATGGCTGCCGATGCCGGCAATGCGGTGGGTTGGCGCTCGTAAGTACCGATAAAAACAACCGCCCCCCCTGCCGCGCAGCTCGCGTTCGGCCCGCTCCGCGAGCTGGAGATAGATACTGCGCGTGGCGCTGCTGCAGCTCGGCGAACCGGTGGTGCGCGCGATTCCCCGTCCCCCGTCTCTGCCGCGCGCCGCTAGGCTTCAGCCCCTCACCATAATCCGACCGCCGGTCAATACTCCCTGACCCCCTCGCCACGTCGTGAGAGGGGCACGCCGCGTCGAGATGGGAAATACACACACGTGAGCTCGCCGATCGGAGTCGCCAGGCGGCCGACAAACATGTCGCAAACGTTCTGCATGCCCCAACTTAGCGGCCGTGCTGCCGACACTATCCCAAATCTGATACCAAACTAGCGCCAGCTTTCGCCGACGTTACGGACGCGTTGCCGGTCGCGGCTCGCGCTTGCCCGCGGCCATGATGGTGGCGCCCAACCCGAGGAGCATCGACAACAGCAGACCCCAGGCGGCTCCCGAACCGATGGCGGCAGCAGTACGCGCCGCCCCGACCGAATCAGCCGGCGCGACAGCCGGCACGTTGTGTGTGGCGGCCGCGGCGCCCAGTCCGCCGCCCAAC
>DASYTD010000149.1:0-68183 GCA_036002655.1 Gemmatimonadales bacterium
AAGCCGTGCGCCACGCCGTAGCCGAAACCGCGCGAGCCGAAGTGCACCCCCACCCAGATGCGGGTCTCTTCGTCGGCGAACACGTCGACGTAGTGATTGCCCGAGCCGACGGTGCCGAGCTGCTCGCGCGCCTTGCCGCGCAGCCGATCGCGCTCGTGTTTGTCGGGCACGGCGTCCCACGCGGGATCCTCGAACAGCGGATCGTCCGTCGGGGCATCCGCCGCCCGGTTCGTCAAACCCACGCCGAATGACAGCGAAGCCTGGATCTCGTCGGCCAGCTCGCGCAGCCGCCCGTGGATCTGCGGCAGCTTCAGATCGGTGCGGATGGCGGCGTTGCCGCAGGCAATATCGAACCCGACGCCCACGACCGACACCTTATCGCGATAGGCCGCGACGCCACCGATCGGCATGACATAGCCCAGGTGACCATCCGCCATGAGCGCGGCACGCTCGGCGCGGCTCGCGACGTCGTGGAGTTGGGCGAGAGTGTTGGGCTCGTGCGAGCCGAAGACTGCAGGCGCTACGGCCACAACCGGTACAAAGTCCGCGGAAACGCGATCGCCTCCCTGATGTGCGGGATGCCGCAGATCCACGCGACCGTCCGTTCCACGCCCAGCCCGAACCCCGAATGCACGAACGTCCCGTACTTCCGCAGATCGAGATACCACGAATACGCCTCTTCCGGCAACTTCTCGGCGCGAATGCGGGCGAGCAGCTTGTCGTAGTCGTCCTCGCGCTGGCTGCCGCCGATGATCTCGCCATACCCTTCGGGCGCGAGGCAATCGTTGTTCAGCACGGTGCGCGGATCGGCCGGGTTCTCCTTCATATAGAAGGCCTTCACGGCCTTCGGATAATTGTAGACGAACACCGGCCGGTCGTACTGTTTGGCGAGCAGCGTCTCGGCGTCGCCGCCCAAATCACCTCCCCACTCCATGTCGCCGCCCAGTCCCTTCAGCTTCTCGACGGCATCGGTGTACGAGATGCGATGAAACGGCGGCGCCACGCGCTCGAGCGGCGCGAGATCGCGACCCAGCTCGACAAGATCGCTCTTCCGGCGCTCGACACAACGTCCCACGATGTAGGAAACGAAGTCTTCCTGTAGCCGCATGTTGGCGTCGGAGTCGTTCCACGCGACCTCGGGCTCGACCATCCAGAATTCGGTGAGGTGGCGCCGCGTCTTGGACTTCTCGGCGCGGAACGTCGGACCGAAGCAGTAGACCTGGCCCAGCGCCGCGGCCGCCGCCTCGACGTACAATTGCCCGGTCTGCGCGAGATACGCTTTGCCGAGGTCGAAGTAATCCACTGAAAAGAGCGTGCCGGCGTGCTCGCCAATGGACCCGGTGAGAATCGGCGTATCCACCAGCGTGAAACGGCGCTCGTGAAAGAAGTCGCGGATCGCCTGAATGACTTCATGGCGCACGTGCGCGATGGCGACCTGTTGCTTGGAGCGCAGCCAGAGATGGCGATGCTCGAACAGGAACGCGATGCCGTGTTCCTTGGGCGTGATCGGAAAATCGGGGCTGGGGCCGAGGATCCGCAGATCCGACGCCTGGAGCTCGACGCCCCCCGGGGCGCGCGCGTCCGTGCGCACGACACCGGTCACCTCGAGCGAGGTCTCGTGAGTAAGTTTCCCGAACGCATCCCACACGTCCGGTTGCACGTCCTTTTTGGAGACAACCGCTTGCAACATGCCGGTGCCGTCTCGCACCACGACGAACGCGATTTTGCCGCTCGACCGGGTGGTCGCGACCCAGCCGCGCACAGCCACCGTCTGTCCCGCAAACGGCGGAAGCTCCTCGATCCAATGACGTTCCGGCATAGGCGCGGCATACTAGTGGCGGGTCTTTTCAGTGTCAACGCGATGGCCGGGGGGGGAGCGTGCGCCCCGGTCGCGAAACCGGGCCCGCTGCGCCAGGAATCGGGCTGGCCGGCCTATCTCGGCAATCAGCGCCACGACGCCGCTGCGCGTGAGACCTTGAATCCCGATCCACGGCCACTCTGGCACGTGACCATGGGGCGCGGCGTGCGCGGCAGCCCCGCGCTCGGCGAAGCCGTGGTCGCTGTGGGGACCGCCGACCGCAGCATCGTGCTCGTCGATCGGTCCAGCGGCGAGGTGTTGTGGCGTTCGCGTTTGGACGGAACGGTTCGAGCGGGCCCACTGCTCGATGAGGACCGCTTGTACGTCGCCTCCGAGGCGCAACCCCAGGCCCGAGTGTACGCCGTGCGGTTGCGCGATGGGCGGGTCCTGTGGCGCACCCGCGCCGGCAGCGTCGCGGCACCGCTCGCGTTCGATGGCGAGGCGCTTTACGCGGGCACGGAAGAAGGGACTGTCCTCAAACTCGATCCGGAACGCGGACGGGTGCAGTGGCGGGCCACGCTCGGATCCGGCGGGGTTCCCGGTGGCGCAGTGCGTGCCGGGCCCGTCGTCACGCCGCACGGCCTGGTCGTCGCCACAACGAGCGACACGCTGTATCTGCTCGATCGCGATAACGGCACGGTCCGCGCGCGCCTGCGTTTGCCGGGCAGCGTGCTCGCGACGCCGGCAACGGATGGCCACCGCGTGTACCTCGCGACGATGAGCGGCCGCATCGTCGCCGTGGATCTCGTCTCGTGGACGGTGAGCTGGGATCGGCCGGCGGGTGACGCCGTCTACGGCGCGCCGGCGCTCGTCAACGACACGCTGTACGTCCTCGCGCGCGACGGCCGGCTCTGGATGATTCCGGTGGACCGGCCGGACGCCGCGACGAGCCATTCGCTCGACATCACGGCGACCGCGGGGCCGACGCCCCTGGCGTCAGGCGTCCTGGTCGGGAGCGTGAGCGGCGAGGTGCTGCTGGTGGATCCTGCGAGCGGTGCGATTCGCTGGCGCGCGCAAGTCGTCGGCCCGATCGAGGAACCGCCCCTGGTCCGGGACAGACAGGTGGTGGTCATCGCGGGGCGCGGCAATATTCATACGTATCGATGATGAATCGCTCGACTGCGGTCCTCTTGCTCTTGATCGCCGGGTTTGTGCCCACCGCCCGGTCGCAGTCACTTTTTAGCCCTCAGCCGTCGGCTGTCAGTACTGAAAGCAGACGGCTGATGACTGCGAGCTTACGACGTGACGTACCGCATTACGGCAAATGGCTCACCGCGGCGGGCGCAGCCGCCTTTACGTTGCTGGCCGCGTCGGAGCATCGCCAATCGCGGCGCGATTGGGACGCACTGCTGACCATTTGTCGTTCCTCCGACAACGCGTGCGAGCTGGGACCCGACGGTCGTTACGTGCGGACCGATGCCGAGCAGCTGTTTCAGCGCTCGCGCTTCTTCGACCGGCGCGCAAATCGCTTCTTGCTCGGCGCCCAAGGCAGTCTGCTCCTCACGACGGCGCTCTTCGTCATCGACCTGCATCCGGGACAGGGGCCGGATAACATCCCCTTCCCCGGGGGCGTTGCGGTGAGCCCGCTACCCAATGGTGCAGCAGTGGGGCTGCGCATCGCGTTCTGAGAAGCTTTACCCGACCCTGAACAACTCAAACCCCCGCTCATAGCGCGTCACAATCCGCTCGCGGTAGGCCGCGTGCTCGCGGCGCTCGAGGGCCGGATCGGTCGCGATTATCGCGCCCGCGGCGCTGCGCGCGGCTTCCAACAACGGCAGATCGGTCTCGAGATTCGCGTAGCGCAGCGGCACGCCGCCCGACTGCCGGGCTCCCGTCAGCTCGCCCATGCCCCGCTCGTGCAGGTCCAGCTCGGCGATCTTGAAGCCGTCGGTGGTTTCACAGAACGCCTGGAGCCGCGCGGACGCTTCTGAATGCGAGAGCAGAATGCAGTGACTCGCCGCCGAGCCCCGTCCCACACGGCCCCGCAGCTGGTGCAGCTGCGCCAATCCGAATCGCTCCGCATGCTCGATCAACATCACCGTGGCGTTCGCGACATCAATGCCCACTTCGATGACGGTGGTCGCGACGAGGATGTGCACCTGGTTGTCGCGAAAGGCGCGCATCGTGGCGTCGCGCTCCTCGGCCTTCAGCCGGCCGTGCACCAATCCCACACGAAACTCGGCAAATGTCTTGGCGAGCTTCTCGGCCATCGTCGTGGCGGCCTTGAGGTCGGCCCGCTCGGACTCTTCAATGACCGGATAGATCACATACGCCTGCCGGCCGGCCGCGCACTCGCTTCGAATGAATTCGTAGATCTTGGAGCGCGCGGCATCGGTGCGCAGCGCGGTCTTGACCGCACCGCGGCCGGGCGGCCGCTCGCGGATCTGGGTGACGTCGAGGTCGCCGTACAGCGTAAGCGCCAGCGAGCGCGGGATTGGCGTGGCCGTGAGCAGCAGCACGTCAGGCGCATCGCCTTTTTCGACCAATGCGGCGCGTTGCTCGACGCCAAAGCGATGCTGCTCGTCAATGACGGCGAGCCCCAAGCGGCGGAACGTGACCGACTCCTGGATCAGCGCGTGCGTGCCGACGACGATCCGCGGCGCGCCCGCCGCGATCCGCTGCCGCGCCGCGGTCTTCTCGGCCGCGCTCATCCGGCCAAGCAGCAGCTCCGGCCGAATCGCCAGCGGCTCGAGCAGCCGCGTCAACGTGGCGCCGTGCTGCTCCGCCAGCAGCTCCGTGGGCGCCATGATCGCGGCCTGATAGTCGTTCTCGGCGGCGAGCAGCATCGCGAACAGCGCCACGACCGTCTTGCCCGTACCGACATCACCCATGAGCAGTCGATGCATGCGCAACGGCGCCGTCATATCGCCACTGATCTCACGGATCGCCAGACGCTGATCCCCCGTCAGCTCGAATGGCAGATGTTCCTTGAGTCGCGTCGTGAGCTCGCGTTTCAGCTGGAATGTGATGCCCGCCCGGGAGCGCTTCGCCAGATGGCGGGCGCGCGCCTGCACCAGCTGCTGGTCGAACAGCTCGTCGAACGCGAGCCGCCGGCGGCCGAGCTCCGCTTCTTCGACCCGCTTGGGGCGATGGATCAGCTCCAAAGCGCGCCGTAGCTCGATCAGGTCATGCGTGGCACGAAAGGCGGCCGGATGGGGATCCGTGACAAGGGGCAGCAGCCCATCGAGATGCTGCTGGACGAGCACGCGGATCTGCCGATGGGTGAGGCCTTCGGTCGCGGGATAGACCGGCAGTACTACTCCCGGGTCTCCGTCACTTTCGTCACCTGGCTCGGCGAGCACAATGAACTCGCGCGGCACGAGCTGCTTGCCGTGGTAGTAGCGCACTGGCCCGGTGACGAGCAGCAGCTGCGCTTTCTTTATCTGACGCTCGAGAAAGGGGCGGCCCGGCCACGCGCATTCGAGCAGGCCGCTTTCGTCCTTCAGCACCGCGCGGAACACGCGC
The DNA here is from genome assembly GCA_036002655.1 of Gemmatimonadales bacterium. Classification (GTDB taxonomy): domain Bacteria; phylum Gemmatimonadota; class Gemmatimonadetes; order Gemmatimonadales; family GWC2-71-9; genus 20CM-2-65-7. Next base: position 5,324 of record DASYTD010000149.1, read on the forward strand.
AACCCGCGGCGCGTGGGCAACACACCGGTACTGACGACGCGACCCACGCAGGTCACGTCTTGCCCGACCGTGGCGCGCGCGAGCGGTGTCACCGATGTCGCGTCGAGATAGCGATGCGGCACGTGGTAGAGGAGATCGCCGACTGTGCGGATGCCGAGTCGCTGGAGGGCTTCGGCGCGCTTGGGGCCGACGCCTTTGAGGAACTTGACGGGCGAATTGAGCTGGAGCGTCACTCGCTCACGAGCCGATGCGCATAGCGCGCGGGATCGAACAGCTCGAGATCTCCAACGTCCTCTCCGGTGCCGAGAAAGCGAATGGGGACGTTCACGGCCCGCCGCAAGGCCACGACGCTTCCACCCTTGGCAGTGCCGTCGAGCTTCGTGATGACGAGCCCGGTCAGTGGCACGGCGGCGGCGAACGTTTCGGCCTGGCGGACGGCGTTCTGACCGACGGTGGCGTCGAGGACGAGCAGCGATTCGTGGGGCGCGCCCGCATGCCGTTTGCCGACCACCCGGACGACCTTCTTGAGCTCCTCACGCAGCCTGTCGTCGGTATGGAGTCGTCCGGCCGTATCGACGAGCACCGTCTCGACGCCACGGGTCGTCGCCGCGTCCACCGCGTCGAACGCGACCGCGGCGGGATCGCCACGGGCGCTGGCGCCCACGAAGGGGGCGGCGAGCCGGTCCGCCCACACTTTCAGCTGTTCCGTGGCGCCCGCCCGGAACGTGTCCGCCGCGGCGAGCAGCACACTGCGCCCTTCGTTTTGGAGTCGCTTCGCGAGCTTTGCGACCGACGTTGTTTTGCCTGTCCCGTTGACGCCGAAGATCAGCACGACCGTGGGCGGCTGCGCGGCGCGCGCGAGCGGCGCGGCCGGCGGGCCCAACTGCTCGACCACGATCCGCTCGAGGGTCGCCTGGTCAACCTTGTCCGCCCGGCTCAAGCGCTCCACGATCTCGTTCGTCGCCGCGACGCCAAAATCCGCTTCGAGCAACAGACGCTGGACGTTCTCGAGCGTGGCAGAGTCGGCCGCGCTGGTGCCGAAGAAGCGCGAGACCCGCTTCCACAGGCCCATTAGGGGAGACCTTGGCGCCGCCGCAACGCCCACTCGGTCGCGAGCGCGGCGATGGCGATGACGAACAGCCACCACCGGTCCCGCAGGCCGATGGACGCCAAGCGCGCGGTGGCTTCTCCCGGTTGCAATCCGAGCGACGGCGTGCTGGGCAGCCATTCGTCCGAATATGTCTCCACGGCGACGACACCCTGCTCCGGCCCACCGCTCAACGCGTAGCGATAGACACCGGGCGGGAGCAGGAGCTCCGCCCGGCCGGCGGCATCGAAGCGGAGCGTGTCGGTTCGCGTGGAATCACCACTCCGGAGTGTGACGGCGAGTGCACGCGGATCATCGTAAGCGGACCAACGCCACACGATCGGCAGGCCGTTGGGCACCTCGAGCTCTTCGGGGCTCGCCCGCTCCCTGCTCCCCGCTCCCCGCTCCCCCAAGAGCCAGTCCACCACGGCGGCCACAAGACTGCGGTACGCCTCCTCCGCCGCACCCCCGCGGAACGCCCAGCGCCACAATCCCGCAGCGGTGACTGTCGCCTGCCGTTGCCCCCCCCCGTTCTGCTGCTCGAGCATGAGAATCGGCCGGGGCGGTCCGCGTCGCGCGAGTCGGGCGCTGAGCGCGACCACCAAGGTCGGGTTGGAATCGCGCCGCGGGATCGCCGCCGGCGCCGCCGCCGCCGTTGCCGGCGGGAGCGAATCCCAGAGAACACCGGCGAGTGCGGCGGTCAATGGCGATGAGAGCGGACGCTCCACGTACCAATCGCCTGCTTGCCCGTTGGTCGGCCAGAGTAATCGCGCAGCTCTGGCTCCACTCGTGAACGCGCGGGCGCGCGCTGGATCGCCCGTTGCGATCACGAGCCGAGCTCCTGCGGCGGCACGCGTCAACTCAGCGGTGGCCACCGGAGCCAGCGTCGCCCCATCGCGCCACCGTCCCGGCTCCGTCTCCACGAACACCTTCACGGGGACCCGCGCCACGTCACTCAGTGTGCGAGCGAGGAACCGTGCCTCCCAATCGGGCGGCGATGCGAAGATCACGGCGGCGGGCTCGACGCTTACATCGACCACGAGAAGTCTCACGTCGTCCCGAGGTTCGGCGTCACCGACGCCATCCAGGCGAACCTCGAGTACCGACCATCCGGGAAACGGGATACGGGAAACGGGAAACGTGATTTCCGTCGAGATCGTACCGCTATCGGGCAGCATAACTCGTTGCGATGCCAGCCGTCGGTCTCCGACACCTACCGTAAGCAACGTTTCCCGTGTCCCGTTTCTCGTTTCCCGTGTCCCGGCGCTCCCGTAGCTCACCCTCAGTCGCACAGTGTCGCCGCGCGTAACGTGCCGCACGCCCTCCACGCTCGCGACGTAGGCATCGAAAAACGAAGGTCGTGGCTGCACGATCACGCGGGGGCGGCGCAGCAGATCGGCCGGGATGCCGGCTACGTCATCCACGTTGCCGTCGGTCACGACGATCACCTCGCCGGCGCGGCCGGCGGCGGCTTCGAGCGCCGGGCCCAGGTGGCTGGCCCCACCCGCCGGCGCGGCCGTGTCGAACGGGGCGATGCCGTTTCCAAACCGCCACACGATGGCGCGCCGGGGCGGGCGCGCGAACCCACGGGCGCTGTCGAGTGCCGCGCGCCACGGCGCGCCGGTCATGCTGAGCGACGCGTCCAGCAGGACGATCGGTTGATCGCCGGCCGGGAGCAGTCGGGAGCTCGCGGGATTCCAGAGCAACAGGATGAGCGCCAGCACCGCCGCGACGCGCAGCATCACGAAAGACACGCGAGCGCCTCCGCGATCGTGAACTTGCCGTCGTACAACGCCCGTCCCACGCATGCGCCCGCGAGTCCGGCGGCTCGTGCCTGACGCAAGTCAGCGAGCGAGCCGACGCCCCCCGACACGATGACGTCCAGGCCATCCCCGATCGCGGCGAGCTGGCGAGCGCCCTCGATGTCCGGACCGGTGAGCATGCCGTCCCGTGTGACCTCGTTGTAGATGATCGTGCGAATTCCCTGTTGCGCGACGCGGGTCGCGAGGTCGCGCGCCGTGAGATCGAGAATATCCGCCGTACCGCGCGGCGCGACCCGGCCATGTCGTGCATCGATGCCCACCGCGAGGCGGGCCGCCCCGTGCCGCGCCAGCAGCCGCTCGACGAGCCCACGATCCACCGCACCGCGCGGGCCGATCACCACGCGCGTCGCGCCCAGCGTGAACATGTGATCGATGTCGGTTTCTCGAAACAGGCCGCCGCCGACTTGGACCCGGACTCGCGCGGCGCTGAGCACCGCGCCCACGAGCTCGTGGTTGTCCGGGCGACCGTACGCGCGATCCATGTCCACGAGGTGAATCCAGCGCGTGCCCGCGCGTGTGAACTCCGCGAGCGCTTCCAGGGGTTCGGCCGCGGCGCCATGGGCGCGCGCCACACGCCCGCCTGCGATGTCAACGGCGGGATAGAGCTCCACGTGTGTTGGTGTGGGAGGGTTAGTCGTCGCGAGCCGCGCCCGCGGCGGCGCCCAGCGCCGGCGCGGCAGCAGGCACGTTAGTCGGCTCGAGCTCGGCTAGCAGTTGGGCGCGGACCGTGTCGAACGCTGCCTTGAACTTCGCAGGCACCGGCGCGCCGGCACCGGCGTCCTTGCGCTGCGGATTCGTCGGCCGGCCGTTCACGAGAAACTCATAGTGCAAGTGCGGTCCCGTGGACAGGCCGGTCGAGCCGACGTAGCCGATCGTCTGCTCCTGGCTGATGCGCTGACCTACCCGCAACCCTTTCGCGAACTTCGACAGGTGTCCATAGCGGGTGCGGATGCCGTTGCCGTGGCGAATCTCGACCAGATTGCCGTAGCCGCCGGTGCGCCCGGCCTCCGTGACGATGCCGTCGGCGGTGGCACGGACCGGCGTGCCGTACCCGGCGGCATAATCGGTGCCCTGGTGGCTGCGCCACCGTCTCAGAATCGGATGAAAGCGGCCGCCGAAGCGGCTGGAAATGTGGCTGAAGCGCAGCGGTGCACGCAAAAACGCGCGCCGCAGCGAGCGGCCGCGTTCGTCGTAAAAACCGCCCCCCCCCGCACCGGTGGGATTGTCGAAGGCAAACGCGAAACTGGGTGAGCCCGCCACATCCACTCGCGCGGCGAGAATGCGCCCCAGCCGGCGCTCGCCTTCCGGCGACTGCAGCCGTTCGATCAGCACTTCGACACGATCGCCGGGGCGCAGGTCGCGGGTGAAGTCCACCTCCCAGTCGTACACGTCGGCGATGGCCCAGGCGAGGGCGACCCGCTGGCGAATGGGGAGGAACGAATCGGGGATCGCGGCGTCGAGCGCGTCGTAGAGATTCGCTTGGATGACGGCCGTCGTGCGCAGCCGCTCGGTCGCCCAGGGGATGTCCTCGACCACTTCCTGCCAGCCCGAATCGCCGTTGAGCCGCGTCAGCCACAACCGCTTCTCGGGATCCAGCCGGACGCCGAGCCGGCTGGCGACCGGCGCGCCCTTCAAGTGGCGCACCTCGAACACGAGACCGGGCTGGAGCCGGCGGGGATTGAGCGCGTGCGTGGCTTTCATGAAGCTGACGTACTCGCGGCCGGTGATGCCCGCACGCGTGAGCACGGAGGCCAACATCTCACCGCGGCGGAGCGTGTCCGCCCATTCATCGTACGCGCTGGTGACGACGATCGGCAGCGCCATCGGGATCTGGCGCGACGACCACGCCTGGTGCGCGGCCCCGGCGGCCCACAGCAGCATGCCGGCGGCGAGCGCGCCGGCCGCAACGTAAGGATTCGCTCGCCGCGCCATCAGTCCATCTGTCTCCGAATGAACGTCGGGATTTCCATCTCATTCAACTCCGGATTCATGGGCGCCTGCGCCGGACCGGTGCGCTTGGGCGCCACCTCGGCCGGCTTCGCGAATCCCGGGGGCGGCACGGGAGTCGGCCGGGCCGCGCGATCGCGGAACGGCAACACGCCCGCGGCCGGCCGCTGCACGCCGGCCAAGGCGTCGGCCATCGCGCCGGTCTTATCAAACCCCGTCGCAATAACCGTGATCCGCACTTCCCCGTGCATCGCGGGATCGTTCACGGCGCCGAAAATAATCTCGGCTTCATCACCCGCCGCATCGTGAATCGCTTCGCTGATCTGCGTCACTTCGCCGAGCGTCAGGTCTTCGCCGCCGGTGATGTTGATCAGCACGCCCGTCGCGCCGGCGATCGAGATGTTGTCGAGCAGCGGGCTCGAAATCGCCTGCTGCGCCGCTTCCATCGCGCGGTTCTCCCCACGCCCCTGGCCGGTCCCCATCAATGCCGCGCCGCCGTTTTGCATCACGGTGCGCACGTCGGCGAAATCTACATTGACCAGTCCGGTGACACAGATCAGGGCCGAGATGCCCTGTGTCGCATGCAACAGCACTTCGTCGGCCTTCTTCAGCGCATCCTGGAACGGGATGCCTTTGCCGACGACGGCGAGCAGCCGCTCGTTGGGCACGACGATCATCGTGTCCACGTGCTTGCGCATCTCCGCGATACCCATCTCCGCCTGGCGCATGCGCTTGCGGCCCTCGAACAGGAACGGCTTGGTGCAAATCCCGATCGTCAGCGCGCCCAGGTCGCGGGCGACCTGCGAAATGATCGGGGCCGCGCCGGTTCCGGTGCCGCCGCCCATGCCGCACGTGACGAACACGAGGTCCGCCCCCTGGAGCGAGTGCAGCACCTCGTCGCGGTTTTCCTCGATCGCCTGGCGGCCGATTTCCGGCCGCGCGCCGGCGCCGAGCCCGCGCGTCAGCTTCTTGCCGATCTGGACTTTGACGTCGGCCTTGTTGTTGAGCAGCGCCTGGGCGTCGGTGTTCACGGAGATGAATTCGACGCCGGTGACGTGCTCGTCGATCATCCGGTTCAAGGCGTTGCCGCCGCCTCCCCCGACGCCGACGACCTTCATGCGCGCGTTCTGTGTGACCGTTTCTTCGAGTTCGAAGATCATGGTTCTCCCCTAGGGCCCAAAGATGGGAGGAATCAAAAGAAATCCTGTAACCAGCGCTTCAACGGTCCGAACAGCTTTTCGGGCGCGCCCCCGAACAACACGCCGGGCGCCGCCCCCTGCGCGCTCTTGCGCGCCGCGTACAACACCAAGCCGACGGGCACCGCGTAGCGCGGCGCCTGCACGCTATCCACCAATCCCGAAATCCCCAGCTCGGGATGTCCCGCGCGCACCGGCACCGCAAACACCTCGCGGGCCAGCTCGACCATCCCCGGCAGATGCGCCGTGCCGCCGCTCAACACCACCCCGGCGGGCAACCGGCCGCCGCTAAAGCCCGCGCGCTCGAACTCGCGACCCACCAGCTGGAAGATCTCGTCCACGCGCTCGTGGATGATGTGGGCGACCAGCTCGCGGGAAGCCGTGCGCGCGCCCTGTCCCTGCGTGGACGGCAGGCTCACCATTTCGCCCGCATCCACGAGCGGCGTGTAGGCGGCTCCGTGCCGTTCCTTCAATCGCTCGGCGTCCGACTGCGTCACGCCGAGGCCTTGGACCAGATCGCTCGTGACGTGCGACCCCGCGTACTTGAGCGACGCGAGGTGGCGGATCTTGCCTTCATGAAAGATCGCGACGCCGGTCGAGCTGCCCCCCACTTCGACCAGCGCGACGCCCAGCTCCTTCTCGTCGTCCGTCAGCACCGCGTACGATGCCGCGAGCGGTTCGAGCACCACATCGGCGACGCGATAACCGGCGCGCTGGACGCTCTTGCGGAGATTCTGCGTCGCCGTCGCCTGCGCGGTGACGAGATACATCTCCACCTCGAGCCGCGTCCCCGTCATCCCCACCGGATCCGAAATCCCCGACTGTTGATCGACCTTGTACTCCTGCGGAATGTCGTGCAGCAGCTCGTGATCCCGGCCCAACGAAACGGCGCGCGCGACTTCGTTGACCCGCGCGACGTCCTGCGGCGTGATTTCCTCGCCGCTCACGGCGACGACGCCGGTCGAGCCGCGCGCCGACACGTGCTCCCCCGCGATGCCGCACGTCACATCGGGCACGCGGGCGCCGGCCATGCGTTCGGCGTCCTTCAGCGCGGCCGCGACGGAGCGGGTCGTCTCGTCGATGTCGCGCACCAAGCCGCGCCGCACGCCGCTGTTCTTCGCGAGACCGACGCCGAGCACCTTGGCGAGCGGCGCGCGCGGCAGATCGCCCGCCAGCTCCGCGATGACGGCGCACGTTTTGGTGCTCCCGAGGTCGAGACCGGCGACGAGGCGGCGATCCGGCATCAGGCGCTCCTCACGCTCCTGCGCCGCACGACGATCTGTCCCGCATAGCGGGCGTCGAGCTCGGCATAGGGGCGCGCTTTCGCGGCCAGATCTCTCGCCACCAGCACCACGGCCTCGATCACCTCCGGCCCCGCATCGCGGCTCAACAGGACGCGATGCGCGCCAAGCTCGAGAAGCACATCGCCATGCGGCACGTCGGTGCGCCGCGCGGCATCGATCGTCTGAAACAACGCGGGATCGAACACCTGCACCCGCGCCAACAGGGCGACGACGCCGCTGTCGGCCGCCTGCACCACCGGGAGGTCGAGCCCGGCCGCGTTGGCCGGATCGAACGGCAGCGGCCGTCCGTCCGCGTCCACCACCGCCAGCGCCCCGCGCCCATTCGCGACGAGCGCGACCGGCTCGATCTCGCGCACGATCACCTTGAGCGAGGCGGGCGGCCGGCGGATGACCGAAGCATCGGCAACACCGTCCAGTCCGCGCAAGCGCTCCGCGAGCACATTGGTATCGTCGAACACACTCGCGTGCGGCGACAACCGCATCGCCGCCAGAACCCGATCGGCATCCAAATAGCGGATGCCGACGAGCTCTACCTGCCGTACGCGGAAGAACGCCAGGCGGCGCAGCCCCAGCGGCGCCGCCATCCACATCGCCATGATCGTCATCGCCACGCCGGCCCACAACAACACACGCCGCGACGCGCGCGGCATGCGCGGGCTGCGCCATCTCCATTTCACGCGACTGCTCCCTGCTCCCCGCTCCCCCCTCTCAGTATTTGCAGCAGCTCGGGCCCGACCCGCGTCACGTCGCCCGCACCGAGCGTGAACACGACGTCACCCTGACGGAGCGCGCGCGCGACATGACCCGTCAGGCCGGTGCGATCGCGAACCGCGACCGTCGCCGCCCCGGCGCGCGTCGCTCCACGCACCACCAGGTGATGCGTCACGCCCGCCAGCGGCTGCTCGCGCGCGCCGTAGATCGGCGCGACGATTACCATGTCGGCCGCCGCGAGCGCCGTTCCCAACGCTTCGCCGTGCAACGCCGTGCGCGAATACAGATGCGGCTGAAACACGGCGATCACGCGCCGGCCGGGGAACGCCTGCCGCGCCGCGGCGAGCGTCGCCGTTACTTCCGTCGGGTGGTGCGCGTAATCGTCCACGACCGTCACGCCACCCGCGTCCCCTAATCGCTCGAAGCGCCGACCGACGCCGTGGAATCCGGACAACGCGTTCGCACCGGCCTGAACATCCGCGCCGAGCGACTGGAGCACGCCGAGCGCCGCGGCCGCGTTGCGCACGTTGTGTAGTCCCGGCACGGCCAGCGCGAGCTCGACTGTGTGACCGCCCGGCAGCGAAATCGTCGCGCGCGAGCCCCCCGGCTCGAGTCGCACGGCGCGGATGCGCACGTCGGCCGTCGGCCCGAGGCCGACCCGCCACACCGGCGCTCCGACTTTCAAGGCCACTCGATCCGCGCCCACGTCGTCGGCGCCCACGATCACGCGCTCGGCTCGTCCCGCGAAATCCGCGAACGCCTCCTCGAGCGCGTCTACGCTGCCGTAGCACTCGAGGTGATCCGCTTCGACGTTGTTCACCACCGCGACCGTCGGCTGGAGCGACAGGAACGCCTTGTCGTACTCGTCGGCCTCGACGACAAACAGCTCATCGCCGCCGATGCGGGCGTTGCCGCCCCACTCAGCGACACGGCCGCCGGCGAGTCCCGTTGGGTTTCGCCCGGCGGCCGTGAGCGCTTCAGTCACCATGACCGTGGTGGTCGTCTTGCCGTGTGTGCCAGCGACCGCCACCAGCCTCGCTCCACCACCGGCAACCAGCTCTCCCAACGCATCGGCGCGACGCACAACCGGCAGGCCCAAGGCCCGCGCCCGTTCCAATTCGGGATGGTCCCGCGGGACGGCGGCCGTAACGACGACCGCGCGAACCCCGTCCAGATGGCTCGGATCGTGGCCCCGCGCAACAGGCACTCCCAAGGCTGTCAGGTCGTCAGCCCCAACGCCGGAACTATCCGAATCACAACCAGTTATGGAGACTCCCCGGTGCTTAGCAATCAAAGCCAAGGCGCTCATCCCCGCCCCGGCTATGCCCATGAAATGGATGGGTTTGGGGTCCCCGGTTCGAAACAAGGTCATCTGTGGGCAGCTAATATAGGGAATTTACACAACTTGCGAAAGCTCTAGAACCTTTTCGATGATGGTTCGGGCGGCGTTCGGATGGCCCCGACTCCGGGCACTCCGGGCGAGCGCCTCGAGTCGGACGCGGTCATGGGCGAGCGCGGTGACGGTCCTCGAAAACGCCTCGGGCGCGAGCTCGCGCTCGACCAGCATCACACTCGCGCCGGCACTGACCATCGCGCGCGCATTGAAGGTTTGATGATCCGCCGCAGCCGTGGGGAGCGGCACCAAGATGCTCGGCTTCCCCCAGGCGCACAGCTCGGCCACCGTCATCGCGCCGGCGCGCGCCACGACGAGATCGGCCGCGGTGTAGGCGGTGGCAATCGGATCGAAGAATCCCCGCACGACGACGCGGCCCGGCACCGCACGCTCGGCGTAGTGTGGCTCGTGCTTGGTGCCCGTGCCCCACAACACATTCATGTCGCCGAGCAGCTCGCGATGCAGCGCCCGGCCCACGGTTTCGTTCAACGCGCGAGCGCCCTGACTGCCGCCCACGACGAGCACGGTGGGTCGCTCCGCCTGCAGGCCGAACTCCGCTCGTGCCGCGAGCGCATCCACGCGACCCGGGGGCGTTACGGGATTTCCGAACACGAAGACCTGCGTATGTGGGCCGGGTGACAGGCGCAGATGTGCTTCGGGAAATCCGAGATGCACCTGCCGCGCACCGCGCGCGAGCCAACGCGTGGTGAGCCCGGGGAAGGCGTTCTGCTCTTGCAGTGCCGTCGGAATTCGCGCGCGCTGCGCGCGCCACACGACGGGACCGGCCGCGTATCCGCCGGTCCCGATGACGATCGCCGGCCGTTCGTCGTTCAGCACGCGTCCCGCCGCGCGCCACGCGCGCACGGCGATCAGCGGCCAGCGCACGTTGCGCCACCACGCGTTGCGGTACAGCGGCTCCATCGGCAGGAGATAAAACCGGAACGGATGGCGCGGCAGGATCTGCGCCTCGATGCCGCGCGCCGCCCCAACCAATACGACTTCATGTCCGTGGTCCGCAGCGACGCGCGCGAGTGCGAGTGCGGGCATGAGGTGACCGCCGGTGCCGCCGCCGGCAATCAAAATCTTCATAACTGCGCGTGCGGCGTGGGGCGTGCGGCGTGGCAATGAAATGTTGCGCGCCTCATCGACCTCTCATTTCTACGCCGCACGCCACACGCAGTTACGCCACACGTGAATCTCTCCGGGCTCGTCCCACACTCGCCAGTACACCGGTGGCGGCGAGCGCCACGATCAGTGACGAGCGCCCATACGAGATGAAGGGCAGCGTCACGCCTGTCGCCGGGATGACGGCGAGCGTCACGCCGATGTGCAGCACGACGCTGAGGCCGATCATCACGGTGATGCCGGTGGCGAGGAGCTGACCAAAAGGATCACGCGCATGACGGGCGATCCGAAATCCGAGCCAGACGAACGTGCCGAACAGTAGCGCGATCGCGAGCACGCCGAGAAAGCCCCACTCCTCCCCGATCGTCGAGAAAATGAAATCGGAGTACGCGTACGGCAGGTAGCCGAGCTTTTGCTGCCCCTGTCCGAATCCCGCGCCGAGCAGCTGCCCTGCCCCGATGCCGGTGAGCGACTGCTGCACCTGCCATGTCGCTTCGGTCGGCGCGGCGCCCGGATTCAGAAACGTCAGCACGCGCGCGAGCCGGTATTGCGCCGTGGCCACGGCCCCGTAGAGCAGCGGTCCCGCGGCGACACCGAGGGCGAGGAAGTGGCCGATGCGCGCCCCGGCCGTGAAGAGCACGCTGCCGGCGAGAATCGCGACGAGCAGCGCCATGGACAAATGCGGCTCGAGGAAGATCAGTCCGATGACGGGGACCAGGATGACGACGAACGGCAGCACGCCCATCTTGAAGTCGCGCAGCTGCTCGCCTTTCTTCGCGGCGAGCATGGCACACCACACCACGACCGCGAACTTGGCGAGCTCCGACGGCTGCAACGTGAGGACGCCGAGATTGACCCAGCGGCGCGCGCCGTTGATCGTGGGCGTGATGGTGTGCGTGAACGGCAGCAACGGAATCAGCAGCAGCAGCACGGTGACGCCGAGCAGCGGCCACGCCCAGCGACGCCAGCGATGGTAGTCGGTGCGCGCGAACACCACCGCGAGCAGGCCCCCGACGGCCGCGCCGACCGCCTGGCGCAGCGCAAAGCTCGCGCCCACCTGCCCACCGGCGGTCGTGACGAGACTCGAGGCACCGTACACCGCCGCGATGCCGAAGACCACCAGCACCGCGGTCACAACGGCGAGCAGCCGCGGTTCCCATTCCTTCATGGTTCCACCAACCGGCGGAACGTGGCGCCGCGCTCTTCGTAATTCTTGAACATGTCGTAGCTCGAGCACGCGGGAGAGAGCAGCACCGCGTCTCCGCGCTGGGCCGCGCGGCGCGCCCGCTCGATCACGTCCTCGAATGTCGTGCCGCGCTCGAGCGGCACTTTCCCGGCGAGGTCCTGCTCGACCAGCGGGCCCGCCTCGCCGTAGGCGATCACCCGCCGGCAGCGTTCCGCGAGCAGCGGCGCGAGACTGGTGTACAGCTCGCCTTTGTGACGGCCCCCCAGCAGCAGCACGAAGGGCCGCTCCATCGCGATCACCGCCACGGTCGTCGCGGCGATGTTCGTCGCTTTGGAGTCGTTGATCCACAACACCCCGTCCACCTCGCGAACCGGCTCGAGGCGATGCGGCAGCGGCCGGAACGATCGCAGCCCTGCAGCGATCAGCGCCGCCGGGACGCCGGCTTCGTGAACGGCGAGCGCCGCCGCGAGCGCGTTCGCGACATTGTGATCGCCGAGGAGATGCAGCTCACCGCGTTTGAGCAACGCTTCCTCTCCCAGCCGCAACGTCTGGCTGCTCTTGTCGTACCATGCGCCGGCACTCTTCACGAGCGAGAAGAGCACACATCGCCCTGGAACGCCCCGCGCAAGTTGGAGCACGAGCGGGTCGTCTTCGTTCAGCACCCACACGTCCTCGTCACGCGCATTGCGAAAGAGCAGCCGCTTGTCGGCGTAATACGCTTCCGCCGACGGATAGCGGTCGAGGTGGTCAGGCGCGAGGTTCGTCAGGATCCCGACTTCCGGCGCGAAGTTGGGACTGTCGTGCAGCTGAAACGACGAGACCTCGAGACTCAGCCACTGGAAGTCCTCGTTGGCCATGGCGAGTTCGGTCACCGGACGGCCGATGTTGCCGGCGGTCGTCGCCCGCAGACCGGCAGCACTCAGCACATGAGCCACCAGCGCCGTCGTCGTCGTCTTGCCGTTGGTCCCGGTGATCGCGATGCTGTGCGTGCCCGGCTGCAGCGCCGCGAGTGCACGGAATCCCAGATCCAGCTCCGAGACGATCTCGACGCCGGCGTGTCGCGCCGCAGCCAGCACCGGCGCGTCCGGCGGCACGCCCGGCGACACCACGACGCCCGCGGCGTGGCGGATCTTGTTGAGGTCGTGCCGGCCGATCTCCACCTCAACCCAGGGCACGCTCTTCAGCGCGTCGGCCGCGTCGCCCGCGTCGGGGTGGTCGGATGCGTCGCTCGCGTAGACGCGGACGCCTTCGCGGGCCAGGAGGCGCGCCGCCGCGACGCCGCTCTTGCCGAGGCCGATGATCGCGACGACGCTCCCCGCGCGACGCCAGGCATCAGGCACGAGACGCGCTTGCTCGATCATCGCACCTTGAGCGTGGCCAGCGCGATCATCGCGCACAGCACCCCCAGGATGTAGAACCGCATGACCACCTGCGGCTCCGCCCAGCCGAGTTTTTCGAAGTGGTGATGCAGCGGGGCCATGCGAAAGACCTTGTGGGCGTCGGCGTACTCCTTTCCGTAGCGGCGCTTGCGCCACTTATACGTGGTCGTCTGGATCAGCACCGACAGCGTCTCGGCGGCGAACACGGCGCCCGCGATGAGGAGCAGGAATTCGGTCTTGACGAGGATGGCGACGGTGCCCAACGCTCCACCGATCGCGAGCGCGCCGGTATCGCCCATGAACACCTGTGCCGGGTGGGCGTTGAACCAGAGGAACCCAAGCGCCGCGCCCACCAACGCGCCGCAGAAGATCGCGAGCTCGCCCGCCCCGGGGAGATAGAGCACGAGCAACCATCGCGTGGCGTCTACGCGCCCGAACAGGTACGTGAAGATCGCGAAGGCACCCGCCACGATCACGGTAAGTCCCGCCGCGAGTCCATCCAGCCCATCCGTGAGGTTTACGGCGTTGGAGCTTGCGGTGGTTACGAACGTCACGAAGAAGAGATACAACCACCATGGCAGCACCAGGACGATGTACTTGAAAAACGGCAGCTGCGTGGCCGATGGTTCAACGCTGGTGGTCAGAGGAAAGAGCAACAGGTACACACCCAACCCGACGCCGAACGAGATCTGGCCCACGAGCTTCCAGCGCGCGACGAGCCCCTGCGACTGGCCGCGCACGATCTTCAAGTAGTCGTCCAGGAAGCCGATGAGTCCCATCCACAGCGTCGCGACGACCGCGACAATCACATAGCGGCTGTCGAGCCGCGCCCACAGCAGCGTCGGCACCACCGTCGCCAGGATGATGATCAGGCCGCCCATCGTCGGCGTGCCGCGCTTGCCGTGGTGACTCGTCGGGCCTTCGGCGCGCACGATCTGGCCGATGCGGTGCTCGCGCAGCTTGCCGATGATCCAGGGACCGACGATAAACGCGAGCAGCAGCGCGGTAACGGTCGCGCCCGCCGCGCGGAAGGTGATGTAGTTGAAGAGATTGAAGATGATGTGCTGGCGAGCGAGCGGCGCGAGCAAATGATAGAGCACGTGACGTCTTCTCCGCCGTCAGGTGAGGTGGTTCAGCACCCGCTCCAGCGCCACACCGCGCGACGCCTTGAGCAAGATCAGCTCGTTGCCGCGCAGCGCCGATCTCAGCTTGGGGCCGAGCGCGACGGCATCCGCGGCGGTGATCAGCCGCCCGCCCAGCGCCTCTCGCAGCGACTCGAACACCCGCGCGAACGTTCCGACAGCGGCGACGAGCGCGGGCTTGCGTTGGGCGATCTCGCGAGCGGCTTCGGCGTGCAATCTTGCACTTTCCGGCCCTAACTCCAACATCGTGCCCACCACCACCACCAGCGGCCGCCGCTGCCGGCGGGCCAGCCAGGCGGCGGTCTGCACCGCCCGCCGCATCGAGGCGGGGTTGGCGTTGTAGCTGTCGTCGATCACCACCATGTTGCCGATCTCGCGGATATCGCCGCGCCCTTCGGGCAGCTGCGCGCCCGCGAGCGCGCGAACCGCCGCGTCGTGATCGACCCCCGCCCGCTGCGCCACCGCCAGGGCGATCTGGGCATTCTCGAGCTGATGGATGCCCAGGGCCGGGAGAGTCACCTTCTCGCCCGAGTCGAGCGCGAGGCGGGGATGGCCGTCCCGGTCGAGGTGGCGATCGAGCAAGGCGTCGTCGCCGCTCTTCCCCGGCAGCGCCGCGGGAATCACCTGCGTGCGGCGGCGGGCTTCGGGCCACATCGTCTCCGGCCCCGAGCCGATGACGGCGACCGGCGCGCCGTCCAGCAGCGACAGCTTCTCCGCCATCACGCGCTCCAACGAGCCGAATCCCTCGACGTGGGCGTAGCCGATGTTGGTGATGACGGCGATGGTCGGCTCGATGATATCGCGCAGCCGCGCGATCTCTCCCGGGACGCTGGCCCCCGCTTCGACGACGAGTGCCTCCGCATCCGGTGGCGCGCTGAGAATCGTCAGCGGCACCCCCACGAGGTTGTTGAGGTTGCCGGATGTGGCATGGACGCGGTAGCGGGCCGCGAGGGCGGCGCGAACCATCTCTTTGGTGCTGGTCTTGCCACTCGAGCCGGTGATCGCGACAACCGGCGTCCCTTCCGGCAGCATGCGGCGACGTGCGCGCGCGAGCTGGCCCAGCGCGGTGAGCGTGTCGTCCACCTCGAAGAACGGCAGTCCCTCGACCGCCGCAGTCCCCCGACGCACCACCGCGGCGGCCGCGCCCTGGGCCTTGGCTTGGTCGAGGAAGGTGTGAGCGTCGAACTTTTCGCCCTTCAAGGCAACGAAGAGTGTGCCAGGTGTCAGCTGTCTGGTGTCAGTGGAGATCGCGCCGAACTGGAGTTTCGCCGGCGCGGCGACACCCAGCGCTTCCGCGACCTCGGCACTCGTCCAGGTCCGTCCGCCCGTCTGCCCGTCCGCCCGTCCGCCCATCAGTTCGCCCCCAATCCCCGCACCACGTCGCGCTCATCGAACGGCTCTTTCTTGGTGCCGACCACTTGGTACGTCTCATGCCCCTTCCCCGCCAGCAGGATCGTATCGCCCTGGCGCGCGAGCTCGAGCGCCTGGCCGATGGCGGCGCGACGGTCCACGACGCGGTAATGCTGCCGGCCGCTCATGCCCGCCTCGACGTCGTCGAGGATCCGTTCCGGATCTTCGGTGCGGGGATTGTCGGAGGTGGCGATCGCGATATCGGCCAGACGCACGGCGATCTCCCCCATCGGGGCGCGCTTACCGCGGTCACGATCGCCTCCCGCGCCGAACACGATAATCACCCGTCCACCGGACGGCGTCACCTCACGCACCGTCTCGAGTGCACGCTCCAAGGCATCGGGCGTATGCGCGTAATCGCGCAGGATCACGCAGGGATCGACGGCGATCCGCTCCATCCGGCCCGGCACCTGAGGCGCCGTGGACAGCCGCTCGGCGATCACGCGTGGCGGCAGCTCCAGCCCGACCGCGCAGGCAGCGACACCCAATGCATTCGCCACGTTGAAGCGTCCCAGCAGCGGGAGTGCGACCGGGTGACTGCCTGCCGGCGTCACGAGCGTAAAACGCGCGCCCTGCGCGTCGACGCGCACGTCCCGGGCGGTGACATCCGCGTCCTCCGTCGTCGCCGAAAAGCTGATGTGACGTGGCGTGCGCGGCAGCCGCGCCCACGCCGCATCGTCGGCATTGATGACGGCGAGGCCGGCGTCCGCCAAGTAGCCGACGAGTCTTGCCTTCGCCGCGAAATAGGCGTCGAACGTCTCGTGATAATCGAGATGATCGCGCGTCAAGTTCGTGAAGATGGCCGCACGAAACAGGAGCCCTTCCACGCGGCCCTGATCGAGGCTGTGCGACGACACTTCCATGGCCACTCCGGCGGCCCCCCGATCGACCAGGGCGGCCAGCGTCGCCTGAAGATCGATCGGCCCCGGCGTCGTGAGATTCCCCGCCTCGCTCTGCACGGCGGTCCCGGCTGGATCGATGCAACCCAGCGTTCCGATAGCGCCCATCGGCCACAGCGCGCCCAGCACGTGCCGGGA
This sequence comes from Gemmatimonadales bacterium, assembly GCA_036002655.1. GTDB lineage: Bacteria > Gemmatimonadota > Gemmatimonadetes > Gemmatimonadales > GWC2-71-9 > 20CM-2-65-7. Next base: position 22,064 of record DASYTD010000149.1, read on the forward strand.
GAGAATCACCGACGTCGTTTTCCCGTTCGTGCCGGTGACACCGATGAGCTGGAGTCGGGCCGCCGGGCGTCCGTACCACGCCTCGGCAGCCACCACCGCGGCTCGCCGGCCATTGCGGACCAGGATTTGGGGGATCGCAACCGACTGCCGCGACTCGACGAGTGCGGCCGCCGCGCCGCGCGCCGCGGCATCCGCGACGAATTGGTGTCCGTCCAGCACCGCGCCGCGCACCGCGCAAAACAGCATGCCACGCTCGAGGCGGCGCGCATCGGCCGTGAGGCCGGTGATGTTCGGGAGCGGCGCGGCCCGCGGATCCGGCGCGTCGACTAACACGCCGGCGCGCGCCAGCGCGTCCACGACCTCCTGCAGCGGTTTCCTCATGGACGCAAGGGAGGTGGTTCCGCGAACATCGTCACCGTTGAGCCGGCAGCCGCCTGCTCGCCCGCCGCGGGCCAAGTGTGATGAATCACGCCCCAGCCCTTCACCACGACGTGGAAGCCGCGCCGGTGGAGGGTGCGCGCCGCTTCGCGCAGCGGCCTTCCGGTGACGTTCGGGACGGTTCGTTCCGCTTGAGGAGGTGCGCTATCGGGAACGTACGGCCACGGCACGACGTACGGCACGACTCCGTCCGGCTCCTCGAGCGGCGCACGGTCAGCGGTGGGCGCGACGTTGGACAGCCGGGCCCGATCGAGCGCGACGGTTCGCGCCGCCAGCGCCTGCTCGAGCATGGATCGTGTGACGGGCGCGGCAGTCTGTGCAGCGAAGTAGCTCCCCTTCTGGGGATTATCGATTTTCATCACGACGACGAGCTGCGGCTCACCGGCTGGGAACAGCGCCGCGAACGAGGCCGTGTATTGGCCTGCCGCGTACCGCCCCGCGACCACGCGCCGGGCCGTGCCCGTCTTGGCGGCGAGCTGGAAGTTGGCAAGCGCCGCCCGTTCCGCCGTGCCGCCCGCTTCGACCACGCCGCGGAGCAGTTCGCGCAGCTTGCCCGCGACTTCCGGAGTCACGACGCGCCGCACGGGCTCCGCACGATGCCGGTAGCGCACCGCACCATTGGGCGCGCGGATTTCGCGGATCAACGTCGGTTGGAGCAGCACGCCGTTGTTCGCGATCGCGCCATAGGCCGCGGCGAGCTGGATCGGCGTGACCGCGAGCTCATATCCGATCGCGAGACTCGCCGAGCTGGGGCGCGACCACTCGCGCGGCGGGCGCAGCCGTCCCGGCGATTCGGCGGGAAATTCGACGCCCGTCGGCGCGCCGAACCCGAAGGCGCGCAGCACCGCATACTGCTCAGCCGGACGCAGGCGGGCGGAGAATTTCACGAGCGCGATGTTGCTCGAGACGCGGATGGCGTCGGCCAGCGTGAGCGACGGCAGGGGATGCTCATCGGTGACCACGCGATCGGGCAGGCGGTAACGCCCTCCCTCACCGGAGACCCGCTCGCCTGGACGCACCCGTTCGAACGTGATCAGCGCCGCCGCCGCGAAGATCTTGGCGAGTGATCCCGGCTCGAAGGTCTCGGTGAACGCACTCGGCCGCATGCTCCCGTCCGCGCGCCGCGACGCCGCCGCGAGGATCTCTCCGGTCGCCGGATCCAGCATCACCACGTCGCCGCCGTCGGCCTGCATGTTGTCGATCGCGTCGTCGAGCGCACGCTGCGCGATCTCCTGCAGCTCCGCATCGAGGGTCAGCACCACGTCGTTCCCGGCGACGGGCTCGGCGATCACCCGCGCGGGCGACGTGTACTCGCGGCCTTCGCGGTCCTTGAGGACCACCGCGGCGCCCGGCGTGCCGGCCAGGACGCTGTCCAGCAGGCGCTCGAGCCCGCCACCGCCGCCGGAGCCGCCTCGGCCGTCGTCGCCCACGCGACCGACCACCGCGCGTGCGAACTCGGAGGAGGGATAGAAGCGACGCGGCACGGGCTCGAGATGCACGCCCCGCAAGTTGCGGAGCGGCTGCACCTCGAGCGCCGTAAACGGACCGGCGAACCAGCCGTAGCGCCGTCGCACCGCGCGCTCCACCTCCCGCGCTGGGAGCCGCAGCTGGCGCGCAATCCTGGCGACGTCCCGCGTGGGGTCGCGCAGCTCGTTGGGCGCGATGCCGACGTGATACGTCTCCTGCGTGAGCGCGATGGCGGTGCCGTGACGGTCGAACAACGTGCCGCGTCGAGCGTCGAGCACGACGCGCTCGGTGCGCTGCGCCTGGGCCGCGGCGGCATAGCGCCGTCCCTCCACGAGCTGCACCTGCCCGGCACGCACGACCAGCGCGAGCAGCGCGGCGGCGATGCCGATCTCGACGACGCGCAGCCGCACGAGGGGCTTTGCCATCAACGGGGCTTCGGTGCGGGAAGCAGAATGATCTCAGTGTCCGCCGGCAAGCGCAGTCCCAGCTGCTCCGCGCGCGGCAACAGGACGGCCCGGCTTTGCGCGGTGCGCACCCGACGCTCCACCTCCGCGCGGCGGCCTTCGAGCGAGGCGCGCTCCTCGCGCAGGTCCGAAAGGGCACGCGCCGCATTGAGCGAGGCTGTTTGGCGCGCGATCACGGCCCAGAGCGCCGCCAGTAACGCGACGAGCCAGAAGGCGATCCAATGACGGCCTCTAAATGCCATCGGGGGTCTCGAACGCGCGAAACTGTGCGGACCGGGCCCTGGGGTTCGACGCAATCTCGCTGGGCTCGGGGACAACGGGCTTCTTGGTGAGCACGCGCCCCAGTGGGCGGCCACGGCAAGTGCACACCGGTTGCCGGGGCGGACAAATGCAGTCCCGGCTCCACTCGCGAAACGCGTGCTTGACGACGCGGTCTTCGCCGGAGTGGTAGGTGATGACTCCGAGGCGGCCGCCGGGCTCGAGCGCGTCACGCAATTCCGGCAAGGCAACGGACAGTGATTCGATCTCCCCGTTCACGGCGATGCGCAGCGCCTGGAACAAGCGTGCAAAATCGGAGGGCCCGGAGCGCGGCCCCAGCACGGCGCGGATCGCATTCACGAAATCGTCGCTGATCGTGAAGGGCGCGGAAAGCCGGCGCCGTACGATCTCCTTCGCGAGCGTCCGTCCCCGCCGCTCGTCGGCATACTCGGTGAACACGGTGGTGAGTCGCTCTACCGACCAGCTGTTCAAGACATCGCGCGCGCTCGCCCCTCCCCCCTCCCCCCTCTCCCCCGTCGCGCTCATCCGCATGTCGAGCGGCGCGCCGGGGCGGAATGTGAAGCCTCGCTCCGGAGTGTCGATCTGATGTGAGCTCACGCCAAGGTCGAGGAGAATACGATCAGGATGGAAGTCGCGGATCGCGGCAAGCGCCGAGGGGGCGGCGAACGACGCTTCGAGATAGTCCATGCCGTCGGCGCCGAGGCGGCGGCGGGCGGCGGTGATGGCATTAGGGTCGCGATCAATGCCGAGCACGGTGGCGCCCGCGTCGCGCAGCACGGCGGCGTGCCCGCCTCCGCCGAGTGTCGCGTCGACGGCCCGCTTGCTGCCCGTCGCCCACGCCCGCACGGCCGCGGAGAGGACGGGGACATGGTAGGGAATCGGGTCAGAAGCGGCCGTGGGCACGCTCCAAAATACGAAAACCCCCGCCGAGAAGGGGCGGGGGGCGGGGGCACGGAGACAACCGGAAGTCGACAGTTCTCAGAGCGGGGCTGACGGGGCTCGAACCCGCGACCTCCGGTGTGACAGACCGGCACTCTAACCAGCTGAGCTACAGCCCCAAGCCCCTTACGGAGCCCCGGAATATAGACCGGGGGTCAGGTCAATTCAACGGCGCTCAGAAATTCGCGCACTTGAAGGCGCGACCCATTTGCGGCAGGGCCTTCTCGTATTGCCCGACGAAGCCAAGCATCTGATCCGCGGTGGGCGGATGCACGCGCCGGCCGAGCTGCAACGAGGCCTTCGTGCGCGAGAGGCGTTCCTTCAATGCGCGCGCCTTGTCGCAGCGGTCCCGGTCACTCGGCTTGAGTTTCGCGATTTCCCCATACGGCTTGCCGAACGTCAGCGTTGACGCCAACCCGTACCAGAAGCTGCCATTCACGCGGACCTGGAAGCGCGGCCCCAGGGTATCGCTCGCGTTTTTCGGCGCGATGACTTGGAGCAGCGTATCGAGCCAGACGTACGCCTGGTCGTACGCGGCGGCCTGCGCGAGCTTCGACCCACCGGTCAACATGATCACCGACGCGGCGAGGCGTTGGGTCGAGTCGGCCGAGTGGAGACCGGGGCGCAGGAATGGGCGGGCCGAATCCACCCGGGCCGCAAACGCCTGCTGCAGGTGCCGCAATCCGACCGTATCCTTTCGCTCTCGCAGCTGTCGCGCCGCCGCGGTGTCATAGACCGCCCGATCGATCACGATCTTCGCGATCTGCAAGCTCGTGCTCACGTCATTCGGTTCGAGCTTCGAGGCCGCGGTCAGCATGACGAGCGCCGAATCCGCCTTACCGCGCATCTCGTACGCGGCCGCGCGCGTCCGAACGAAGCTGGCGTTGCTCGGGAAGTGGCGCACGGCCGCCGCGGTGAAGAAGTCCAACGCAACGGTGTCCGACGCTTGCTGCGCCGCGCCGATGGCCGGTTTCAGGAATGTGGTGTCCGCCAGCAGCGTCGTGTCGTGCTGCGCCTTTTCATGGAATACGCGCGACGAGCAGCTGTACTTGCCTGCTTCATTGCAAATCGTCAGCTCCAGCTCGAGCAGCTGCGAATCGCCGGGCGAGAACTTGAGGCCCTCGTCCAGCAACTCGATGGCCCGGTCGAACTGCTTCATCTGTCGCAGCAGCTGCGCAATGCCGAGCCGCTTGTTGACGTTGCGTGGCTCGCCGTGGAGCTGTTGGATCAGCGCGTCGACCATCTTGACCGTGTCACCGCGCTGCTGGTAGATGCGGAAGATGTTTTCCAACGCGGTTCCGTTGAGACTGTCTCCTTTGAGCGCCCGCTGCGATTCGGCCAACACGCTGTCCGGCTGGCGTTGCGCCTCCCACACGGTTGCCAGGCAGAGGTGCGCGCTGGTGGAATTGGGATCGACGGCGAGCGCCTTTTGTGCCTCCGCGCGCGCCCGCGCGAACTGCCCCTTCTTGCGCTCGTCGTTGCAATTGCGGATCGGCTCGCTGAGGCGCACGATCGTCGCGACGCGCTTTGCGATCGAGTCGGCCAGGGCCGCGGCGGTTAGGGGATTTCCGTTCGTGGTGGTGAAGCTTCCCGCCATGCCGGAGCTGGAGATATCGATCACATGCACGTCAGCCGTCAGCGCCGTGCCGGTCTTGGCGTACGTGCCGGTGAGATACGCGTGCACTTGGAGGAACCGGGCGAGCTGGCGTGCCTGCTGATCGTCGAGTAAGCCGTCGCACGGAAATCCCGAGGCTTTGAGCGCTTCACACAGCTTGACCTTGGGCACCACCATGAGTCTGTTTTTGGTCAGCGCGGTCACACGATCGCGAACCGCATCCGCCAGCGCGATGCTTCCCGCTGAATCAGCGGCCGAAGCCTGGAAAGGCAACACGAGAAGTCTCTGACTCGGCTGTTGCGGCGCGGCCAGCTGCGCGGCTGCCGTCGTCGCCACTGCCACCGTCAGAGCCACTGCGAATTGAAGCGCTCTCACCTGTTCGTTCCTCCGTTACAGGCTGCTACACCAATGGGCGAAGAGGGATTCGAACCCCCGACATCCTGCGTGTAAGGCAGGCGCTCTGAACCGCTGAGCTATTCGCCCGAGCCATAGGAGAGAGCGAAGGTGCTAGAGGGCCAGGCCTACTGGGAACAAAACGCAGTAGCCCAGGACGAGCAGCACCGGCGCGAGCGTGGTCGACCCTTTCGACAACAACCAGTAACCAAGTGCAAGCGACACGAGCGCTCCGCCAAGAACGATGTAGTTCTTCGGTCCAAATCGCAGGCGCGAACGTGCAAGAGTTTGGTCTGGCATTCGGGGCTGGAGTCTATTCGTTAATCTCAAGCTCGTCAAGCAGTTGCCGCTTTGCGCGGTCGCGCCTGCGCCGCAGCCCGATCAGCGCAGCCAGCACGGCGCCGATCGCGAGCCAGAAAAACCCCATGGCGGCGGCCCAGGAGAGCCAGCCGTAGCGCGACCTCAGGTCGCGCTGCCAGCGCAGCTCGAAATCGCTTTCCGTGATGTGATACGTCGCGCGCAGCGCGGCGTCGAACGACTCCGCCTGCGGCATATTCGCGAGCAACGGCGCCAGCCCGCGCTCGCCACCCCATCGCTCCAACATCAGGACGGCCGTCGCCGCGAGTGCGTAGCCCGTCTCCGCATCGCCACGCGCGCCGCGCAGCGCCCGGTCCACGTCCTCGAGATTCATGCGCGTGCCGCGCGCCAGCTGCCAGTTCAGCCGCAGCGCATCGAGGCGATCCCACTCTTGGGCGGCGACGGCGGCGTACCCTTCTTCGAACCAGAGCGGCACGTGCCGACCGACATGCCAGCGCAGGGCGAGATGGGCGAGCTCATGACGGAGGGCGGACGGGCCGGCGGGCGGACGGGCGGTTAACAACACGATCGTGCCGGCAGCCGGGAAAGCCGCGCCTTCACTCCACAACGGCAACCGGCCGCGCGTGAGGGAATCGTACTTCTCGCGCGTGGACGCGAGAAGGATACGAATGGGGCGATCGGGCAACGCGCCGATGCCCGGGAAGTCGCGCGCGCCATCGGCCAGCTCGGCGATCGACGCAGCCAACGCTTCCTGACCGGGCCAGGCGAGTGCCGTCACACGACCGACGTTCACCGCGGTGGGAGACCCACCCTGCAGCAGCAGGGCGATGAGGGCTATTCTCGCGGCGGCTCCTCGCCCTTAGTGACCAGCTCGAGCATCTCCTGACACTTCTTGCCCCAGGGATTGAACTTGTTCGCCTTGAAGCCGTCTTCCCAGGTGGCCTTGGCTTTCGCCTGATCGCCGGCGAACCAGTGCGCGCGTCCCAGCTCGTAGTAGGCCTCGATCAGATTGGGACCGAGCTTCAACGTCTTCTGGAAGAACGTCTCCGCGTCTTCGTACATCTCGCGCTGGAGATAGACGAGCCCGAGATAGAAATGCGCGTACAGCGTCGCCTTTTTGTCGTTGTCGAGTCGAATCGCCTTCGACAGATGCTCGATGGCCTCGCCGAAGATCCGCTTCTTCAGGCAGATGTAGCCGACGTTGATCCGCGCGAGTGAATTCGCGGGCTCTTTCATCAAGACTTTTTGGAATGTGCCGAGCGCGTCGTCGTAGTCCTCGTGCAGCATCTGCGCCCACCCGAGCAGCGACTCCGCCTGCGTCTCGCCGGGCGAGAGCTGGAGCGCCTTGGTGAGCGCTTGGATCGCACCGGCATGATCGCCGAGCGAGATGAGGCTCCACCCTTTTTCGATGAAGGTGGACGCGCCGATGTGGTCGGCATGCATGGCGGGCCGCTGTCCCGTGAATTCGGGAGCCGCGGCCTGCTTCGTGTCGGCGGCGAGCTGCTTGTAGCGGTCGACGAGCTGGCGGATGTCGTCCTTGAGTTGCGTCATCTCGCCCAGCATGCCGTCCACCTTCTTGAAATACGCGATGATCTCGCGCTTCGCGGCCTCGCGCTCGGCGTTCCCCGGCGCGCCCTCGAGCTGACGCGCGATGGTGTCGTATTCTCGGCGCAGCGCCGCGACCGGCGATTCCGTCATGTCACTCCTTGCAGGGCCATTTTTTCCTTTGAGTTCAGCAGTTTGTTGGTATTCAAAACGATGATGGTCCGGCCGTTCTGCACGATGAGACCGGCGATGTATTCGGCCGCCAATCCTTTCACGATACCGGGCGGCGGCGTCACGGCCTCGGCCGCCACCTGCAGCACCTCGGTCACGGCGTCCACGATCATGCCGATTTTCCCACCCTCGAACTCGAGGATGACGGTGCGCGTGTCCTCGCGCAGCGGTGCCGGCGTGCCGAGACGCTTCCGCAGGTCCACGAGTGGGACGACGCCGCCCTGATACTGGAGCACGCCCTCGAGAAAGTCGGGCGCCTTCGGCAGCGGCGCGGGCGCTTCATACCGCAGGATGCGCTCGACTTGAAAGATATTGAACGCGAAATCCTGGCCGCCCACCTTGAACGTGACCAGTTGGACGTCATCACCGGCCTCCCCCGCCCCCCCGGTGGTCGTCATGCGATACGATCTCCCAGCGCATCCAAGTCGAGAATCGGCACGAGCCCGCTTTCCTGCTCCGCGACGCCGACGGCCCACGGCAGCGTCTGCCCACGCGGCACGGGAAGCGGCTGCTCGCGCACGACGGCATCTACGTCGTCTACTTCGAACGCAACTTGCCGGCCCCCCCCGCCCCCGGTGGCGCCGAGCTCGACGAGGACCACCGTACGCACCGCACTTGGCGCAGCGGGCGCCTCCGTCCCTGTGAGAAACGCTCCTAAATGGATCAACGGCACCAGGCGTCCGCGCAGCGGCGTCAGGCCGCGAACTGCAGGGAGTTTACGTGGAACGCTCAGCACCTCAGTCGCGTCCCCGACTTCGAGCACGCGGCCGACCGGCAGACCGTACACCTTTCCCTGGGCGCGGACCAGCAGGTAGCCTTTCATCGTAACGCCCTGCGACTCAGTTCGGCGGCCACGCGGTCGGCGATCTGGCCGAGCGGCAGCACGACATCCGCCCCGCCCGCCTGCACCGCCGCCAACGGCATTCCTGGAATGACCGACGTCTCGCGATCCTGCGCGACGCCGGTGCCACCCACGTCGTGGATCGCGCGCAAGCCCTCGGCGCCGTCGCGGCCCATCCCCGTGAGGACGACGCCTACGCCGCGCGCGCCGTAGACCTCGGCGATCGAGCGGAACAGCGGATCGGCCGCCGGGCGGACGCCCCAAATGGGCGGAGACTGATCGAGCGCGATGACGGGACCGTCGGGAGCGGAACGCACCCGCATATGATAATCGCCGGGGGCCACGTACGCCGTATCGGCGACGATCGGCACGCCGTCGTCGGCCTCGACGACGCGCAGCCGGGGGGGGCTCATCGAGTCGAGCCGCTCTGCAAGACTGCGGGTGAATTTCGGCGGCATGTGTTGCACGATCAGCACCGCCGCGCCGCGCCCCGTGGGCAGGCGCGGCACGAGATCGGCGAGCGCGCGCGGCCCGCCGGTGGACGCCGCGACGCCGACCGCCAGCACGGCACGGCCGCGCGGCCGGAGCTCCGGCGGGTGCACGACGGGCGCCGGCGGCCGCGCCAGCACGTTGACGTGCGACAGGTCCGCCGCCAGCGCGCGACGCACCGCGGCGATGAGCTGCGGCGCAAGCGCTTCGAGCGCCGCGCGGGGATGACCGAAAACATCCGCCGGCGGTTTGGCGACGATCTCGACGGCGCCGAGCTCAAGGGCGCGGATCGCGGTAGCCGTGCCGGGGCCCACGTACGCGCTGACCACGACGATGGGCAGCGGCGACTCCGACATGATGTAGCCGATGGCGCCCAAGCCATCGAGCCGCGGCATCTCGAGATCGAGCGTGACGACGTCCGGTCGGTACTGATGCACTTTGCGGATGGCGTCCAGCCCGTCGCGAGCGGTCGCGACGACGCGGAACTCGCCGTTGTCCGCTTCTCCGCCGCCCAGGACGTCCACCAGCACGCGCCGCATGAGTGCGCTATCGTCGGCGACGACGACCGTCGGCCGCCCGGAAGACACGGGCTCAGATGACATGGGTATCGGCCCCAACCGAGCGGATTTCCACGCGACCGTCCTTCACATGAAAGCGCACGCTGCGCCCGCGCTCACCCCCGACCGATTCCCGGACGATTGGGATTGCGGCCGCCCGAAGGGCGCTGCGACACGCCAGGACATTGCGCTCGCCCATTTGGATCGTGCCCGGCGTGACGAGCTGGCTGAACATGCTGGCACCGCCGGCCAGCTTCGCGACGAGCCGACGCGGGTCCGCGCCCAGGCCCTTGAGACGCTCGATCAGCAGGGGAACGGCGGTGTCGGGGAACTTGGCTCGGTTCGTGATATCGCGCGCCAGACTGGTGGACGGCAGGAGCACGTGCGCCATCGCGCCGGCCTTGGCTTCCGCATCGTGCAGCATGAGCGCGACGCAGGACCCGAGTCCCAGCGTGACCAGTACGCCATCCCCGCGCTCGGCCGCCCAATCCGCCACCTTGACGATGACTTCCGTCACCGTCCTCACGCCCTGACCCCCTCGCCGCGTTGCGGAGAGGGGGGACGGAGGGACCCATCGTCAGGCTTGACGTAGATCCGCTCGCGCGGATCCACGAGCGTAAGGCGCTCGCGCGCGGGGCCGAACAACGTCTCGACCTTGCCGAGTAGCAGCACGCCGCCCGGTGCGAGCGCGTTCGCGAACACTTGAAACAGCCGCTCCTGCGCCTGGCGCTCGAAATAGATGACCACGTTGCGGCAGACGATGAGGTCGTAGGGAGGACGGGGCGGCGGCTCTCGCGTCAAATCGTGCGCGCGGATCTGCACCAGCTCGCGCACCAGGGGGGTCGGCTGCCCGTCCACGATGTAGTGGCGCTTGAGATTCGCCGGCATCTCGGTGAAGGCGCTCTCCGGATACTTCGCCTGCCGCGTGCGCTCGAGGCTCAGTCGATCGATGTCCGTCGCGTCGATGAAACCCTGCGCGTGAGTTTCCGCGAGCAGCACCGCGATTGTGTATGGCTCTTCACCGGAGGCGCAGCCGGCGGACCAGACGCGCAGGCTCGAGCGTGCCTGTGCCAACGCGTCGAGATAGGGCCGCAACGCGTTCCAGGTCTCGGCGTTGCGAAAGAACTTGGTGACGTTGATCGTGAGCGCGTCGAGCAGCTCCTGATACTCGCGCGCATCCCGATCGAGCAGCTTGCCGTAATCTTCGTAGGAATGCACGCCGCGGGCCCGCATCCGGACCGCGATGCGGCGCTTCAGGCATTTGTCCTTGTACGATCCGCAGCTGATTCCCCGCTCGCGCGAAACCTTCTCCGTGAGCGCCCGAAAGCCGCGCTCGTCCTGCGCGGAGCTCACGACAGGGTGCTCAAGGTTTCCAAATTGGCTTTCACGAGTTCGTGCTTCGGGTTCAGCTCGAGGGCGCGGCGCCACAAGGCGCTCGCCTGGTCCCGGTCGTTTCGCTTGTAGGCGATGTTGCCGAGCTTGAAGTAGACGTCGTCGCCCAGCTCGGGAGACAGCTCGATGGCGCGCTGATACAGCACCCACGCCTCGTCGTAGCGCGAGCCGCGGTAGGCGAGATCGCCGAGGTTCTTGGAGAGCTGCGGCAGGGACGGCTCGTCGTGCAGCGCGGCACGCGCGAGCTCTTCGGCTTTGAGCAGCTCGCCGGCGAGCTCGTGCAGCACCGCGAGATTGTTGCGGAGCACGCCATTTTGCGGATGGGCTTCGACCGCCTGGGCGGCGACCTGCTCCGCAATTTCAAAGTCTCCCGCTGCAGCGGCGGCGAGCGCGCGCGCCCAGAACCAGATCGGCGGCACACTCTCGGCAAAGAGCTCCTTGGCCCGGTCGAGCCGGCCCGCGGCGCTGACGTGGTCCCCCTGTTTCAGCGCGACCACGCCCCACCCCACGTAGACGCGCGGGTCGGTGCGCGCGCGCGTCGCCGCCTCGGCGTACGCCGCTTCCGCATCTTCCAGGCGGCCGAGCTGCTCGAATGCCAGTCCCAGGTTGTGCAACACCGCGGGCCGCGAGCCACCCTTTTCGGCGGCGAGCCGCAACGCTTCCATCGCTTCGCGCCAGCGCGCCTGCTTCAGCGCCACGAGCCCGATGAAGAAGTGCGCGTTGGCGTCGGTCGCGCGCAGCTCCGCCACGCGGCGGAATTCGCGCGCCGCTTCGTCCAGCATGCCGGTCTTGTAGAAGGCGATGCCCAAGTTGCGGTGCTCTTCCACGCGGGCATCCGTCATTTTCATGTCTTCGGCGCTGGCGGTGCGGCCGGCACGGTGGAGGAACCCGGCGGTGACGAGTCCGTACAGCGCCTTCCCCACCTCGAACTCACCCATCCCGGAGTCTTCGATGACCTGATTGACGTCACGCGAGCCATCGAGCAGCGGCAGCAGGCGCTCCTGCACTTCCGTCAGCTTCGCGTCGCTGATCGCAAGCCGGTCGCGGTCCACGAGGAAAATCAGATCGAAGGAGGGGATCTTCTTCTCGATGAGGCCCCACTCGTCCACGCGGCGCGCACCCTCGAGCAGCAGCGACTCGGGATTGATGGACACGAGGAAGTCCTGCTGCTCGGGCCGGACGTCGGCCTCGAAGTTGAACGTCCCCTGCGTCCACGTGAACAGGTAGTAAACCGACTCTTCGATCTGCATGCGCATGTAGCGCTCGAGCTCTTGCTGCGAGATCACGCTCTGGCTGACGAGGATCTCACCCAGCTTCTTGTCGCGCTCTTTGGCCTGGCGGTGAATCGCGGCGTCCAGCTGGTCCTGCGTGATCTTTTCGTGCTTGACGAGGATGTCGCCGAGGCGGTCGCGGCGATTCACGATCGACGCGTACGCGATACGGCCTTTATCGAAGTAGATGTAGCCGAAGTTGGAACGGTCGGCGATCGACAGACAGCCGGTCTTCTGCCCCAACGCGAGCAGCTGCAGCACGTCGGGGAGCGAGGCTTCCTTGAGCGAGCCTTTGATCGCCATCAGCGAAGATCCTCGATGACACGGTCAGCAGCCGCGGGCCAATCCCACACCATTTTCTCGCGGCTGCGCACACCTCCGGCGCTCGAGACCACGATCCCGCTGGTGCGCAAACCCGCCGTGCGACGCGGCGGCGGAGCGCCCTCGAGCACGTCGCGGGCGAGACCCGCCGTCACGGGTGCATCCTGCGCCGCGGCCGCCTCGATCACCCGCTGCACGAGCCCCGTCAAGCTGCGCACCGAGTCAACGGGGCGGTCCACGAGATAATCGAGCAGCGCCTCTTCCACCGGCACACGCTGGTTCTTGAGGAGCCGCGCCAGCGCGGCACGACGTAGCTCCTTGTCGGGGTCGCCGATTTCCGCGACGAGCCCACCCTCGAGCCGCGAGACGATGCGCTCCTCCAGGCCTTGGAGCGTGTTGGGATGGGCGGGCGCGGTGAAGACCAGCTGCCGGTCGGCGTCGAGGAACTGGTTGAAGAGATTGAAGAGCTCCTCCTGCGTCCGTTCCTTGCCGGCGAGCAGCTGGATGTCGTCGAGCAGCAGCGCCGTCGCGCGCCGGTAGCGCGCGCGCCACCAGTCCACCCGGTTGCCGTCAATGGCGGCGATCAGCTCGTCCACGAACTGCTGCGTGGACAGGCACGCCACGATGGCGTTTTTCTTCTTGGCCAGCTCGAGACCGATGGCGTTCAGGAGATGCGTTTTCCCGCGGCCACTCTTTCCGACGATCACGAGCGGGTTGTATTTCTTCCCGGGTTTGGCGATGGCGTCACGCGCGGCACTGAGCGCAACCTCGTTGGACGGACCCGCGATGTAGGTGCCGAGGGGGAACGCGCCGGACGGGGCCGGCGGTGGTGCCGCGCCGTCGCGTACTTTCGCGGCGGCCGCTTCCGCCTCCTCCATGTGGTCGGGATCGCGGAACACTTTCTCGCCCGCCGCCTGCGGATCGAGCACCGCGACTTCCGCTTCGAGCGTCTTCAGCCGTTCGACGTCCTGCACGTACGCGGCGATCGCGTCGTCCACGGCCGCCGGCGTTTCCTGATCGAGCAGCTTCTCGAGCCGGCCGGTGCGGTACCCCTCGCCCTCCCACCGCAACACCGCCTCAGCCACACGCGCGCGCCACGCCTCGACGGCTTTGCCGACGGTGACCGTGACGTCACTCAGGAACTGCGAGAACTCATCGCCCGCAGGCTTGGCCGCCGGCTCCGCCTTGGCCTCCCCGCTCCCTGCTACTCCAAGCACCTGCCGCGCGGCCTCCGCGTTGATGGGCGTGTCATTGACCGCCTGGAACGCGATCAGCCGGTTGAGCGCGCCCATCAGCTCGCGCACGTTCGGATACTCGACCTTCGCAACCGTCTCGAGCACGCCGGGCTGGAACGACGTCCCGCGCTCTTCCGCCTTGCGGCGCAGAATCGCGACACGGGTTTCGTAATCGGGAATGCCCATATCGACAACCAACCCGCCCGAAAAGCGCGAGATCAGCCGCTCATCGAGGTCCGCGATTTCCGCCGGGGGCCGGTCGCTCGCGAGCACGATCTGATGGCCGGCCTGCTGTAGTGCTTCGGTGAGGCGGAGCAGCTCGGTCTGCATCTCTTTGCGATTGGTCAGGAATTGCACGTCGTCCACCAGCAGCACATCCACATTCTGGAAGCGCCGCCGGAATGCGTCGCCCTGTCCGGCCGCGATCGCGGCATGGAAGGCTTCGACGTACTCGTCCAGCGTCAGGTATTCGATGTTGATCTGCGGGGCGAGCGCCTTGGCGGCGTGCCCGATGGCCATCAGCAGGTGGGTCTTCCCCAGCCCAGAGCCACTATAAATGAAGAGGGGGTTGTAGGCCGAGCCCGGATTCTCGGCGACCGTGCGTCCCGCCGTGACGGCCAGCCGGTTCGCGGCACCCACCACGAACGTCTCGAACATGAAGCGGGGATTGAGCGTGCTGGTCATGCCACGGGGCTCCCCGCCGCGAGCTTCTTGAGGACTAACTCCGAGATTCCCTTCAGCGTCTCGAAGACGCCCTTGCCGTGCAGCGCGTCCGCCGCGAAGCTGGGCACGCTGCGGAAGTTCAGGGCGTCGTCCAGCTCCGCCTGCGTGAGAATCAGCTCGGGTGGCAGGTCCTGCTTGTTGTACTGCATCACGAGGGGCATCGTCCGGACGTCCACGCCGTGCTCCAGCAGATTGCTCTGCAGGTTCTGGAGGCTCTCGATGTTCTCATCCAGCTGGCGCGCCTGGCTGTCGCCAACGAACACGACCCCGTCGGCACCCTGGAGCACGAGTCGCCGGGTCGCGTTGTAGTAGACCTGGCCCGGCACCGTGTAGAGCTGAAAGCGCGTCGAGAAGCCGGAAATCTGGCCGAGATCGATAGGCAGGAAATCGAAGAACAGGGTGCGGTCGGTCTGCGTAGCCAGCGAAACCATCCGCCCCCGCCGCGTCTCCGGCACCCGGCCGTACACGTAATGGAGATTGGTCGTCTTTCCGGACCGGCCGGGTCCGTAGTAGACGATTTTGCACGTAATCTCGCGGCTCGTGAAGTTGACCAGGGACACGGCTATCTCCCAAACAGCGTGTTGAGGCTGTCCGTCAGCTCGCGCTCGAAGTCCGCGGCCAGCACCTGCTTTGGGACTGCGCCCTTGGGACTCGCCGACTTCAAGTCCGCCGCAAGTTGCTCATAGAATAACTGCACCAAGCCAAGCGATGAAACATCGAGATCGTAGACGGCCAGCACCGCCACCGTGCCGCGCTCCGTGGCGAAGGTCGCCAGGAAGAAGCCGTTCTTGGGACCTTGATGACTGAGGGCGGCGAACGGCGGCTGCCGCAGCTGGCGCGCCAGCTCGCCCGTGGAGGCGACGATCGCGGCGGCCAACGCTGCCGCCGACATCACGTCCACCGCCCGTGAGAATCCGGACTGCGCCAGCACCTGCCCGGACGGCGTCAGCACGAGCACCAGACGCACCGATGCTTCCCGCACGAAGTCGGTGAGCGGCTGGAGCGTCCAGCTCTCGACGGCGCGGGTCTGGGGACTCATACGACGCTCTCCGCCGCGCGCAGCAGCTCGAGACGCACCAGACCGATGTTCACGTTGGGCTCCGCCACCGCGACGACCAGGATTCCGCCGGCCGAGTTCCCTCCCGGCACGACGAGCAGCGCCCCCTGCTCCGCCTGGAGATGCCAGAACACGCTCGTGCCGGTGCCGGCCGCTTCCATCGCGCGGCGCAAGCGGCCCGCGAGGCTCGCCGCCAGCGCGGCCACTGCCCCACCCTTGATCCCTTCCATGAGCTGCTCGGCGACTACGATCCCGTCGTCCGCCGAGACGAGCATCGCCCCGCGCACGCCGCGCACGCGCGTGATCAGATCGAGCGCGGTGCTCATGTTTGTTTCTCCAACCACCGGCGCGCCATGGCGGTCGCGCGTTGCGCGAGAATCGCGAGGCGACCCAGCGGCATGCCGCGCTCCCGCACGACGAGCAGCAAGGCCTCAGGCGTCGGATGGCCAAGGTGCACGTTGCCGTGCTGCCCTTCGGCCGAGAGCCCGTTCCACGCGCCGAGCCCGAGCAGCTTCGCGGTCCGCGCCGCCTCCTGCGACACACCGGCGAGATACGCGGCGACGGCGTCCGTGACATCAGTACCAGACTTATCCCTCAAGGCACCACCGAGGACACGACCAGCGCCGTCGATGAGCAGCAGGCCTTCGTTTGCACCCTCGAGTCCTGCGAAAACGCGAGCTTCGTCGAGCACACCACCCGAAACGGCGGCGGTAGAAGAGGCGGCGGTCGCTGACGGCTCCGGGGCGGAACTCGGTGTGGGCGACGGCGGTCCCACGCCGCTGCGCATCATCGCGATCGCCTGATCGATGGTGGGATCATCCGGCTCGACCTTGCGCGCGGCCTCGAGATGGGACTCGGCTTGCGCCAGGTCGCCGACTTTGAAATAGAGGAAGGCGAGTCCCTTCAACGCACCGGTGTGGTTCGGCGCGATCCGCACCGCCATGTCCCACTCGTCGAAGGCGCGCTCGTAATCATGCTTGTCGGTGAGCACGCGCGCGTACAGGTCGTGAGCGTCCGCCAGGTGGGGATGGCGCTCGAGGCCGTTCATCGCGACGCGCAGCGCCGCCTCGAGCTGGCCCTTGCGCCGCAAGGCTTCGCCCAGCCGCAGGAACACGAGGCTCTGCGGATCCTGTGCGAGCTGGGCGGAGAGTGCGCGAATCTCGTCAGCCATGGGCGAACACTCGGGCTGCTTGCCGGGCGCGCTCGACTTCGGACCGCTGCGCTTCCTCGTCGGGGCCGCGGGCGAGCCGCTCCCATTGATCCCAGCTTGCGACCGCTTCGGCGAACCGGCCCATGGACACCAGCGCGAATCCCAGCTGGCGATGCGCGGCCGCGAGCTGCGGGTCGAGCCGCAGCGCGCGGCGCAGCTCCTCGGCAGCCGCGGAGCCGTGTCCCTGAGCCAGGTGAATCCGGCCGAGCAGCATGTGGATCGTCGGATCGTGCGGCTGCATGCCGCCCGCCTGCTCCGCCGCCGCGCGCGCCGCGTCGAGATCCTTCGCGAGCAACGCCCGCTCCGCCTTCGCGACGAGCTCCGGCAGATCCGACACGGCGCTGGGCCGCCCGCGCTTTGCCGTGCCGGGGTCCACCAGCACGATCACACCCGCGCTCTCGAGACCGAACAGCGTCTTGGCGACGTCGAAGTCCGAGCGGCCCAGCTCCGTCGCCAGTCCCCGGACGGAACGCTCGCCATCAATGAGCGCCAGCACCTCCCACTCGGGTGGCAGCAGATCGAGCTCGCCGCCGCCCCCTTCGGGTGGCGGCGCGAGCGACGGCACGACGCCGACATGGGGAATGCGGTTCTCGATGCGCGACCATTCGTCGATGCGGCGCGCTCCTTCCATCAGCAACGCTTCGACCGGAATCCGCACCGTGACCTCGGTCGGCACTTTCGTGTCGGGCTGCTCGTTGAACGAGAAGTAGCCTTCGTTCCAGCTCATCACTTCGAAGACGACTTCCTCGATCTGGAACCGCACTTGCCGCTCGACCTCGCGTTGGGTGATCACGCCGAGCGCGACCAGGATTTCGCCGAGCCGCCGCTTGTCGCCCTGGCGCTGCTGCATGTCGCGGGCGCGCTCGAGGTCGGCCTCGGTGATCTTGCCCGTGCGCAGCAGCAGCGCGCCCAGCGGGTGCGGGTTGCTGCGGATTTCCGCGGAGACCACCACCCCGTTGTCGAAATAGATCGTCCCCTCGTTGTGCCGCAGCTCCGAGGTGACCTTCAACGCGCCCGTCTTCCGGCTCAGATCGAGGAGCTGGAAGACGTCGTGGATGCCGAGCTCGCGGAGCGGTCCTTCGATCGCCATGTCGCTACGCCGCGTCCGAGGTGGAGAAGATGTGCTGCAAATCCACGGCGGTCCGCGCGTGCATGCGCGACCGCTGCGCGAACGGTCCGCCCGGATCGATGCGGGTCACCCGCTCCCACGCGTCCACCGCTTCGCCATAGCGCTGCAGCCGCGCCAGCGTCGCGCCGAGGTAGAATAACGCGCCGGTGTGCTCGGGATCGAACTTGAGCGCGCGCCGGAACGCCTCGAGCGCTTCGACGTTGCGCTTGTCGTCGAGCAGCGCTCGGCCGAGCAACAGCAACGCATCCATGTCGTACGGATCCTGCTCCAGCATTTCGGCGAGCCGCACCACGGCGGCGCGAACGCTGCCCGAGCGCCGCAACAAATCGGCGAGCGCGAGCGCCGCCTCATGGAACGTCGGCAACGCCTCGAGCGCCTCTTCGTACGCGCGCTGCGCCTGCGGCCAATCTTCGTCCTGCTCGTGCAGCCGGCCCAGCTCCAGCCACACCTGCACGAATCCCCGATCGAGATCGAGGGCGGAGCGGTACGCGGCGCTCGCGCCCTGCCGATCGCCGACCTTGAGCGCGATGTCGCCCTGCAGCTTGTGCAGATCGGCACGCGCCGGCGCACGGGTCTGTGCCTGCCGCAGCGCCGTGAGCGCGCCGGCCGCGTCACCCGTCGCGGCGCGTGCCTTTGCGGCGGCCACCAGCACCTCGACGTCTTCCGGCGCGTTGGTGGCGAGCGCTTCGGCGAGCGGCAGCGCTTCGGCTCCCCGATGCACGGCCAGGAGGCTCTTCACCTCGCCCAGCGCCGCGGCGGAGTTCGCGGCGTCGAGCGTGCGGGCTTCGCGGTAGCGCTCGAGCGCTTCGCCGTGCAGGCCGCGGCGCGCGTAGATGTCGCCGAGCAGCGTGGCCGCCTGGCCGCGGTCGGCACCGCGCTGGACGGCCCGCATCGCTTCGGCGACCGCGAGGTCCATCATCCCCTTGCTCACGTAGTCGCGTGCCAAGGCAAGCGGGTCGTCCACTTTCTTCGCGAGCCCGGCAGGTGCGGGCTGCAGCGCCGCCGCGGGCGGCTCGAGCTCCTGGAAAATGTTGTCGAGCAGCCGTTGGTCGAACGCGAACTCGCCTCCGAGGTTCTCGGCCGTGACGTCGGCCGAGATCTCGGGCACGATGCCGATGGCCACGGTCTCGTATTGCAGGTCGATCGCCAGGGCGAATTTCTGCGAGACGTAGTAGGGATCCAGCTCGAGGGCGCGTTTGGTGGCCCGCAGCGCGCCGTCGTAATCGCCGAGATTGGACAGCGTGAAGCTCAGGTTGTAGTGCGCGCCGGCATTCTGCGGATCGGCCTCGACCGCTCGCACGAACGCGTTGCGGGCATCGGGAAACCGTTTCAGCTCGACCAGCACCAGCCCCACGCCGTTCCACGCCGGCGCCGACGCCGGCTGTTCCGCCAGCACCTGGCGATAGGCTTCGAGTGCGAGCTGGAAGCGGCGCAGATGCGTGAGCAGCAACGCGAGATTGAGCCGGGCGCCCAGGAATCCGGGCGAGAGCTGCAGCGCTTTCCGGAACCCCTCGATGGCGTCCTCGGTGTCGCTCTGATGCGCGAGCACCACGCCCACGTTATTCCAGGCGAGCGCGTAGCGCGGATCGACTTCGGTCGCCTGACGATAGGACGTGAGCGCTTCGGCCGTGCGCCCCGCCTGATGCAACACCACGCCGCGCTCGTTCCACAGCTTGGGCGAATCAGGCAGGTCATGGATCAACGACTCGTACAGCTCGAGCGCGTCGGGGAAGTCGCGCTTGAGGAGATAGACCTCCGCCATCGCCTGGCGCACGAGCCGCCGGTCCTCCCCGCGCTCGATCGCGAGGCGATACTCGCGCAGCGCCTCCGTGTAGTAGCCCTTCTGCCGGAAGGCGAGGCCGAGGTTGTAGTGGGCGAGCTCGCTGCCCTCGGCGACTTCCGGCGCGGGTTGCTCGCGCAGCCGGTGCTCGGCCGACTGCCGCTCGGCGCGGTAGCGCTCCAGCGACAGATTCGTCTGCGCGCGCGCGAGCGGCGGGTTGAGCTGAATCGCCCGTTTCGATGCCGCGCGCGCATCCTGATGCCGCCCCATGTCGCCGAGCACGAACGCCATCAGGTAATGCGCGTTCGCGTTGTCGGGATTGAGCATCACCGCGCGCTCCAGGGCGGTCAGCGCCGGCTCGTTCAAGCCGCGATTGTAGTAGACCTCCCCCAGATAGAAGTGCACGACGGAGGAATCGGGCTCCTCCTCGGCGGCCCGCAGGAACCACTCGGTCGCGACTTCCAACCGGCCGCGGGATTTCTCGGCGAGTCCGAGCTGGATGATCGCGGCCACGTCCTTGGGCTTGTGGGCGAGCAGCTCCTCGAACTCGGCGACCGCCTCCTCGAAGGCGCCGAGGATCGCGTACGTGCGGCCCAGCTCCCAGCGCGCGTCGCGCTCGTCGGGCGCCTGGCGCAGGCGCTCCTGCAGCTCGCCGACGCGGCGGTCGTAATAGCCGGTGTTGTGGTAGGAAATCTCGAGGTTGCGCTGCGCGACCTGCATCCGCGGGTCGAGCTCCAGCGCGCGCGTGAACTGCTCGATGGCCTCGGGCACGAGGCCTTTTTGATAATAGAGAACGCCGAGGTTGTTGTGCGCCCCCGCGTCCGACGGATCGATCCGGCGGGCAAAGGACCTCAACACCGTGAGGTCGCGTTCTGATACGATCAAGTCAATCGAATGGCGTCGAAGATCGCTTTGAGAGACGCCAGGTCGGGCAGGAGCAGGAAATGCCCGCGCAGCCCGTCTTGGGCATCGATGTTGAACTCCGTCTCGACGCAAAACACGAAGTCCCGGTCGTGCCCAAAGTTCAGATAGGTCGTTGTGAGCACGGCGGCGGAGAGATCCACTACCAGGCTAGGGACCGAGGGGAGCAGCAACATCCCCATGAATTCGGACAGCGCGTTCATGTAAGCGCCCGAGAGGATGTTGCCGGCTTCCTTGAGGCAGGACTGCTCGATCGTCTCGAACACCTTGGTCGTGCCCAGGGGGCGCTTGAGCAGCATGTCGCACAGCTGCCGCCCGACGGGCTCGGGGAACAGCAGCAACGTGCGTCCCGTGAGGTCGCCGAGCATGTGCATGAGGACGGCGGCGACGACCTCCTGTGGGTCGCCGATCAGTCCCGGCACCTCCTCGAGGCGCGCGATGTTGATCTCGGGTACCGAGATCATGATGCGCCGGTGCGTGAGCTGCGACAGCGCCGTGGCGGCGTGCCCCGCTCCGATGTTGGCGACCTCTTTCAGCGCGTCGAGCTGCAGCGCCTTCAGATCACGGACGTCTTCCATCGTCGCTCCTCCCCTACACCAGGCCGGCGGCATCGAGAATCAGCGCCGGCACCCCATCGCCCATGATCGTGGCGCCGCTGAAGACCGGCAGCGTGCCTTCCGGTGCATCGAATCCCTTCACGACGATCTCCTGCTGACTGAGCATCCCGTCGACGACGATCCCGGCGCGCCGCTCGCCCAATTCCACAACAATCACTGGGCGCCGCGGCGGCGGCGCGGGAGCACCGCCATTCGTTCCCAGGAGCTTCCGCAGATCCACGAGCGGCACCACCCGATCGCGCAGCACAATGGCGTCGCGGCCTTCCATCGTCGTGAGGGGCACCGTCCCGAACTCGACCGTCTCCGCGACGTAGGTCAGCGGCAGCGCGTAGCGCTCCTGGCCGACGGCGGCGATCAGCGCGCGCACGATCGCGAGCGTCACCGGCAGCCGCAGGATGAAGGCGGTGCCCTTCCCCGGCTCGGTGCGGATCTCGATCGATCCGCCGAGCGCGCGGATGCGCGTCATGGCGACATCGATCCCGACTCCTCGGCCCGAGACGTTGGTCACCGCATCCGCCGTGGAGAATCCCGGCCGCGCGAGCACGCGCAGCAGCTGATCGTCCGACAGTGCCTCGACGTGCGGGCCCACGATTCCTTCGCGCTTCGCCTGCTCCAGAATGCGCGTGCGATCGATGCCGCGGCCGTCGTCGCTGATGCTGATCGCGACGCTGGAGCGCTCGCGCACGGCCGAGAGAACGATCTCTCCCTCGGCATTCTTCTTGGCGCGTTTGCGCTCGGCGGGGGACTCGATGCCGTGGTCCACGGCGTTGCGCAGCAGGTGCACGAGCGGATCGCCCAACTCGTCGAGGATTTCGCGATCGAGCTCGATCTCCTTCCCTTCCACGCGAAACGCCACCTGCTTGCCGACCTGCCGGGCAACGTCGCGCACCAGCCGGGGAAAGCGATCGAACACTTGCCAGACCGGCGTCATGCGCGCCTGGATGATTTCGTTCTGCAGATCAGCGGAGAGCCGCGAGATCTGAATCGCGACTTCGTCGATCTGCGGATCGTGTCCGACCCAGCGTGCCGCCAGCTCGTTCAAGCGGCCGCGCTCCGTGACGAGCTCGCCGATGAGATCCATGAGCGTATCGAGCCGGCGCAGATCCACCCGGATGTGCCGGCCGCGCCCCCCACCCGCGACGCTCTCGGCGGGCGTGACCTGGCTCTCGTCGCCCCCCCCCGCGACGGTGGCGCGTTCGACGTCTCCCACCGAGCGGATGGCGGCCTCGATGTCGGCCGGCGCAGCCGCGGTGTCGAGCTCGAAGGCGAAACGGCCATCGAAGTCATCGGACTCGAATGCGGCGGCCGCGGGCTGGAGGCGATGAACAGCGCCGAGCGTCTGCGCCTTGCGCACGATCAGCATCGCGCGGCCGCCCTTGAGCGGGGCTTCGGGACGGATTACGACTTGGACGACGCGTCCGGAGCCGGACGGGGCGGCGAGTGAGGCGGCGGCGGGGGGCGGCGGTCGCTTGGGCACCGCCTGGGCTTTCGGTGCGTAATGCGCCGCTGCGCGATCGATGTCCGCGACAACGGTCAGATCCGCATCACGCTCCCGGCCGGCAACGGCGAGCGCAACCGCCTTCTCGAGTGCGTCAGTTGCGCGGAACAAGAGCTGCAGCGTCTCGTCAGTCGGATGTCGCGCGCCGCGCCGCAAGTGATCGAGCAGGTTTTCCATGCGGTGGGCGAGGTCCGCGACGCGGCCGTAACCCATCGTCGCCGCCATCCCCTTGATCGTATGCACCGCGCGGAAGATGCCGCCCACCGGCTCCGGCGAGGCGGGATGCCGCTCCCACTCGAGCAACAGCTGATTGCAGGCGCTCAAGTGCTCGCGGCTCTCGGCCAGGAACAGCTCGGCGTACTGCGACAGGTCCATCGCTATCCCAGGACGCGCTGGACGGCTTCGAGGACGCGGGAGGGCTGGAAGGGTTTGACGACGAAGTCCTTGGCGCCCGCCTGAATGGCTTCGACGACCAGCGCCTGCTGGCCCATGGCGCTGCACATCAGGATCTTGGCGTCGGGATCGTGCTTGACGATTTCGCGGACGGCATCGATGCCGCCCATGTCGGGCATCACGATGTCCATCGTGACGAGGTCGGGCTTGAGCTGCCGGTACTTTTCGACCGCCTGGGTGCCGGTTTCCGCCTCGCCGACGACCTCGAATCCGGCCTGGGCCAGGATGTCGGTGATCATCGTGCGCATGAAGATGGCATCGTCACAGACGAGAACCGTGTGGCTCACTGCTCGCTCCTTAAGTGGTCAGAATCGGGCCCAACAGTGCTGCCACGTCCAGGACGATGAACACTGCACCGTTGCGTCGCCCGACGGCTCGCACCAGCGTCGGGTCGACGCCGGGAAGCGTCTTCCGATCTTCCAGCGTCGTGTCCCCCGCCGCCAGCATGTCCATCACCTCGTCAACCGTAAAGCCAATCATCTTCCGATCGTTCCCCTCTTTGGCGACTTCGAAGATGATCGTCGAACCCAATGCGGGCTCGGAGATTGATGCCGGGACGGAGGGGCCTGCGGTGGGACTGGCCGGGGAGGGATCCTGCCCCAGCGCACGCCACCCTTCCACGACCGTCACCAGTGTGCCGCGGACATTCACGAGCCCCGCGACGACCGGGGGCGCGCCCGGGATACGCGTCGTTGGGAGGCGCGGCAGGATCTCCCGCACCTGATCC
Organism: Gemmatimonadales bacterium; assembly: GCA_036002655.1. GTDB lineage: Bacteria > Gemmatimonadota > Gemmatimonadetes > Gemmatimonadales > GWC2-71-9 > 20CM-2-65-7. The sequence goes on from DASYTD010000149.1 coordinate 45,974, forward strand.
ACCTCGGCCGCGCACGCCAGGGCTCCCACGCGGAACACCAGCAATCGGCCGGGGGGGGCGGGGACGAGGCTTCCTTCATTCATCGGATGCGAAGAAGCCAAGATACTGCAAGGGGTTGCGCTCGGCAAGCAAATTTGCGTCACCGGCCGCCTCGGCAAGCGCGGCACGCAAATCGTCGGGCCATTCCGACGTGAGCGCCAGCGCCGCGCCCGTTACCGGATGCGCGAACGACAGCGCGGCGGCATGCAGCAGCTGTCGCGGCGCCAACGCCTCGAGCCGTTCCGCCTCGACGCGCGCCGACGGCGTGACGCGCCGGCTCCCACCGAACGTGTATTCGCGATCACCGACAATCGGGCAACCCACATGCGCGAGGTGCACACGGATCTGATGCGTGCGGCCCGTGCCGAGACGGACGCGCAGCAAGTCGGCGTGCGCGAACCGCGCGACGACGGCGGCATGAGTCACGGCGTGCCGCCCGCCTTCGGCGACCGTCATGCGCTTGCGCTCTTTCGGGTGACGTGCGATCGGCGCTTCGATGTCCACCGGACTCTTGCGCAGATGTCCCCAGACGAGCGCCGCGTACACACGCGTGACCTGGCGGCGTTCGATGGCGCCGGCGAGGCGCCGCTGCGCGAGATCACTCTTCGCGACGACGAGTAGCCCCGAGGTGTCGCGGTCGAGGCGGTGCACGATGCCCGGCCGGCCCTCCGTGTTGCCGCGCGACAGCTCGGTGCCCCGCCCCACGAGCACGTTCACCAGCGTGTCGTTCCAGTGCCCGGGCCCCGGGTGCACCACCAGTCCCGCCGGCTTATCGAGGACCGCGAGATGCTCGTCCTCGTACACGAAGCGCAGCTCGGCGTGAGCCGGCGCGAACGTGCGCGGTTGTTCCTCGGGGGGAAATTCGACGGAGACTTCCGCGCCGCGCTCGAGCACGGCGGATGCGCGCAGCGGCTTGCCGCCCGCGCCCCCCCTGACGCGCTTGTCGGCGATAAGTCGTCCGGCTTGTGTACGGGAAAGAGCGAGCTGGTCGGCGAGGAAGCGGTCGAGGCGTTCAGTCGTTACCACAACACAGAAAACGATGGTCAAGGCTCCGCCGCCCGCGCCTCCTTAGCCCGTTGTTGCGCGCGGCCTTCCTGCCACAGCGACAGTCCGAGTGCGATGGCGCCGATCGTGATGGCCGAATCGGCGACGTTGAAAGTGGGCCAGCGCCAGGCGCCGAGGCCGACGTCCACGAAGTCGACGACGCCCTGCGCGCTGCGGATCCGATCGATCAGGTTGCCGACCGCGCCGCCGCACACCAGCGCGAGCGCGAGCAGCCGGAAGCGGTCGCCGGGGCGCGTGCCGCGCACCAGCGAGGCGAGCACAAACAGCGCGACGATGGCCAGGGCGAGAAAGATCCAGCGGGAGTTTTCGCCCACATGCAGGCCGAACGCCGCGCCTTCGTTATAGACCAGCCGGAGCTGCACGACTTCGCCGAGCACCTGGAGCGGCAGGCGCCGCGCCAAGAATGCTTCCGCGATCAGCTTTGTGGCGAAATCCGCAACGACGACCGCGATTGCCGTCCCCCAAAAGAGCCGGCGCTCAGCGGCGTTTACCATCTTCCTCTTTGGCCTTGCACTTGATGCAGAGGCGGGCGTGCGGGAGGGCGTCGAGGCGATCAAAGCCGATGTCGTCCCCGCACTGCTCACATTTCCCGAACCGCTCGGGCGTGCCGTACAAGCGCCGCAGCGCTTCGTTCACGTGCCACAGGTACCGCCCTTCCTGCGACGCGAACAGGAATTGTTTCTCGCGCTCCATCGCGTCGGTGCCCTGATCGGCCATGTGGAAGGAGTAGCTCGAGAGATCGCCGTCGGACGCCTGCAGGCTCGAGTTGAACGACTCGCCATAATGGCCCAGCTCCTTGATCACGCGCGCGCGCTCTTCCAGCAGCCGCTTTTCGAGATGGGTCAGCTGCTTCTTGTTGAGCCCCTTGCTCTTCACCTTGGACTTAGTCGGCATTATCGGGTCCCGCCCTTTCTTCCGTCGTGACGTCGGAGCGCAATCGTCGTCCGGCGCCCTTCGATGTCCACTTCACGTTGCAAATCGGGCTCGTCGAGCACGGCGCCCAGCACCATGCGGCGCGCCAGCGTTTCCCCTTCGACGAATCCTTGAAACGCGCGTGTCGCGGCCACCACGTCTGCGGCGCCGGCGACGCTCAGCTCGATGCGCGTCGTGAATTCGTATCCCGCCTCTTTGCGGAGGCGCTGCACGCGATTCACCACCTCGCGCGCCAGTCCTTCCTGCACCAGGTCGTCGCTCAACTCCGGATCCAACGCGACGACGTACGGCCCATCGGCCTGGACCAGCCACTCGCTGGCGACTTCGCGCGCAACCGTCACGTCTTCGGGCCGGAACTCCCACTCACCGGATCGCACGGTTCCGCCTTGCTCCAACACTTGGAGGTCGGCGGCGCCCAGCTCCGCGACCGCGGCTGCGGCCTTCGGGGTGTCCTTGCCGTAGCGTTTCCCGAGGGTCCGAAAATTCGCTTTCCCCCGGAGCCGCACCAGGTCATGATCCGAAGCCACGACTTGCACCGCTTTTACGTTGACTTCGGCAGCCAGAATATCTAACAGGTCTGACAAGGCCGGGCCCTGGGCGGCCGCCGGAACGGCCAGCTGCATCCGAGCCAGCGGCTGGCGGACTCGCAGGTTACGCGATTCCCGTGCCGCCCGGGCCAGGGAGGCCAGCCGCCGGACCGTGCTCATGGCCGCCAGCAGCTCCGGCGCCCGGTGCCCTCGGTCCACCGGGAACGGGGCCAGATGGACGGAGGCGCCCGTCATGGCGCGGTGCACCCAATCAGCAATGAAGGGAGCCGCCGGCGCGAGCAGGCGGACGGCCGCCACCAGGGCCTCGTGCAGGGTCTCGAGCGCCACGGGATCCGTCGCCCGATCCGGCGCCCAGAAGCGCGGCCGGTTGCGGCGGATGTACCAGCGCGACAGGTCCTCGCCCACGAAGTCCATGATCGTCCGGACGCCCGCCGTGACGTCGTACGCCGACCACGACAGCCGCACGCTGCTGACGACTTCGTCGAGCCGGGCGAGCAGCCAGCGATCCGCGGCCGGCCGCTGGCTCGGCGGCGTCGCGTCCTCTTCAGCCGGTGGATGCCAGTCCTGCGCGTAGCGGCGGAAGAAATCGTACGTCGAGCGCAGCGTGTTCAGGAACCCGCCCGAAACCTCTGGAATCTGCCGCTCATCGAAACGTTTGGGGAGCCAGACTTGGCTTTGGCCGAGCAGGTAGAGCCGCACCGCGTCGGCACCGTGCTCGCCGATCACCTTCCAGGGATCGACCACGTTGCCGCGGCTCTTGGACATCTTCTGGCCGTGCACGTCGAGCACGTGCTCGTTGACGATCACGTGCTTGTAGACCAGCGCGTCGAACGCCGTGACGCCGATCGCGAGCAACGAGTAGAACCAGCCGCGGGTCTGGTCCACGCCCTCGCAGATGTAATCGGCCGGGAAATGCGCCTTGAAGTCGGCCTGATGCTCGAACGGATAATGCCACTGCGCGTACGGCATCGAGCCCGAGTCGAACCAGGCGTCGATCACCTCCGGCACGCGGCGCATCGTCCCCGCACAGTCGCCGCACCCCCAGGTGTAGGTGTCGATGTGCGGTTTGTGCGGATCGAAGCTCCCGGGCAGCTCCTTGCCCCAGCGCTGCGCCAGCTCGTCGTAAGAGCCGATGACTTCGCGATGCTCCCGGTCGGCGTCGCACTCCCAGATGTTGAGCGGCGTCCCCCAATAGCGGTCGCGCGACAGCGCCCAGTCCACATTGTTCTCGAGCCACTCGCCGAAGCGGCCCGTCCCCACCTCGGGGGGGTGCCAATCGACTTCGGCGTTGACCTCGAGCATCCGCGTTTTCACCGCCGTGGTACGGACGAACCACGAGCTGCGGGCGTAGTAGATCAGCGGCGAGTCGCAGCGCCAGCAGTGGGGATAGCTGTGCGAATAGGGCCTCGTCTCGAGCCAGCGCCCGTCGTGTTTCAGGCGCTCGAGGATCAGCCGGTTCGTTTCCTTATCGGTGACGAGCCTTCCTTCGATCTCCGGCCAGGTGGTGCCCCGGAAGGTGCCGTCCGGGGCGACGGGGTTCACGAACGCCAGTCCGTTCTGCTGCCCGGCGGCAAAGTCGTCGGCGCCAAATGCCGGCGCCAGGTGCACGAGACCCGTGCCCTCGTCGGCCGTGACGAATGCCCCAGCGACGATCACACCGCGTTGCCCGTCTTTGGGCAGCGGAACGACGTCGAGCGGCGGCGCGTACTTCTTGCCGACGAGGTCGCGCCCCACGTAGGTCTTGACCAGGTCTCCCTGGATGAGCGGACGACCGTGGACATGCACGTCGCCCGCGCGGGCCACCGCAGCGATATAGCGCGTGATCTTTCCCGTCTCTCCGTCCGCCAGAGCGTACTCGCCGTACTCGAGATCGGGATGTACGGCCACCGCGATGTTGGACAGCAGCGTCCAGGGGGTCGTGGTCCAGATGACCAGCTGCCGCGGGTCGTCGTCTTTCCGGGTCTGGAGCGGGAAGGTCACGTAGACGGAATTGGTCTGGATCGTCTCGTAGCCCTGGGCCACCTCGTGCGATGACAGCGCGGTACCGCAGCGGGGGCAGTACGGCAACACTTTGTGCCCGCGGTAGAGCAGCGCTTTCTCGTACAGCCGCTTCAGCAGCCACCACACCGTCTCGATGTACGGATTGCTGTAGGTGATGTACGGGTGCTCGTAGTCGAGCCAGTAGCCGATGCGGTCCGACAGCGATTCCCAATCGGTCTTGTATTTGAACACGCTGCCCTGGCACAGCTTGTTGAAGCGCTCGATGCCGTAGGCCTCGATCTCCCGCTTGCCGCTGATGTTGAGCGCCTTCTCGACCTCGATTTCGACCGGCAGGCCGTGCGTGTCCCAGCCGGCGATGCGCGTCACGCCCTGCCCCAGCATCGCGTGATACCGGCAGATCAGATCTTTGAGCGTGCGCGAGAAGACGTGATGGATGCCCGGCCGGCCGTTCGCGGTGGGCGGGCCCTCAAAGAAAATGAACGGCGGACCGTAGCGCGTCGCTTCGCTGACGCGCGTGAACAGCCGCTCGTGTTTCCACGTTGCGAGCAGCTCCTTCTCCAACTCGTCGATCGACTGATTCGGATCGGAAGGCGGATACGGCATCTAGTTCAGGCGCTCCAGCACGCCGCGCACGACGGCCGCGAGCCGCGGCTCCGTCGCGCGCGCGACGGCGATGATCTGCTCGACCGACGTCGGCTCGAGCGCGTCGGGGAGGCAGTTGTCCGTGATGATCGAGAGACCGAGCACGCGCATGCCTTGATGCACGGCGGTGATGACTTCGGGCACGGTGCTCATCCCGACGAGATCCGCGCCCATCGCCCGCAGCATGCGGTACTCGGCGCGGGTCTCGAGGTTCGGGCCCGGCACCGCGACGTACACGCCTTCGCGCAACAGGATCTTGTGCTCGAGCGCCACCGCGCGCGCGAGCTTGCGCAATTCCGGATCATACGCGGCCGACATGTCGGGGAAGCGCGGGCCTTCGGCGTCGACATTCGCGCCGACCAGCGGATTGTCGCCGAGCAGGTTGATGTGATCGGAGAGCAAGACCAGATCGCCCGTGGCCCACAGCGGATGCATGCCGCCGGACACGTTGGACACGATCAGCGTCTTCGCCCCCAGCGCGCGGAGGACGCGGACCGGAAACGCCACCTGCTGGAGCGTGTAGCCCTCGTAGCGATGGAAGCGGCCTTGCAGGATCGCGACGCGGCGGCCGCCGAGCGTCCCCAGCAACAGCCGGCCGGCATGCGTTTCGACCGTGGGCTGCGCAAAACCAGGGATCTCGGGATACGGGATAGTCGCGTCGGCACGCAGCTCATCGGCGAGAGCGCCGAGGCCGGTGCCGAGAATGATTCCGACCTCCGGAACGAGCGCAGCCCGCGCCTGCACGGCGCGGACCGCATCGGCAACGCTCGTCACCCGCGCTGACCGTCGAGCGCGCGCAGCTCGGCGAGCTGACGCTCGAGCAGGGCGCGGAACCCGCCGACGTACTGCTGGAACTGGCGCTCGGTCTCCGCCATGCGCACCTGTACGGCGCTTTCGGCATTCTTCGCTTCGTCGAGCAGCCGCTTGGCTTCCGCCTGCGCCTCGCGCACGATCACCTGCCCCTCACGCTCGGCGGCGGCGCGCGTCTCCTGGCGCAGCTGCTGCGCCGCGACCAGCGCTTCGTTCATCGCCTTCTCGCGCTCGCGGAACACCCGCAGCTGCTCGGTCAACGCGGAGACGCGCTCCTCGAGCACCTGGCGCTCGCGAATCGCGCGCTCGAGCGCGTCGGCGACGCGGATGCGAAAATCCTCGACGCCCAACGTGTCGTAGCCGCGCAGGGTTTTGCGGAATTCCTGCTTGCGGATATCGAGCGGCGTCAGCGTGAAGGCGTCGTCGCTCACGTTTCCCTCGGGCCGAACAGCGCTGTACCCAAGCGGATCACCGTTGCTCCCTCCGCGACCGCCGTAGCGTAGTCGCCGGACATCCCCATCGAGAGGGTCGGCAGCCATAGCCCTTCCTCCTCCTTGATCCGATCGCGCAGGACGCGCAGTCCCCGGAATGTCCGGCGCTGCACATCCACGTCATCCGTCAACGGAGCCAACGTCATCAGTCCCTCTAGGCGCAGGTGGCCGAGCGCGGCGATCTGCCGCGCTAACCCCGTCGCCTCCTCCGGCGTGCAGCCGCTCTTCTGCGTCTCGCCCGCCACGTTCACCTGTAAGAGCACGCGCAAACCCGCAGCGCGTTGGTTGAGCTCATTTGCAAGGTCCAACGAATCCACTGAATGCACCAATGCAAATCGACCGGGCACCAGCCGAGCCTTGTTGCGCTGCAGATGCCCAATCAGGTGCCACCGCACACCGGTCAGATCGCGCAGGGAATCCTGTTTTTGTACCGCTTCCTGCACACGGTTCTCACCGATGTCGGCAATGCCGGCAGCCACGGCGGCGTGAACCGCGTCGGCTCCAAAGCCCTTCGTCACCGCGACGATCATGACCGGCTGCGAGGTCCGTCGCGCGAGCTCGGCCCTCACCTGGGCCAAACGCTCCGGGAGGGCCTCGAAACTCATAGCCTGGGAATATAGGGCCTAGCGGTTACCTACGAAAAAGGCTCTGAACCCCTTCGCTTTCGGCGCGGCGGAGGAGGTCGGCGAGTGCCTGGCTGGGGTTCAAACGATAGGCCCGCCGGAAGTACGCGATGGCCTGCGGGGCATTGCCGCGCAACGCCGCGGCATTTCCGAGCTCCAGGAATGGGATGGAGAACGAGTTGGCTACCTGCTGCGCGGCCGGCTCGAGCTCGAGGGTATCGGCGGACAACAGCTTGCCGAACTGAAAAACCGAATCCGCGAGCACTCTGGTCCGCGCGGAATCCAGCATGATCCCTTGGATGCCGCGGTTCCAGCGGCGCACCGTGTCCGGGCGCGGGACGACCTTGAACACCAGACCTTGAAAGACGAGCTGCGGATCGAGGCCGATCCAGGAGCCACGACCCGACGACACGCCGAACGTCACCGCGCGATCCGGGAGGGACGTCGCGATCGTGTACAGGATCACCTGGTCGGACGTTCGGAAGACCTGTCCCTTGCGGATCGGCAACTCGAACGTGCCGGCCCGAAAGATGCCGTCCTCGCTCACGCGCAGCGGCTGCATCCCCGCGATTTCTTCCGGCGTGAGCCGCAGCGCCGGGCCGGTTGGCGGTTGCGGCGGCGCGAGCGGCCGGTAGAACGCCGGCGCGCGAGTCGGGTCGAACGGCCGCACCGGCCGCGTCGCCAGCTGGTGCAGGTACCAGTCGAGGTTCCCGAGCGACAGGTTGATCAACGTGACATCCTGGCGAACGCCCTCGACCTCCTGCAGATACCACACGGGGAAGGTGTCGTTATCCCCGTTCGCGAACAGCACACCGTAGGGCTCGACCGATTGCAACATGTTATAGGCGAAGTCGCGCGCGGCTGTCGCGTCGGGCCCGTGGCGCCGCGATGCGGCCTTGAAGTTGGCGGCAAAGGGCAGCACCGTGATCAGGGCCGCCGTGACGATTCCCCAACGCGAGAGCGGACCCGCGCGCGACAACCAACCCACCATGCGCACCAAACCGAACCCCGCGAACAGACCCCAGATCTGGAAACTCACGATGAAGAAATAGTCCCGCTCGCGCACCTCGTGCTCCGCGAACGCCCGGTACTGATTCCAGAACAGCGAGAAGCCCGGCTTGAAGTTCATGTAGATGACGAGCCCGACCCCCGTGATCAGCCACAGCGCACCGAGCAGGGTGGCGATGCCCACGTCGCGACGGCGCGCAAACTCGAATCCCAGCATCCCCAGCGTCACGAAGATGAGCGCGACGATGACCATCGCGCCGAACGGCAGTGAGCGGCCCCATTGCCACGAGCAGTACTGGAAGTAGTTGAGGAACTGCTGCCCAAAAACGGTCAGCGTGCGGCCGGGATTGCCCTCCCCCGGAAGAAAGGCCGGGTGATCCAGAATACCGCGGCTGCCAAATTGCTCGCGGCGAATCACTGCGAGCAGATTGGTCCACGTCTCGGGGTTGGCTTCGTCGAGCAGCGGCTGCAAGCCGGACCGGATGTACAGGTACGCGTATGTCGAAATGCCGATGGCCGCAATCGCGATGGCGATGACCGGGAACGCGCGCGAGCCGGCCATCACGCAGGCCACCACTGCCGCCGCCAACAGCACGCCGCCCACATAGAACAGCGGCGTGCTGCCCAGACCGACGGCCACGAGCACGATCCACAGCGTGGTGAGCGCGGCCCATTCCGCCCATTCGATGCTGCGCTCCGCGGGATCGGCCGCGGGCAACGCCCGCAGCGTGTGCACCATGAAGAGCGACACCGCGGGTCCGACGAGCAGCGCAAGCAGATGATTGCCGAGGGACAACGCCGCGAGATAGATGATGAGCAAGAGGAGGTGCGGCGCGCGCACAGTGCCACGCACGTCGCGCCAGCGGAGGCAGAGCCACGCGATCGCGGCGATCGTGAACGTCGCGAACGTGTAGACCTCGGTCTCGTTGCTGTTCTGCCAACCGGTGAACGTAAATGCCGAGAGGAGGGCTGCCGCCGCGGCGCCGCCGCTGCGCAGGAGTGGGACCTCTCCGACGAGCAACCGGTGCGCGACGAGGAAGAGGCAGCCCGCGCCCGATGCCGCGAAGCAGGCGCTCATGAAATTCAGGCGCCAGGCATAGCCGCCGATGGCGACGACATCGGCCCAGACATGGCCGACGAGCACGAAGAGCGGAGTGCCCGGCGGGTGCGGAATGCCGAGGACTTTGGCGGCGGTGATGAATTCGCCCGCATCCCACAGCGTCACTGTGGGCGCGAGCGTGATCACATACCCGATGAGGACCAGGAGTGCCACGGCCGCGGCCTCCCGGTACGGAGGAGAGGACTCAGGTCGCAGGCTGTGTCACGCGCTCGCCGCCCTCGAGATGAGAGACGGCACCGGAGAGAAGGTCGCGCACCTGCTGTGGTGTGAGGTGACGGTACAGCAATCCATGACTCGCGACGGAAATCGTCGAGGTCTCTTCCGAGACGACGAGCACCGTCGCGTCGGTTTCTTCCGACAAGCCCAGCGCGGCGCGGTGGCGCGTGCCGAGCGATTTGTCGGCCACCTTGAATTGCGTCAGCGGCAGCACGCAGCCGGCGCCGATGATCTGATCGCCGCGGATCAGCACCGCGCCATCGTGCAGCGGCGAGTAGGGCGTGAAGATCGTGGTGAGGAGATCGGCCGACACCTTGGCCTCCATCGGCACGCCGGTCGTGATGAACTCCTCGAGCCCGATATCGCCTTCGACGGCGAGGATCGCCCCCGTGCCGGCGCGCGACAGCCGGTCGAGCGCCTCCGCGATCTCCTCCGCCACCGATTGTCGGTCGCCGCGGGAGAAGGCGCGCATGAAGCGCGATTGGCCCAACCGGGCGAGCGCATTGCGCAGCTCCGGCTGGAACACGACGACCGCGGCAAAGGCGCCGTAGGTGAACACGACGCCCAGCAGCGTGCTGATCATCGTGAACTTCGCGAACACGGCCACGAAGTAGGTCAGCGACAGGATCACGAGGCCGATGACGATTTGCAGGGCGCGGGTGCCGACGAGAAACAGCAGAAACCGGTAGATGACGAACGACACCAGCAGGATCTCGAAGAGATCCGGCCAGAGGCGGGGCGAGAGAAACTTGAAGGCGTCTACGTTCACGTTGGATTGGTCGTCGCGCTCGCCAGTGTAAGGGCTTCGCGTGTCACCGCAACGTCATGAACCCGGAAGAGCCGCGCCCCCCGCTCCCAGGCGAGGGCGCAGGCGACGGCCGTGGCGCGATCGCGATCCTCCACCGGCCGTCCCGTCGCCGCGCCCAAAAACCGCTTCCGCGACAGGCCGACGGCTACAGGATAGCCCAGGGCGACGATCGTTGCCAGTTCGTCGAGCAGCCGGAAGTTCTGCTCAGCGGTTTTGGCGAACCCGAAACCGGGGTCGAGGACGATGCGCTCTCGCGCGATCCCCGCCCCTGCCGCCGTGTCGGCCGCGGCTTGCAGCTCGGTGGCCACCTCGGTCGCGACCTGCCCGTACGTCGCCAGGCTGTCCATCGTGGCCGGCGTCCCGCGCATGTGCATGAGAATCACCCCCGCCCCCGCCTCCGCGACGACCGCGGCCAACGCGGGATCGAATTGGAATCCGGAGACGTCGTTCACCACCGCGGCGCCGGCAGCCAGCGCCGCGCGCGCGACATCCGCCTTGCGAGTATCCACGGAGACCGGCCCGATCCCGCGCTGCACGAGCCCCGCGATCACCGGGACGACGCGGGCGATCTCTTCCTTGACGGGAACGGGAGCGGCGCCAGGTCGGGTGGATTCGCCGCCGACGTCCAAAAGACGTGCGCCGTCCGCCATGAGCCGTGCGCCGTGTTCGCTGGCGGCGGCAACGGTCGGAAGATGGCCGCCATCTGAAAACGAGTCGGGGGTGACGTTGAGGATGCCGATGATAGCCGGTTGATCGAGAGTGATTTCGCCGTCACGGATGGCCCAGGTGCGCGGCGGCTCGACGCGGGCGGCGAGCAGCCAGCCGAGGGCGGGCGCCAGGCGTGCGAGCTCCTGGGGCGCGCGGTCGGAGCGCGCGAGCGGCGCAATGCGGCTCGCGGCGCCGGCCACCAGCGCCCAGCCCCCAGCCCCCTCGCCGGTGAGCACATCAGCGCCCGACTTCGTGCTCCAGCGCACGAGCGCTTCGCGCTCCGTTTCGGTGATCTCTTCGATGAGGACGACGAACGGCTGGATGCCGGTGGCGGCGAACCCGGCCGGCTGCCCTTCCCACCCCCGCGCCGCGAGCGCCGCGCGCACCGCTTCCGGTGTGTGCGCGGCGAGCGCGGTGACTTTCACGCCCCCGCGGGTTCGGGCGGCGGATTGCGGAGCACGCCACCGGACGTGCGCGGCGCCCGCTCTTTTTCCGTGGGCTCACCTTCGCTGCGCGGCGTCGGCGCGGCGGGCGGCGTGTACGGCGGCAACGGCTGGCCCGCGATCACCATCTCGACCAGCTCCCGCTCCAGCGTCTCGCGCTCCAGCAATGCGGCGGCGAGACGATCCAGTGCCGCGCGCCGCTCCTTGACGATGCGCGTCGCATCGGCGTACGCGCGCGTCAGGATGCTCTTCACTTCCTCGTCCACGAGCTGCGCCGTGCGATCGGAGATCTCGCGGCGCTGCACCACTTCACGGCCCAGGAAGATCTCCTGCTCGCGGTCGCCGACGGCGATCGGGCCGATCACTTCGCTCATGCCGAACTGCGTCACCATGCGCCGCGCGATGTTGGTCGCCTGCTGGATGTCCTGCGCCGCGCCGGTCGTCACCTTCTCCGGTCCGAACACCAGCTCCTCCGCCACGCGGCCGCCGTACGCCATCGCGAGCCGCGATTCGATGGACCGCTTGGTGTACTTGTGCAGCTCTTCCTCCGGCAGATACGCCGTGAGGCCGAGCGCCCGGCCGCGGGGGATGATGGTGACCTTGTGCAGCGGATCGGCGTCCGGCACGGTGAGTCCCACGAGCGCGTGCCCCGCTTCGTGATAGGCGACGAGGCGCCGCTCTTCATCGGACAGCACGCGGCTCTTCCGCTCGAGGCCGAGCATGACCTTGTCCTTCGCGTCCTCGAAGTCCTGATTGTCCACCTGCGCCTTGTTGCGGCGCGCGGCGAGCAGCGCGGCTTCGTTGACGATGTTCGCCAGCTCGGCGCCGGCGAGACCGGGCGTGCCGCGCGCGATGCGCTCGAGGTTGACCCCCGGCGCGAGCGGAATCTTGCGGATATGCACGCGCAGGATCTGCTCGCGGCCCTTGAGATCGGGCATGTCCACCACGATCTGGCGGTCGAACCGGCCCGGCCGCAGCAGCGCCGGATCGAGGATATCGGGGCGGTTGGTCGCCGCGAGGAGAATGACGCCCTCGTTCGACTCGAAGCCGTCCATCTCAACCAGCAGCTGATTGAGCGTCTGCTCGCGCTCGTCGTGCCCGCCGCCCAAGCCGGCCCCGCGATGGCGGCCGACGGCGTCGATCTCGTCGATGAAGATGATGCACGGCGCGTGCGCCTTGCCCTGCTCGAACAGGTCGCGCACGCGCGAGGCCCCGACGCCCACGAACATCTCGACAAAGTCGGAGCCCGACATCGAGAAGAACGGCCGGCCCGCCTCGCCGGCGACCGCCTTGGCGAGCAGCGTCTTGCCGGTACCGGGCGGGCCCACGAGCAGGGCGCCCTTCGGCAGCCGGCCGCCGAGCCGCTGGAACTTCTGCGGGTCTTTGAGGAAATCGATGATTTCCTCGAGCTCTTGCTTCGCCTCATCGCAGCCGGCGACGTCGGCAAACGTGATCTTGGGTGTGTCGCCCGCGAGCAGCTTGGCCTTCGACTTCCCGAACGCAAACGCGCGGTTGCCGCCTTGCTGCATCTGGCGCAGCATGAAAATCACGAGGCCGAAGATAAGCAGGTACGGCAGGAACGTCAGCAACACGACGCCGAACGACTGGCCGGCTTCGCGCGCGCGCACATCCACGCCCTTCGCGGAAAGGCCGGCGACGAAGCCATCGTCCACCTCGAACGGCAGCAGCACGTTGAACCGCTCCACGGTCTGGCGCTTCACCACGACCGGGCGCTGGAAGGTGCCGCGGACCTTCTGCCGCTCGGCGATTTCCACCGACCCGACGTTGCCCGCGTTCAGCTCTTCCATGAACTGCGTGTAGGTGATTTCGGCTTCTTCGCGGCGGCGGCTCGACGCGAGCTGCACCAGCGCGATGGTCCCGACGATGAGGAGCGCCCAGAACGAGAGCGTCCGCAGCATCCGGGCCCAGTTGAATTCCCGCGGTGGCGGGGGGAGACGATTGGCCATCTACGTCAGACTCGCGATATAGGGAAGGTGCCGGAAGTTTTCGGCGTGATCGAGGCCGTAACCGACCAGGAACAACGTCGGGGCATCGAGGCCCACGAACTTCGCTTCCAGCTCCAGGTGTGCCGCCACATGTTTGTGCAACAGCGCGCAGATCTCCAGGCTTCGCGGCCGGCGCTGCCGGAGCAGCGCCACCAGCTTGTTCAAGGTCTTCCCCGTATCGATGATGTCCTCGACCAGCAGGATGTGCTTCCCTGCCAGCTCGGTCTCCGGGTCATACACCAGCCGGACGTTGCCGCTCGATACGGTGCCTTCGCCGTAGCTCGACGCCATGAGAAAATCGACTTGCAGCGGCCGATCGATCCGCCGCACGAGATCGCTCAAGAAGATGAAGCTGCCCTTGAGGAGACCCAGCACCAACAGATCGCCATCGGGATAGGCCGCCGTAATTTCTCGGCCCAAGGCCTGGACTCGCTCCGCGATCGTCTCCTCGTTGAAGACGATGCGCTTGAGCTCACGCCCCCCGGTTTGCTTGAGCTGAGCCGTACTCGGTAACATCCAGCCTCACTGCTCGAGTTCCGGGCGCCGGCACGCCTTCCGCACTACGACAGATGCCGGGCACCCAGAGAATGGTCTCTCCCCGACTGACTACGGGATAGCGCGGCCGCGCGCTGCGCGGCACCCGCGCTTCCATTAATAGACGCCGCAGCGGCCGATGCCCGACTCCCCCTAGCGGAACCAGCACATCCCCGCGAGCTGGCGCCCGCACCTCCCATGCCGCGCTGTCCAACCACGTCGTCCACGTCGCCCGCTCGATCTGGGTCGGCGCCTGGGCCGTCGACCACGCAATCTCGAACTCGCCGAACCGTGCCGACCCCTGCTCCCCGGTCGGCCAGACGCGCTCGAGAGCGCAGGCGATCTCGTTCACGTCCCGGCGTACGCACAGCCGGTCGAATGCCACTTCGGCCGACCAGCCGTCCCCCAGTGGCAGCCGGCGCCCCGAAGGGCGCTGCGCCAACGCGACTAACCGTCGCGCGCGCGTGGGGCCGAGCACCAGTCCAGCCCGCCGGGCCGCCGCGCGCAAAAGCGCGACAGACAATGCGTTATCATAGCCGCACAGCACTGCCCGGGCAACGGCAAAGCGCTCTCCCTGCACCTCGAGCGCCAACTCAGGGATCAGATCGAGCAGCTGGTTCCACGCGCGCCGGTCGCTCGCGGCATGGCGGCCTTGCGCGAGCAGGTCGTTTCGCAAACGAGGACCAAGCCGCTCGTTGAGGAGCGGTAACAGTGTCGCGCGCACCCACGAGCGCAGATGGCGGGGATCGCGGTTAGCGGGATCATCGTGGACTGCTAGGCCGCGCGCGGCGGCGTATTCCACCAGCTCACGCCGCGCGAACGGCAACAGCGGACGGATGAGACCGCCGCGTCCGCGCGCGGCGATGCCCGCGAGTCCGGCGGGCGCACTGCCGCGCAGCGCGCGCAGCACGATCGTTTCGACTTGATCGTCCTCGTGATGCGCCGTCACCAGGTATTTCGCGCGGCGACGGCGCTGCAGGTCGCGCAGCCACGCGTAGCGCGCGCGCCGCGCTTCTGTTTCAGTCGTGTCGGGACCAAGATTCAACTCGGTGCTCTCGAAGGGCAATCCGTACTTCCCTGCGATTTCACGGACCGTCCGCCCGACGGCCCGTCCGCCCGTCAGAATTCCATGGTCCGCGTGCGCAACGACGAGTTCCAGGCCGAGTTGACGGGCCACACCGGACAGCAAATCCAAGAGCGCGACTGAATCGGCGCCGCCCGACACGGCGACGATCGCTTCGCCCGGCGCGCGGAACAGCCGAGCGGCTTGGATGTGCGCTAAGACGCGCGCCGGAAGCGAGGCAACGGTGGACATGTATCTTGAAGTATGCGCCAACCCGACCTCACGTACCAACTGCTTCGCAATCTGACGTCGCCGGTGGTCGCGATCACGTCGGAGCGCAACGGCAAGGAGAACGGCATGATCTCGGATGCCGCGGTGCGTGCGTCCATCGTGCCCTCCATCCCGCGGCTCTCCGTCTACATCCACAAGTTCAACTACAGCCACGACATGATCTTCGAGACGGGGCGCTTCGGGCTGCACCTCTTGCACACCAAGCAATTCGACGTGGTGCGGCGGCTCGGCTTTGTCAGCGGGCGCGACCGCAACAAGCTCGAGGGACTGCCGCATCACCGCGGCGTGCTCGGCGTCCCGGTGTTGGACGAGTGTTTCGCGCACTTCGAGTGCAGCGTTGCGAACGTCATGGATACCGGGAGCTCGACGTTGTTTCTGGGCGACGTCGTCGCGGTCGGCTGCGGCGCTGCCGCCGGACTGGAGCCGCGCGGCGAGCTGCTCACCGCGACGCATTTCCGCACGAACATGCCCGCGGAGTGGCGCGTCGAGTATGAGGCGAAATTGCAGGAAGCACAGCAGATTGCCGCTGAGACGTCACGTACCATCAAGCCCGTAGTCTGGAAAAGGAGCTGATATGCGCCCTAGCGTCGGATGTCTGATTGTGCTGCTCGCAGCGTGTAAGCTCGCGCCGCCGCCGCTGGCTGAGGCGGACAAGGCGTCGATGCGCGCAGTGACGGACAGCTTCACGGCGTTTGTCGTCGCTCATCGCGATTCCGCAGCGGCGGCGTTCTACGAGGAGCATGCGCTCTTGATGCCGCCGAATCAGGGCATCGTGGAGGGGCGCGCGGCGATTCGGGCGTTCATTGCCGGGTTTCCGCCGCTATCCGCGTTCACCGCCAGGGCCATCGACATCGATGGACGGGGTGATCTCGCGTATCTGCGCGGTACCTACCAGATGACCTTCGCGACCACGGGAGGCCGCCCGGCGCTCGAGGACCACGGCAAGTTCGTGGAGATCCGGCGACGTCAGCCCAACGGCAAGTGGCTGGTGGCGGTGGACATCTTCAATTCGGATGTGCCGGCCAAATAAAGGCGTCGAAGGAAAGGCGTCGAGAGAAAAGCGTCGGCATAGAGACGTGTACGTCTTTTTCTCGACGTCTTTGTCGACGCCTTATTATTTGACGTCTTTTATTTGACGCCTTCCTTTTGACGCCGTATTTCGACGCCTTTCAATAGCAGGGGTGGGATTCGAACCCACGACCCCGGCATTATGAGTGCCGTGCTCTCACCAGGCTGAGCTACCCTGCCATCACTACCGCAGAAAAACCTAGCAAGGTCGCTAGTTAACGCCAACCCTCCCCTGCACCGACGCCAGCAGCTTGGCCGAGTCGTAGCCGACGCCGTCCTTGAACACGATCGTCGGACTGCGAATCACCGACGGATCGGCCGTCAGGTCGCCGCGCAGCACGACGATGTCGGCCATCTTCCCCGGCTCGACGGTCCCGAGCGTCGGGAGGACGCCGAGAATCTTGGCGCCGTTCGCCGTCATGATCTGGATCGCCTGCGCCGGTGTGAACCCCGCCTCGATGAACAGCTCGTAGTTGCGCTGATCGCCGAATCCCGCGAGCGCCCCGCCGATTCCGGTCGGGTCCACGCCCGCGGCCATCGTCCCACCCGCCTCCACGAACGCCCGCTCGAACGCCATCGCGCTCTTGAACGCCTGACCGCTGATCCAGCCGCCGCCCGCGCTCGTGTCGATCTGCTGCCGCATCTTCATGTAGCTGTCGCGCACTTCGGGATCCATCGCCTGCAACACGCGCTCGTCTTTGGTGGGACGATTCGCGACGAAGGGCTCGTAGACCGCCAGCGTGGACGTCATCGAGACCTTGTGCTGCACCAGCGACCGGATCGTCGCCTGCGCCACAGTGCCGCGCGGGTCGGCCTGGCTCACCTGCGTCATGAACGTGACGGGGCAGGCATCCTGCTTCTTGCTCGAGTCGAAGTCGGACGCGGTCAGCATGCCGTGCTCGAGGTTATCGATGCCGAGCGACACCGCCTCCTGAAAGCTCACCGAGCAGAGATGCCCGGTGACTTTCATGCCCCGCTTGTGCGCTTCTTGAATCGCCGCCCCCAGCTCTGAGCGACGGATGTCGGTGTACGCCTTGATCCACGTCGCCCCCTCGGCGCCCCAGTAGGCGACGAAACGGCGCGCGGCCTCCGGGGAGTTGACGAGCGCCATGCTGCTGCCGCCCCTAGTCCCCTGCTCACCCGTGATGTAGGGCGCGGTGATATGGATGCGCGGACCCGGGACGAGACCCTGGTTGATCGCGTCCTTCAAGTTGATCTCCGCGTACGGCGAGCGACTGCCGGTAGTGCGAATCGTGGTCACGCCCGAGCCGAGGTACAACCGCGGTCCGGTATACGACATCTGCACGGCTCGACCGCCTGCCGCGGTATAGAACAAGTGATCGTGCATCCCGATCAGACCGGGGATCACCGTGGATCCGCTCATGTCCATCGTCCGCGCGCCGGCCGGGATCTCCACCGAGGCGGCGGGCCCGACGGCCGCGATACGGCCCGCGCGAATCACGATCGTCTGGTCCGGCTTGGGCGCCGCGCCCGTTCCGTCCACGAGCAACACGTGCGTGAGGGCCAGTAAGCTCGTGTCCACGGTGACGTATTCGCGCACCTGCGCGGCGAGGGAATCAGGACGCTGCGCGGCGAGCGCGAGCAGGAGAGTGAGCGCGTACATGAGCCAGCTCCTCGCTATTGGACGGTGAAGTGCATCATCATCCCGGCCGAGAGATGCTCCGCGATGTGGCAGTGCAGCATCCAATGCCCCGGGTTGGCGGTGTCGAGCAGAATATCCACCACCGCGCCGGCCGGCACCAGCACGGTATCCTTCCACGCCAAGTCCTCGTTTGGAACGCCGTTCACGGCCAACACGAGAAACCGCTGGCCGTGGAGGTGAATCGGATGCTGCATCCCGTGAAACGCGCGGCGCTCATTGACCAAACGAATTTTTACCGGCTCGCCGCGGGAGAACGTCCAGCTCACGTCCATGTTCTCCTTGCCCGTGGCGGGATCCCGGAGAACCCAACGCACCTGCCGTCCCGTGGACGCCCAATTCATCATAGGCATTGTGCCGCCCCATTCGACCGGCGCGAAGTAGATCGAGTCGAGCTGCATCAGCCGCTCCGTCACGAATGGCAAATCGTGCGTCTCGAGCGTCAGCACCACCGTCTTGTCGGGAGCCTTGTCGAGAAACCGGCGATACGGCTCGAGCGCATGAGTCGTCGCGCTGTCGCGGCGCAGCATCGCGAAGTTGGCGCGCAGGTCGTCGCGGACGCGCTCGCGGCCGACAGAAACGACACCGAGCGTGTCGACCTGCGGAAAGAATCGCCCGAACAAGTGATCCAGCCCGCGCACGTGATTGACGAGCGCGACATTCCCCGGGCGGTCGAATCGCACGTGCACGACGTAGCGCTCGGCGGGCCCGATCACCACGCTCTCGACCCACGCCTCGCGCTCGAACGGCCCCGCATCCGCCGCCACCACCTTCATGCGCGCACCGCCGAACGACAGGTTGAGCGTGCGGGTGCTGGATGCGTTCGTGAGATAGAAGCGCACGACTTCGCCGCGACGGACAGCCAGGCGATAGCCCGGTTCGCCATTCACGAGAAACAGGTTACCGAATCGGCCCATCAAGGCGTGCGTCGGCGAATCCTTGCCGAGTGGGATCAGGCCCGAATCGCCGACGAGGAGATCGTCGAGCAGCAGGACCTCCTCTCTGTTGGCAGGACCATATTCCGTGCGCACGAGAATATTTCCGTACAGCCCCAGCTCCTGCTGCACGTCCTCGCGCACGTGCGGGTGATACCAGTAGATCCCGGCGTCGGGGAAACGCACGCGGTAGGTGAAGTCACGACCCTGCTGCACCGCCGTCACGCCATCGAAGGCGTTGTCGAGCCGGATGCCGTGCCAGTGGATGGAGGAGGAGTCCGGAAGGGCGTTCGTGAAGCGCACGACGATCTCGGAGCCTTTCGCGACCTCCAGCAGCGGTCCCGGATACTGACCGTTATAGCCGTACATCGTGTAGGTGCGTCCGTTCAGCGTGCGGCGGACGAGGCCGGCCTCGAGACGCAGTGTGTCGCCGTCCTTCATGCGCACCACTTCATGAGGACGCGCGATCGGTGCAGCGGAATCCGCTGGAAGGTACGGCTCGACGGCGGGACGCAGCGCCATCTCGGCGGGGAGCATCGTGAGGCCTGGCGGCATCGGTACCATCGGCCACGCTGACGGCGCGTGCTCGTGCTCGTGACCTCTCGCCCCCATTCCTCCGACCGAGAACTCGAGTAGGTCCGGAGGAAACAGCCGCGTGCTCGGCGACTGACCCCGGAGGATCACGCGGCCGGTGGGCTCGCGCACGCTCGCGCTTCGCTCCGCCGTAATCAGCACGACGAACTTGTCGAGATCCACGGGCCGGAGCGCGACGCTGCCGTTGTGCACCGCGCCGAGTTTGATGACTATGTCCATCTGTGGTGACGCAGCCCAAGCGACGTAAACGCCAGTCGCCGGTAGGCCACTCAGCAACGCTATGGGGATGAACCGCGCACGGCCGTCGGCGGTGACGGCGACGGTGAATGGACCGGAGGGAATGGCGAGCTCGACGCGTCCCGACGCGCCGCGGACTCCCGGCGCGGGCACGAGCTCGATGCAGTACAGATCGTGACTCGGGCCCAAGGGAGCCGGCGGATCGCATGGGCGCCGGCTCTCTTGGCTCTGCCCTTCGCAGATCCCCGCCGCGAGGACGAGGACGATTAGACCGCGCAGCAAACTACAGCTTGGTCCTCGTGAACAGATGCAAAGCGTCGGTTGGTAACGCCACGGTCCCTCGCCAACCCGGACGAGGGTGTGACACCGCACGTGGCGGGGGGGGCGCGGACGCCAGAGGACTCAACGTGAGTGATGCGGACACGTCGAACGTGTATGGCCCCGTCTCTCCAGCGGTGCTCGTCTTGATGAGGATGTCGAAGTAACTGGACGTGCCGACGGGATACTGGATAAATGCTTTCGTGGTGGCCGCCGTGCTGTCATCATTCGACGCGACCAGTGTACGGACGTACGCGGTGTCTATGGTCAGTTGGTACAGCGCGAGCGCTGGATTCATCGTCGGGGACGTCGCGGAGATGGTGAGTACCGTGCCACCGTAGACAACCATTCGGGCAACATCGTAGTAGGTCGCGGCGGTATCGGAACAGTCGGTCGTCGTGATGGAGTCCGAGACGCTGACGCCCCGCGCAACCCACACCTGACGGCAGCCATTCATCGCGGCCGGCCGCGCGACCGTGCTCAACGAGTACGACCCTACTGCGAACCGGCGGAATGAATTTGCGCCGATGATGTAGGTGTCGCCGGGCAGAATGATGTCGAGCTGAGAATTCTGCTGCTCACCCAGTACGATATCGTCATCGAACCCGAACTGGGGACCGTCAGCACGAAACAGATCCAGGTATGTGTCGAACGCCGTGGATTGCATCGTAATGCGGAGGCTGTGTTGCCCGGTCGGCAGGACGAAGGCGTAGAAATCGTAGTACCAGCCCGCTTGCTGGAAATTGCAATCCGTCGTAGTCAGCGCGCCGTTGACCGTCTGTCCAATCGTGTACGATGCCGCATAGGCACAGGGCTCCAAGACAAGCGCATGGTAGACGACGGGCGATACGCCGGGCACGGTGGCTTGGATCACGATCTCCCCGGGTGTGGTGCCGGCGGTCACGGTGGTCGACGCCACGCCGTTGACGTCAGTCGGGGTCGACTGGGGGTTAAACGTCACCCCGCCGGCCGGCGTGGCGCTCCACGTGACGTTGAGGTCCTGAACCGGCTGACCGTTCGAGCCGAGTGCCACGAGACTGAGCGGAAACGCGAGCTGCGCGCCCGTCGGCGCCAACTGGCTATCGCCCGCAATCCCCGTTACCGACGCTGCCTGCTTACCGGGTCCGCTGGAGTCACCGCAGGCGACTGCGACAGCGATCAAACCAACAAACACGAGTGCCTTCACGGTGCCTCCTTATTACCTGGGGACGACGCGGTAGAGCACCTCGCCGTTGCGGATCATGCCGAACTGTTCTCGTGCTACCCGCTCTTGCACCGCGGGATTCGTTTCGAGGTCGTTGGCGAGCTTGGCGAGCGAATCGAGCTCGCTGCGCAGCGCGGCGACCCTGGCCCGCTCATCCGCCAGCTGCCGCCGGACCGTGATCCAGTCGGCGGTGCCGTATTCACCGCCCCACAGGGCCAGCGCGACCAGCCCAATCCCACCGGCGAGGCCGGCGACGCGAATGCGGGTCACAAGCCGTACAAATGGCGGCCGGGATAATGCGCCACGTCTCCGAGCTCCTCTGCGATGCGCAACAGTTGATTGTACTTCGCCACCCGCTCACTGCGCGAAGCGCTACCCGTCTTGATTTGGCCTACGCCCGTCGCGACCGCAAGGTCCGCGATGAAGGTGTCCTCGGTCTCGCCGGACCGGTGCGAGATCACCGAGCCGTAGCCATTGCCCCGGGCGAGCTCGATGCACTGCAACGTCTCCGTCAGCGTGCCGATCTGATTCACCTTGATGAGGATAGCGTTCGCTACGCCTTCCTCGATGCCGCGTGCCAGGCGCTCCGCGTTGGTGCAAAAGAGGTCATCGCCAACGAGCTGCACGCGCTCCTGCAGCGCCTCGGTGAGCTTCGCCCACCCCGACCAGTCGTCTTCCGCCAGGCCGTCCTCGATGGACACGATCGGGTAGCGATCGATCCAGCTCTTATAGAGCGCAATCATCTCTTCGGCGCTCTTCTTACCGCCCTTGCTCTTCTTGAACGTGTACGTGCCCTCTTCATACAGCTCCGAGGCGGCCACATCCAGCGCGATGGCGACGTCCTT
>DASYTD010000150.1:0-2886 GCA_036002655.1 Gemmatimonadales bacterium
CCTCGCCGGCCAGTCCCACCTCACCGAACACGGCCGTGTGCGCGGGCAGCGGACGGTTTCGGAAAGACGAGGCCACCGCCGCCGCCACGCCGAGATCAGCGGCGGGCTCGGCCACCTCGATTCCCCCCGCCACGCTCACGAAGACGTCGTCCCCCAGCAACTCGAGGCCCACGCGTTTCTCCAGGACAGCGAGCAGCAGGTTGGTCCGGTTGGGATCGATGCCAAGGGACATGCGCCGCGGCGTGCCGAAGGACGAAGGTGAGACGAGGGCCTGGACCTCGACCAGCAACGGGCGCGATCCTTCGAGCGTGGCCACCACGGCGGAGCCGGGCGATCCCTCCCTGCGCTCCGCCAGGAACAGCGCCGAAGGGTTGGGAACGGGCTTCAAGCCCGAGCCGCTCATCTCGAAGACACCCATCTCCGAAACGGCGCCGAAGCGATTCTTCACGGCGCGGACGATCCGATGGTGGAGATGCTTCTCTCCTTCGAAGTAGAGGACCGTGTCCACGATGTGCTCGAGCGTCTTCGGGCCGGCGATGCCGCCGCCCTTGGTCACGTGCCCCACGAGCAGGACCGCGGGTCCCGACTCTTTGGCAAACCGCATCAGCCGTGCGGCGCACTCCCGCACCTGGCCGACGTTGCCGGGCGCGCCCTCGAGCTCTTCGGTGTAGGTGGTCTGCACAGAGTCGAGCAGGACGACCCTCGACTTGAGCTGCGAGGCATGATGCAGAATTGACTCGAGGCGCGTTTCCCCGAGGACGTGGATGCCGCCGGCGTCTTCTTGCAGCCGATCGGCACGCAGCCGCAATTGATCGGGCGATTCTTCGCCGGAGACGTAGAGCGTCGAGATCCCCTGGCTCTCGAGCCGGGCGGCGCACTGCATGAGCAGCGTGGACTTGCCGATGCCGGGCTCGCCGCCGACCAGCGTCACGGACCCCGGGACGATGCCCCCGCCGAGGACGAAGTCGAACTCGGCAAGACCGGTGCGCCAGCGATCGACGGCCGTGCTCTTCAGATCTGTTAGGCGGATCGGCGGTTCGCCGGTGGGCGAGCCTGACGGCCCGTCGGCCCGTCGGCCCGTCCGCCCGACAGCTTCCTCCACCAGCGAGTTCCACGCCCCGCATGCATCGCAACGCCCGCCCCATTTCGGCTGGTCCGCGCCGCACTCCGTGCACCGGAAGATCGACCGGGGGGGTCCTTTAGACACGCCCGGCCTCGAGCGGAGCTTCGCGCGCGGTGTAGTTGTCGAAGCGGGTGTATTCCTTCTTGAAGTGCAGCTTCACCATCCCCGTCGGGCCATTGCGCTGCTTGCCGACGATGACTTCGGCGATCCCCTCGATGCTGTCATTCGTCTTTGGGTCCACCGGGCCGTCGTAGAACTCCTGGCGGTAGATGAAGCAGACGACGTCGGCGTCCTGCTCGATCGCGCCCGACTCGCGCAGATCCGACAGCTGTGGCCGCCGGTGCTCGCCGCCGCGCTGCTCTGGGGCACGTGACAGCTGCGAGATGGCGACCACGGGTACATCGAGCTCCTTCGCGAGTGCCTTGAGTGAGCGGGAGATGTACGAGATCTCCTGCTGGCGGTTCTCGACGTCGCCCGGTCCCTGCATGAGCTGGAGGTAGTCCACGATCACGAGTGCAATATCGTGCTCGGCCTTCAACCGGCGTGCCTTCGAGCGCATCGCGAGCGGCGTCAACGACGCGGAATCGTCGATCCAGATCGGTGCAGTACCCAGCAATCCGGCGGCACGCGCCAGCTTGGGATAGTCATCGTCGCGCAGCTGGCCGCGGCGCAGCCGCTGGGCATCCACCAGGCCTTCCGAGCAGAGCAGCCGCTGCACCAGGGCATCCTTCGACATTTCGATCGAGAAAAAAGCGACGCCCGTGTTGTGCTCGATGGCGGCGTGCTGGACGATGTTCAAGGCCAGAGCCGTCTTTCCCATGGAGGGACGGGCGGCCAGGATGATCAGTTCGGAGCGCTGAAAGCCCGCCGTGAGGCGATCGAGATCGACGAATCCGCTGGGAACGCCCGTCACCGAGCCCGCTCCCGATTGGAGCTGTTCGATGCGCTCCATCGTGGGCCAAATCAGCTCTTTGATGCGGATGAATTCTTCGGCGCGGCGGAACTGCGCGACCTGAAAGACGCGATGCTCGGCGTTGTCGAGCACTTCGCCGGCGGTGCCGTGGCCTTCGTAGACGTCCTGAATGATGCCGGTCGCGGCTTCGACGAGGCGCCGCAGCACCGCCTTGTCGCGCACGATCTTGGCGTGGTAATCGATGTTCGCGGCGGTGGGGACGACGTCGATCAGGGCCGCGATGTACTCCATGCCGCCCGCGCGATCGAGATCGCCCCGCCGGCTCAGCTCATCGCGCAGCGTGACCGGATCGATGACGTCACCCCGCTCCGTCAGCGACATCATGGACCGGAACAGGAGCCGGTGGCCTTCGCGATAAAACATCGTGTCGTCCAGGGTTTCCGCGGCTTTGAGGGCCGCGTCCTGGTCGAGCAACATCGCGCCTAAGACCGCCTGCTCCGCTTCGTTGCTCCAGGGAATCTGGCGGCCGGCGTACTCTCCCGACCGCTCAGTCGGCGAGGAGGCGAGCGGCGATACGGACGTCATCCCAGGTTGGTCTCTTCCAGTTGGGGTTACGCAGCAGCGCCGCCGGGTGGTACGTCACGAGCAGCGGGATGCCACGAAAGCGGTGAATCTGATTCCGCAGCGAGCCGAGGGACTGTTTGGTGTTGAGCAGCGTCTGCGCCGCCGTCCCGCCCATCGCCAGGATCACTTTGGGTTTTACCAGCTCGATCTGCCGGTAGAGGTACGGAACGCAGGCGGCGATCTCATCATACTGCGGCAGCCGGTTTTCCGGCGGCCGGCATTTCAC
>DASYTD010000151.1:0-2854 GCA_036002655.1 Gemmatimonadales bacterium
CGCGAACGGACTCCCCACGTTCGTAACGGTCGGTTTGCCGCAGGGCGCCGTCAAAGAGGGCCGGGACCGGGTCTACTCCGCCCTCGCGAACACCGGTTTCACCTTCCCGCTCAAGCGGATCACCGTAAATCTGGCCCCCGCCGACATAAGAAAAGAAGGCTCCGCCTTCGATTTGCCCATCGCGCTCGGGATCCTGGCCGCGACGGAGCAGGTCGCAGGCGATCGGTTGCAGAACATCGCTGTGCTGGGCGAGTTGGGTCTCGAGGGCGCGATCCGGCCTGTGCGCGGGGCTCTCCCGGTCGCGCTCGCGGCACGGGCGGCCGGCGTCGAGGCGTTGATTCTGCCGCGTGAGAACCTGCCCGAAGCGGGGGTCGTGGACGGCCTGCGTGTCCTGGGCGCGAGCTCACTCGCCGAGATCGCGGAGTTTCTGGACGGCAAGGGCGAGCTCGCCGCTGCCGCCGTGGACGTGGCGCAGCTGTTCGCCGAGCGCGCTCGCGACGACGTGGACTTCGCCGAGGTGAAGGGGCAGGCCCACGCGAAGCGGGCGCTCGAAGTCGCCGCCGCGGGCGGCCACAACATCTTGATGGTCGGCCCGCCGGGCTCCGGCAAGACGATGCTGGCACGCCGGCTGCCGACGACGCTGCCGAAGATGAGCCTCGACGAGGCGTTGGAGACGACCAAGATCCACTCCGTCGCGGGCACGCTGCCATTGGGCGAATCGCTTGTCGCGCGGCGCCCGTTCCGCGCGCCCCATCACACGATCTCGGATGCCGGATTGATCGGGGGCGGATCGTATCCGCGCCCGGGCGAGGTCAGCCTGGCGCATGGTGGCGTGCTGTTCCTCGACGAGCTGCCCGAGTTTCGCAAGAACGTGCTCGAGGTGCTACGGCAGCCGATGGAGGACGGCGTCGTGACGATCGCGCGGGCGGCGATGAGTCTCTCCTATCCCGCGCGTTTCATGCTGGCCGCCGCCATGAATCCCTGTCCGTGCGGCTGGTTCGGCGATCTGCATCACACCTGCGCGTGCGGCTCGCTCGCGGTACAGCGCTACCTGGCGCGCGTGTCCGGCCCGCTGCTCGATCGGATCGACATCCATCTGGAAGTGCCCGCGGTCAAGTACAAGGCGCTCACGGGAGAGAGCGCGGGAGAGCCGAGTGAGGCGATGCGCGAGCGCGTGGACCGCGCGCGAACGGTGCAGCGCGAGCGGTTCGCGAACCGGCCGGGGATTTACGCCAACGCGCACATGGCGCCGCGCGACATCCGCGCGCATTGCCGCGTGTCGGACGGTGCCGACGCGCTGCTGAAGACGGCGATCACGCGGCTGGGATTATCGGCGCGCGCGTATCACCGGATACTAAAGATTGCCCGGACCGTCGCCGATCTCGACGAGGCGACGTCGCTCGAGCCCAGGCATGTGAGTGAGGCGATCCAATACCGGAGCCTGGACCGGCGGGGCGTGGGGTAGCTCTCGGAATCGCGCCGTTGCGGTGCCGCGTCGACATCGAGCCCCGGTCCACAGCCGCCGGTGTGGCGCCGGCGCACCCCCCGAACGCAGCCGCCCCGCAGGATCCGGGCACACGAATTGCCTCACCTCAAAGCCAGAAGGGAGTTCTTGTGAGGCGCAGGCCGTTCGCGTGGTGGGAAGATGCAATCATTGCCCTCGGGTTCTGGCTGGCGGCGGTGCTCGCCGCGGGCGGACGGCACCGCGATTGACGGCGGCCCGCTCGTCCTCCTAGCTATCGGTGGGGCTTCGGAGGGCGCAAGCATGCCCGAGGTATCGCAATGGGCCCGTGTGCGCGGCGACGTGAACTGCCATGTGCGGCGGGGTGCGTGGTACGAAGTCCTTCGCCTCACCCCAGATGAAGCCATCCTTGAGGTAGAGAATCGGCCCTTCAGTGTACCCAGGTCCTCCCTGCAGATTGTGCCCCGGCGGCCCCAACGGTGGTCCGTCGTCGCCCGCCCGTCGGACGCGGTGATGGTTCCGCTGAGCTGGGGCTCCCGGTACGCCGTCTGCCCGGGCTGTCGCGATCGAGCACCGCTGAAGGGACACCCGACCGAGATCCGGTGCTCGCGGTGCGATGGCGTGTTTGCAGTGGCGTGGGATGATCCTTACTGAGGCGGCGAGCCCAAGCATGTGAGCGAGGCGATCCAGTACCGGAGCTTGGACCGGCGGGGGGTGGCATAGCCATGTACCTTCGTACAGGGTTCGATGCATGGCGATCCGCACAATTCTCCTGTGTCTGCTGGCGGCTGGTTGTGCCAGCTGGCATACGCAGCCTCTAACTCCGCAGCAGGTAGTCTCGGAGATGCATCCCAAGCGCATTCGCTTGACCCTCACAGATAGTAGCGTACTCGTGCTGAAGCATCCGCAGATCTCCGGGGATAGCATCGCCGGGAAAATCAATGGGACGCGCAGGGCCGTCGCGTCCGATCGTGTTGCTCGAAACGAAGTTCGTGTGCCGCATGAACCAAAGGATCTTGGCTTCTTGTACAGCTGGCGAGCGCAGCGGCGAGCGCCGCAACACGTCATCTCGAAAAAGCATCCAGATCGCATCCGCGTGACCCTCACGGATAGTACCGTGCTGGTGCTGCGGCGTCCGATGACCTTGCGGGACAGCATCGTCGGCATGGTCTCCGGGACGCGCACCGCTGTAGCGATCGATCGAATTGCCCGCGCCGAGACTCGTGAAGAGAATCCTTGGAAGATGTTCGGATTCGTGTCCTTGTACGCCGTTTTGTACCTTTCGCTGTGCGGGCCGCCCGACTGCCCCAACAAATAGGTGCCCTCCAGGCTTTCCACAGCCGTAGCAGGGTTGTCCGTGATCGCCGACTGGGGCTATCCTGCCGGTGATGC
>DASYTD010000152.1:0-3092 GCA_036002655.1 Gemmatimonadales bacterium
CGGTGGGCGGAGATGGGCGTGAAGCCGGCGCCGTGACTCCCCTGGCGGGCGTTGGCCCCGGCTTGCACACTAAGGCCGAGGCCAGCGCCCGGTTGGATCATGGAAGGCGGTGTCGCATGAGGACGTCGCTGCTGGTGGCTCTCGGCTGTTTTGCGTGGGCGCTCCCCGCCCTCGGCCAGACCGGGATTATCGAGGGCATAGTCGTTGATTCCGCCAGCGGTGCGCCTCTCTCGGGCGTGCAGGTCACGGCGCTGGACCAGGCGAACGCGGTCGCCGCGACGGTGCGAACAGACGGGCGTGGCCGCTTCCGCTTGACCAAGCTCGCCGCAGCACCGTTCACGCTGGTTTTCACCCGCATCGATCACACCGTACGGCGCATCGAAGGGGTTACGCCGGCCGATTCCGGCACGCCCCTCGAGATCGTACTAGACCAGCGGGGAGTCGTCCTCGATCCCGTTCAGATCACGGCCTCGCGGGTGGCGGAAACGACGCTCGACGCACCAGTGTCCGTATCCGTAGTGAGCCGGCGTGAAATCGAGGAGGCCACGGCGTTCACGCCGTTGGACCACCTGCCCGGGGTGCCCGGCATGGATTTCGTCTCGACGGGGCTCATCCAGCGCGGCTTCGCCGTGCGCGGCCGGAATGGCCCCAACCAGGGCTTCCTGCTGATGATGGCCGACTACCGCAACGCGGCGCTTCCATCGCTCGGCAGTAACGTCTCGTATCTGCTCCCGTTCACGAACGAAGATCTGGAGCGGATCGAAGTCGTCCGGGGTCCCGGAGCCGCGCTCTACGGTCCAGATGCACACCGCGGCGTGGTGCACTTCGTGACGCGATCGCCGTTCGAGTCGCCGGGCACGACTCTCTCAATCGCCGGCGGAGAGCGATCGGTGCTTCAGGCGACCGCGCGTTTCGCTGCGGCACCAAGCGCGCGGATCGCCTTCAAGATCTCCGGCGACTACTTCCAAGGCCGCGACTGGGAGTTGGCGGCGGCCGATGAAGCGCTGCGGCGCGACAAGGGGGCCCGACGCGCCGGGGGCGAGGCACGCCTCGACTGGCGGCTCGACAGCGTGACAACGGTCGTCGTGTCGGCCGGGGCCGCGCAGGCAATCAACGTCGTCGCGGTGACCGGCGCCGCCGGCCCGGTGCAGGTCCGGGATTGGCGCTCGAGTTTCGCCCAGGCGCGGCTGCGGCGGGGTCGCCTGTTCGCCAACGTCCTGTACAACGTCAGCGACGCCGGAGAAACGCACCAGCTGCGCACGGGGACCCCAATCGTCGATAACTCGCGCCAGGTCGCCCTACAACTCCAGCAGGAGACCGACGCGGGCCGCTACGATCTGTTGTATGGACTGGATGGCCGGTGGACCGATCCCCGCACCGGCGGCACGATCCACGGCGTGAACGAAGACGACGATCGGGTCGTGGAGATCGGCGGGTACGTCCAGACGAGAACCGCGCTGTCGCCGCGGCTCGATTTCGTGACTGCTGTGCGCGTCGATCGCAACAACCGCTTGGACGACCTCTCCGTTTCGCCCCGCGCAGGCGTCGTGTTCCGGCCTGCCCCGGCGCACTCTTTCCGGCTGACCTACAATCGCGCCTTCTCGTCGCCCGACCCCGCACAGCTCTTCATGGACCTGAACGTGGGCTCGCTGCCCGGTGGCTACGCCCTCCGCCTCTCCAGCATTCCGAGGAGCGGGTACTCGTTTCGGTGGGATTGCAGCGGGATCTGCATGCGCTCGCCCTTCGACACGGCAAATACAGCGCGTTACCTCCCGGCCGACGCGACCCAACTGTGGGACAGGGTCGTGGCAATCGTGGCGGGAGACAGCCTCGACCTCTCCGACATTCCGGCGCCCACCGCTTCGCAGGTGGCGACGGATCTCGCGGCGTACAATCGGCAGACGCGACGATTCGACCCGATCGTCGCTGCCGACATCGGAGACTTCGCACCGCTGCGCCGCTCGTCCACCCACACTCTCGAACTCGGCTACAAAGGCGTCCTCACCTCCCGCGTGCTAGTCACCGTGGACGGGTACGTGAGCCGAGTGAACGATCCGTTCGGCACCTCCTTCGCCGCCACGCCGAATGTGTTCCACGATTCGACGACGCTCGCGCAATACCTCAGTGCCTACCGGCCTCCGGCCACGGCGGCACAGCTCGCGGGCGCGATCGCGAAGATCCCCGTCGGAACGATCTCGCCACGGGAGACGAGTTATCCCTACGACATCCTGTTCCTGCAGCGCCAGGGAGGTGCGTACACGGTCTGGGGCATGGACGTGAGCTTCACGGCGAGCCTCAGCTCGCGCACCGAGGTGACCGGCACTTATTCCTGGGCGAACAGGAACATTCTCCGCGACATCCCAGTGGTCGACACAATCTTCCTGAACGTTCCGCAGGACAAAGGCGCGGTCACGATGCGTTATCGCAACGAACGGATCGGCTTAACGGCGGCGCTGCAGGGCCGCGCCGTCGGCGCGTTCCCGGTGAGGTCCGGCGTCGTTACGGCTGACATCGCGTCATACGCGCTGGTCGACGCCCACGTGGGGTACCAGCTCGAGCGTGCGTCCGGCATTGGCTTCTCACTTGACGCCTACAACCTGCTCGACCACCGACATCGGGAGATCGGGGGAGGCGGGCGCCTCGGGCGCTTGGTCGTCTCGAGGGTGCAGGTGCGCTTCTGAGGGCGGAGGTACTCCACGGTTTCTACGCATGTGCCGCCCATGCCGTCTCGCCCGGTGTGTACGGCACGCACGGATCGAACCGCCCGGGCGTCTCGCGGTAGCGCATCGCCTGCGTGCACCCGATCTCCGAAGTGAAGTAGCCGAGCAGGGTCAGCTCCTTCATCAGGCGGAAGTAGTGAGGGGGCGCCTCGTCGTTTTTCTCGTCCGTATACGCCTGCTGCGCGCGGTCCAGCTGCTCGAGCCGCGCGAGTCGTTGCTGCGGTGCCGCCGCCATGAACCAGGCTTCGTCCAGCTGCCGCATGCCATCGCGGAATATCCCCTGATCGCGGTCGCTATACGTGTCGGTGACCATCAACGCCAGGATTGCCTGGTAATCGTGCTCAGTGCGGCGCAGTGATGATCAAGGAAGGA
>DASYTD010000153.1:0-21500 GCA_036002655.1 Gemmatimonadales bacterium
AATTCCATCCCGAGCTGAAGTCGCGGCCCATGCGCCCGCACCCGCTGTTTGCCGGATTCGTCGGTGCGGCGCTCGAGTACCGCAAGCGGCAGGCGCGCGCCGAGCCGTCGCGACAACTGGCCGAGCTCACCGACTGACATGACCTGCCGGTTCGGGGCGGACAACAGCCCGTTTCTCATCGCGGGTCCCTGCGTCGTCGAATCCGACGACCTCAACATCCGGATCGGTGAGGCGCTGGCCGAGCTCGCGGTCAAGCTGGGCATCGGCGTCATTTACAAGGCGTCGTACGACAAGGCCAATCGCTCGCGTCTGAACGCCCCACGGGGCCCGGGAATCGAAACGGGACTCCGTGCGCTCGAAAAAGTCCGCAGCGCGACCGGCCTGCCGATTCTGACGGATGTCCACGAACCGGGCCACGTCCACGAGACCGCGCGCGTGGCCGACGTGCTCCAAATCCCCGCCTTTCTGTGCCGCCAAACGGACCTGCTCGTCGCCGCCGGGAAAGCCGGCCGCCCGGTGAATATCAAGAAAGGTCAGTGGATGGCGCCCGAAGAGATGCGCGGCGCCGTCGAGAAAGTGCGCGCGGGCGGAGCGCCGGAAGTCGCGGTGACCGAGCGCGGCACGTTCTTCGGCTACGGCGACCTGGTGGTGGACATGCGCAGCTTCCCGCGGCTCCGTACCGCCTGCAACACGCCCGTGATCTTCGACGCAACCCACTCCGTGCAGCAGCCGGGGCAGGGGAGCGACGGCTCGAGCGGCGGCCAGCGCGGCTTCATTGCGCCGTTGCTGTACGCCGCCGCCGCGGCGGGCGCCGACGGCTTCTTCCTGGAAACGCATCCCGATCCGGCGCGCGCGCCGTCCGACGGGCCCAATATGATCCCGCTCGACCAGCTCGCGGGCATTGTCGGCCTCGCCGTCGAGGTTTGGCAGCGCGTGCGGGAGACCGTCCGTGCGTAATCCAGCCCGCGCGTCCCACCAGCTCGAGACCGGCGCCAAGCAGCTCGTCGATCGCGGCAAACGGGTGCTGGCGCTCGAAGCGGCGGCGGTGCAGCGGCTCGCCGATACGCTCGGCCCGGCATTCGCGCGCGCGATCGAGATCCTGACGGCCGCCAAAGGCCGTGTGATCGTCTCCGGTCTCGGGAAGTCAGGGCTGATCGCCCGCAAGATCGCCGCGACGTTCACCTCCACCGGCACGCCCGCCATGTTCCTCCATCCGGTGGACTCGCTTCATGGCGACCTCGGCATCGTGACGCGCGACGACGTTGCGATTGTCCTGTCCAAGAGCGGCGCCTCCGACGAGTTATTCGGGCTCGTGAATCAGCTGAAGCGCCTCGGCGTACCGATCGTCGCGCTCACGGGCGAGGCCGACTCGCCGTTGGGACGCCAGGCGACCGTCGTGCTCGATGCATCGGTCGCCGATGAAGCCTGCCCGGAAACACTCGCGCCGACCGCGAGTACAACGGTCGCGCTGGCCCTGGGCGATGCTCTCGCCGTGACGTTGCTCGAGGTCAAAGGCTTCCGGCGGGAAGACTTCGCCGCGTTGCATCCCGGTGGCGTCCTGGGCCGCAAGCTGCTGTTGCGGGTGGCCGATGTCATGCTGACGGAGGATTTGCCGATTCTCACGCCCGATCGTCCGATGCGCGAATGCGTGATGCTGCTCGCGGAAAAGCGCGGCACCGTCGCCGTCGTCGGCCAGGACGGCAAGGCGACGCTGGCGGGCGTGGTGACGGCGGGTGATCTGACGCGACTCATGGAGCGCACGGACACGTTTCTCGACATCCCCGTCGGCGAGGTCATGACCAAGACCCCGAAAGCCACGCGCGCCGACGAGCTCGCCAGCGCCGCGGTGAGTCTGATGGAACGGCACGGCATCATGGCGCTTCCGGTGCTCGATGAGGACCGAAAGGTTGTAGGAATCGTACACCTCCATGACCTCATGAAGGCTGGCGCTGTATGAAGCGGAGCAGGGCACTCCTTTTGCTGGTCCCAGCTCTCTGCTCCCTGCTCCCGGCAGTTGGCTGCAAGAACGGAACGCGGGTGACGGCCACGCAAGCCGCGCTCGACAGCGCCGACCAAGTCTTGATCGGCATGAGCCACTATGTCACCGAGTCCGGGGTCCTGCGTGCCCGGGTGCGCGCCGACACTGCGTATTTTTTCTCCGGCACGCAGCGCGCCGAGCTGCGCAATGTGCACGTGACGTTCTATGATGCCGCCGGAAACGCGACCTCGACGCTCACGTCGCGCGAGGGAACGCACCACTGGCGCACGGGCGACATGGAGGCGCGCGGCAACGTCGTTGTCGTCCGTAACAAGGACGGCGGCACGATGCGGACCGAGGTGATGTACTACAATCAGGCGCGCAACGAGGTCAGCTCCGAGGAGCCGTTTGTGTTCGACGGGCCCGATCGCCACATCGAGGGAGAAGGGTTCACGTCCGATCCGGAATTCAAGAAGATCACCGCTAAACATCCCCGCGGCACCGGCGGCCAGTTCATTCTGCCCAACCAATGATTGCTTTGCTGTCCGTCGCGCTGCTGCTCCAGGCAACCCCGCAGGACACCACCTCGGGGCGGCCGTGTCGCGTGGCGGTGGACTCCATGGGCCATTACTCCGAACAGACCAATGCCGCGGGAGAGAAAATCACGAACGGCGGGGGTGGAGTCCTCGCGCATTGCGTCGACACGGGGACGACGATCTCCGCCGACAGTTTTGCGCACTACAGCGCGCTCGGCCGGCTCGATCTGATCGGCCGGGTGCAGATTCGCGATACCGGTCTCGCGCTCGACGCACGCCTCGCCCGCTACTACCTCAGGGACGAGCGACTGGAGGCGCACAACAACGTCGTGGCCGTGAACCGCCGCACGGGCTCCGTCTTGCGCGGCCCCAATCTCAACTACTGGCGCGCCGTCAAGGGCATCCGCGATACAGTCGAGATGTACGCGACCCAACGGCCCACCGTGGAGTACCGCCAGACGCAGGAAGACGACTCGGTAGCGACGGAGCCATACATCATTGTCGCGGACCGTATGCGCTTTAAGGGCGACGACCGCATGTGGGGTGGCGGCAAGGTCACGGTCGATCGCAGCGATTTTGCCTCCCGCTCCGATTCCCTGATGCTCGATCAGACACGCGGCTTCGGCGTGCTCGTCGGCGGAAAGCCGCGGGTCGAGGGACGAGGACGATCCACCGGCGCGGAAGCGGCAAAGAACTACACGCTCGACGGGACGCGGATCGAGCTCGCTTTCGAACAACGCGACATCCGGGGCGTGCAGGCGCTGGGCAACGGCAAAGCCACCGGCTCCGATTGGATCCTCACCGCCGATACGATCGATCTCCGCATCGCCGACAAATTGTTGCAGCAGACATTCGCCTGGGGCGACACGACCCGTCCCCATGCGGTCTCGGCCCTCTACACGATTCAATCGGACTCGCTGGCGATCGATTCGCCTGGTGAGATCCTCACCGAGTCCCGGGCGTTCGGCCATGCCTTTTCCACCGCAAAGCGCGATTCGACGACGCCGGCGTCGCAGACCGACTGGATTACCGGCGACTCGCTGACTATTCGCTTCGTACAGGAACAGGATTCCATCACCCATCGCCCGCGCTCCCGTCTGCGCGAGCTTGTGGCCCGCGGCACGGCGCGCGCGCTGACGCATCATCCTCCCGATGAGCGGGACACGACCGCCACGGGACCGTCCATCAACTACTCGCGGGGCAACCGGATCACCGTCGCCATGTTGCGCGATCGCATCGAGCGCGTCGTGGTGGCCGGCAAGGCGGACGGCGTGCATTTGGAGCCTCGGGCTCCCGTCGTCGCCGACAGTCTCAAGGCCGACAGCCTCAAGCGCACGGCGCCGCCGCCGCCCCCCCCGACGCCATGACGGAGCTCGACCGCTTCGCCGACCTGTTCGCGACGCGCGACTCGTCGCTCGCCCTTGCGGCGGCGGCGCTCGCGCGCATTGCCGATGACCAGGGGCGCGCGACGTTCAGCGATCTCGCGATCGCCTATCGCGAGGAGTTCCTCAAGCTGCGCGCTCATGCCAAGGGCGAGACGCCGGATGCGGGCAGCCTGTCGGTGGATGATGCGCGTGCCTACCTCGCCACGTCCGTGCTGCCGCGGCTGGCGATGCTCAAGGTGCTCGTGCTCCCCATGGGCGCGCTGTGGGGGGACGTGCCTGTCGCGTTCGCGGCTGACGTCTGGGCGAGCATGCCGTCCGACCGCGCCGCGGCCGCGCAGCGCTTTCTGGAGCTCGCCGAGGAGACCGTTGCCCGGAGCGAAGCGGTCAGTGGCGAGCATCCCGTCGTACGCGGCGGCAGCCGCCTCGAGGCGCAGCACCTGGTGAAAGCCTATAAAGGCCGCCGCGTCGTCAACAACGTCTCGCTCGACCTCGCGCAGGGCGAAATCGTCGGGCTGTTGGGACCCAACGGGGCGGGGAAGACGACCTCCTTCTACATGATCACCGGGCTGATTCGTCCCGACGAAGGGAAGATTCTGCTCGACGCCCGTGACATCACCGCGCTGCCGATGTATCAGCGGGCTCGCGCGGGGATCGGGTATCTGGCGCAGGAGCCGTCGATTTTCCGCAAGCTCAGCGTCGAAGAGAACGTGCTCGCGATTCTCGAGACGTTGAACATCGACGCGGAGGAGCGGCACCGGCGGCTGGAAACGCTGCTCGATGAGCTGGCGATCAAGCATCTGCGCAAACAGAAGGCGTTTCAGCTGTCGGGCGGCGAGCGGCGCCGGCTCGAGATCACCCGCGCGCTGGTCACCGAACCGAAGTTCCTGCTGCTCGACGAGCCGTTCGCGGGCGTGGATCCGATCGCCGTCCACGACATCCAGACGATCGTCGCCGGTCTGCGCCACCGCGGCATCGGGGTGCTGATCACCGACCACAACGTCGAGCAGACGCTCGACATCGTGGACCGCGCCTACATCATGTTTGAAGGCCGCGTGCAGGTCGCCGGGACGGTGCGGCAGCTCGTCTTCGACGACCGCGTCGCGTCGCTCTACCTCGGGCCCACGCTCACCACGCGCCTGCGGGCGCGGCTGTCCCCCGCCGCATGAAGACGGGCCTGCATCAGCACACCTCGCTCCGCCAGGACCTGCGGATCAATCCGCGCCTCTACCAGGCGATGGATCTGCTCTACATGCCGCTGCTGGACCTGGAGCAGCATCTGAAGCAGGAGCTGCTCGGCAATCCGTTTCTCGAGCTGATCGAGCCCGAGGAGGAAGTCCAGGCGACCGCGGCGGAGCAGCAGCAGAACAAACCTGAGAAGGACGAAAAGCAGAAGGAAGACGAGCCCGACTGGGAGAGCATCCTGCTCGAGGACCGGACGGAACACGGCGTGCCCAGCGGCTCGTACAGCGAAGCCCGGGAGTACGTCGAGCCCGTCACGGTCGAGAGCAAGGATCTGATCGATTATCTGCGCGAGCAGACGCGAATGCTCGACTTGAATCCGCGCCAGCAGCTCCTCACCGAAGAGTTCCTCGGCAACATCGGCGAGGACGGCTATCTCCAGGCCCCCGTCGAGCAGATCCAGAAGGGCGCCAACCAGCTGCTCGAAGAACACGAGGCCGAATCCGAGCTCGATCTCAACGTACCGGCCTTCACGATGGCGGAAGTCGAGGAGATGCTGCGGATCATTCAGCAGCTCGATCCACCGGGCACGGGCGCGCGCAATCTCCGGGAATGCCTCATGCTCCAGCTCGAGAACCAGAAGCGCACCGATTCCCTCGTCTATCGGCTCGTCAAAGAGGCGTTCGACGACCTGATCGCGCACCGCTGGAGCGACCTGGGGAAGCGGTTCGGCCTGGCGCCCGACGAAGTGCAACGCGCCGCGGACGAGCTGGCGCGCCTCGATCCCAAGCCCGGGCTGCAGCACTCGGCGGGCAATGACGCGTACATCATCCCGGACCTGATCGTCGAGAAGATCGACGATAAGTATCACGTCTTCCTGAACGACAGCGGCTTGCCGCGGCTGCGCATTTCCAAAACGTACCAGGAGATCGCGCGCGACAAGAAGAAGTACGACGGCGAGAGCAAGGAGTTCATCAACCAACGGCTGAACAGCGCGCATTGGATGATTCAGGCGATCGAGCAGCGCCGCCAGACGATGCTCAAGGTGATGAACTTCATCGTGGACCGGCAGCGCGAGTTCTTCGAGAAGGGCATCGACCACCTCAAGCCCCTCACGCTGCGTGAAGTGGCCGACGTCATCAGTATGCACGAAAGTACGGTCAGCCGCGTGACCAACGAGAAATACGTGCAGACGCCGCGCGGCCTCCTGCCGCTCAAGTTCTTCTTCTCGAGCGGGCTCTCGACCACCACGGGTGAAGACGCCAGCGCCCGGTCCATCAAGTCGCAGATTCAGAAACTCGTCAATGACGAGCCACCCAAGACACCGCTGACCGATCAGCAGATCGTCGAGCTGTTCGAGCGCAAGGGCGTCCGCATCGCCCGGCGCACCGTCGCCAAGTACCGCGATCAGCTCGGCATTCTTCCGGCGCGCATGCGCAAACGGCTATGAGCCTCGCGACCAACTCGACGCCGCCCGATGTCAGCGTGCTCGTGCCGGCGAAAGACGAGGCGGAGAATCTCGCCGAGTTCGTGCGGCTCACGCGCGAGACGCTCCTGCCGCTGCCGTACGCGTGCGAGCTCGTGATCGTGAACGACGGCAGCCAGGACGGGACGCCGCAACTGCTCGAGGAGCTCACCGCCAAGCATCCATTTCTGCGGGTCGTGACGCATCGGACGCAACGCGGCATCGCCGATGCGCTCAAATCAGGCTCCGACGTCGCTCGCGGACGCATCCTGGTCTTCTATCCCGCCGACCTCCAATACCTGCCAGCCGACATCCCGTCGCTCGTCGCGCCGATCCTGGCGGGGCAGGCGGACGTCGTCACGGGCACGAAGCAGGGCCAGTACGAAAAACGGTTCGTCTCAGGCATCTACAACGCGCTGTGCCGCTGGCTTTTCGGCGTGCGCGTCAACGACCTGAATTCGGTGAAGGCATATCGGCGCGAGGTCATGGACAGCGTGC
Organism: Gemmatimonadales bacterium; assembly: GCA_036002655.1. Taxonomy (GTDB): domain Bacteria; phylum Gemmatimonadota; class Gemmatimonadetes; order Gemmatimonadales; family GWC2-71-9; genus 20CM-2-65-7. The sequence goes on from DASYTD010000153.1 coordinate 7,042, forward strand.
CCACGCGGCCCGACTGGCATCGCTTCATGGTCGTCATCGCGGCCTCGCAAGGATTCCGGCTCGCCGAGCAGTCCGTGCCCGTGTATCCGCGCCGGGCGGGGAGCTCGAAGTTCGGCATCGGCCGCATCCCCGTCGGCGTGCTGGATCTGATGTCGGTCTGGTTCCAGCTGCGCTTCGCGCGTAAGCCAATGCTGTTCTTCGGCTTAGCGGGAGCGATCCTGTTCCTGTTCGGCCTGATCGTGGGCGTGGTCGCGCTGTACCTGCGCTTCGGCCCTCCCCACGTGGGATTCCGGCCACTCCTCGATCTCATCATGGTGCTCGTGATCTCGGGAGTCGTGCTGTTCGGCTTCGGCTTCGTGGGGGAGATGCTGGCGGGGATGCGGGAGGAGCTGCGCACGCTCGAGCGGGAGGTGCATAGGCTGCGCGCTGAGAAATAGTCCATCCTTCCTCTCGGGAGCAAAACGCAACATCGTAGGTATTAACCCCAACAGACCACCAGGCGAATTCGGGACCCGAGATTCCATTGCCGCCGCTCGCCCTCGCCTTGCTCTTCCACCGCACGCTCCCCTGGCTGTCTGCTCACGGCCGGGCGGTCTTGAACACACTCATTTGCGACAATGGTCGAGTCGGATCGACTCAAGCACTCTGCCAGCGCCTCGGGCTCCGCAGCCGCTTTCAGCTGAATCGCCTCTTGCACCGTGAGGGCCTTCCACCGTACGAGGAGTTGGCGGGCTGGGTCTGTGTTTTCTACTGGATGCTGAGGGCCGACGGCGGGGCTGCGGGAGGGTCGCTCCGCTCGCTGGCAGATCAAACGCATATGGAGGCGGCGAGCTGCTATCGCCTCGTCCGGCGCGTGACTGGACGCTGCTGGAGGCAGCTGCGTCGTGTTGGGACGAACGAGGTCATGCGCTGGTTCGTGAAGCGCACACGGGCTCCCCGCTTGACGCGAACGGTGGAGGTCCGTCAGATCCCCCGCGAGATCCATCCGGCGCCTGTCCCTCGCGAGGCGGTCGTCCCGTGGTCGTCGGACCGGCCGCGCCGGCTGGTCCTCCCCGGCGGCCCGTATGGTGTGGCGGTGCGCGGTCGCGACCTGGCGTACATCACACGGGCTCACGCCGCTGCCCTCGAACGGCTGGATCTCACCACCGGGCAGCTGGGCGGCAGCACCCCTCTCGGCTGCACGCCGACCTGCGTCGCATTTTCGCCGTCGGGCACGCAGGCCTTTGTCAGCGTGCAGTATTGCGACGAAATCGCCGTTATTGACACCAACCGTCATGTTCAGACCCACGCGTTGCCGGTCTCGGGTGATCCGTATCCCCTCTTGCTCTCCCAGCGCGGCCGCACGCTGTTCGTCACGACGAATGAGGATCGACTGTTCGGCCTGTGCCCGCAGAACGGGCGCGTCATCGGCTCGCTGCCGTTGCCCGCCACGTCGCATCACTTCGCGCTGCACCCGTCCGGCGGCCGGCTGTACGTCGCCACCCGGACCGGGGGATCCGTGCTGGAAGTGGATACGACGCGCTACGAAGTGCTGCGGACATTTGCGCTCGGCGGGTGGCCGCAGGGCATCGTCGTCGCCCCGGACGGGACGACCCTCTACGTCGCGAACGAGCAACGGGGGCTCGAGGGCATCCGGCTCGCCACGGGAAAGCGGATCGCCACGATCGAATTCGAAAGCGGTCCCGTCTCACTCGCCCTCAGTCCCGACCATCGCTTTTTGTACGCGGGGCTCGTTCACGCCGGGAAAGTCGCTGCGATCGAAATTCCCTCACTGAGCGTCCTCGGCGTTGTCGACACCGGCGGCCGCCCGCGGGAGATCGCGTTCGACAATGCGGGCGGGGTGATCATCGTGAATGAAGCGGGGTGGCTCGACATTCTACCGTTCGACGGCCGCCGGCTCCCTCGCCTGGAGACCGCGCCCGACCAGCCGGCGGCGCCACTCGCCCTGTCAGTCTCGTAGACCTGACTACAACTGATTATGACGTATTGAGCGGACACGCTTGCGTGTCCGCCCCACTCCCGGTGTAACGTGTGGACAGAGCATCGAGACTCACGTTTGACAGCGAGGAGGGGAGGAGACGATGAGGCGCACGTATGCATTGTTCGTCGCGGCGGCGTTGGGCGCCGCGCTGAGTTGGGGATGCGGCAATCCAACCGACATCACGCAGACCTCACTTACGGACCGACAGCCTCCCAGCGGCGACGGAACGGTAAAGCGGCTGGCGCTGTCGGGCCGGCCCGTCGCCCTCAAGGTGTCACCGACGGGATTCGCATACGCCGGGCAGACGGACGAGAGCAGGCTCGTGCGGCTCGACTTGGAGACGCAGACCTTCGGCAGCACCGTGCCGGTCGGGCTCATCCCATCCGACGTCGTCTTCAACTCCGGCAGCACCCGCGCGTATGTCTCCAACCAGTGGAGCCAGTACGTCGGAGTGATCGATGTCGCGTCGAACAGGCAAATCGACACGATCCCGACGACCGGCGATCCCTACGCCCTCGCGATCTCGCCCGATGGCAGATTCCTGTTCGTCACGACGAACATCGATGCGCTGTGGAAGATCGACCTGACCACCAAGACCGTCGTCGCGTCCATCCCGCTGATCGCCACCTCACATCACATCCTCATGCATCCCCGAGGCACGTTCCTGTACGTCGCGACGCGCGACGGCGGAACGGTGATGGAAGTCGATTGGCGCGGCATGACGGTCGCCCGAACGTTTGTCTTCGGCGGCCGGACGCAGGACATGGCGTTCTCGCCCAACCAGCAAGAGCTCTACATCAGCAACGAGCTGAGCAACGTGCTGCACGTGCTCAAGCTCTCGAATGGTGATGCCCACGACATCCCGCTCGCGGGCGGTGGGGAAGGGCTCGCGCTCGGCGACGACGGGAAGCTGCTGTATGTGGGCCTGGTGTTCAACGGCTACGTCCAAATCATCGACCGGCGGACCGAGGTGACGCAGCGCCTGCTGCCGGTCGGCGGCATCCCCCGCGAGATCCAGCCCGATGTCTCGGGGTCGAGCATCATCATGACGAACGAGGGTGGATGGGTGGACATCATCGAGCCCGGCGACACCGTCGTGCCCCCGCCACCACCGCCGCCGCCCCCGCCGCCCCCGGACACGGGCTTTGACCGTCTCATGCTTGCCGGTTCGCCCGGGTTCGTCGCGGTGTTCGGTAACATCGCCTACGTGAGCCAGTCGAGTCACGGCACCGTCGCGCGGCTCGACCTGACGACCAACACGTTCACCGCCTCGATCGCCGTCGGCAGCGTGCCGTGCGGCGTCGTCTTCAATCCGTCAGGAACGACTGCGTACGTGGCGAATCAGTTCAGCGACAACATCTCCATCATCGACGTCGCAACGAATACACAGACCGGAACGATCCCCCTGAATGGGGATCCGCTGCCCGTTGCGATCAGCAGGTTCGGCGCGTGGTTGTATGTGACGACCAACGTCAACCGGCTTTACAAGATCAACCTGACGACGAATGCCGTGGTGGATTCGCTGAATCTGCCGGCGACGTCGCATCACCTTCTCGTCCATCCCAACGACACACTGCTCTATGTCGCGACGCGGGACGCGGGCAGTGTGTTCGAGGTGAACGCGCTGACCTTCACGCTAGTGCGGACGTTCACGTTGGGCGGCCGGACCCAGGGGATGGAGATCTCACCGGACCGCTCGGAGCTGTACGTCACCAACGAGCTGAGCAACGTGCTGCACGTCGTCACGCTCGCGAGCGGCAGCTCCGTCGACGTAGCGCTGAACGGCGGGGGTGAGAACGCCGCCTGGAATGCCGACAAGACCAGACTCTACATCGGCCTCGTATTCAACGGCCAGGTTCAGATCCTGGACCGCGCGACGCACACGATCGTGCGCACCGTGACCACGGGGGGCGTGCCGCGCGAGATGGCGTCGGATCCCGCGCGCGGGCACGTGATCGTGACGAACGAATCGGGCTGGGTGGATATCATGCGCTGACGCCTGCTAGCGCACGCTTCGATACACCGCCTCGAAGCGCTCGACAATCGCCTTCCAGCTGAACCGCTCGGCGAGGCGCCGCCGTCCCGCTTCGCCGAGCTGCCGGGCGCGAGACGCGTCGACGAGGAGCGCCTGCAGCGCGCCGGCCAGCGCGGCCGCGTCGCCCGGGGGCACCAGGATTCCCGTTTCATTATCGGTCACGATGTCCACGATCCCGCCGATGCGGCTGGCGATCACCGGCACGCCGTAGTTCATCGCCTCGAGCAAGACGACGCCCAGGCCCTCCGTGTCGCCGCGTGCATCGAGCACCGCGGGCAGAACGAACACATCGGCCATCTCGTAGGCACGACGCAGCTCCGCATCGCTGATTCTCCCCCGAAACACAACCCGGTCCGACAGACCCAGCTCGCGAGCCCGCGCTTCGAGACGCGGCCGCTCGGGCCCCTCGCCCACGACCACGAGCTGCGTGCGGTTTTGATTCTTGAGCTGTCCCAGCGCCTCGATGAGATGCGCCACGCCTTTGCGCTCGACCAGGCGGCCCACAAACAGCACCGTGGCGCTGTTCGGAGCATGCTGCGGGGAGCTCGACGCGGAGGGCAGGGCAGCGGCATACGGGATCACCTCGATGGGCACGTCCACGATCTCGCGCAGCGCGGCCGCGGTGTAGGACGAGATGGCGATCACGCGCGCGGCGCGACGAGCCGCCCACGCGATGAAGCGACGGAAGCCCAACCGCAGCTCGGCTCCATAGAACGTCGTCACGAGGGGCGGTTGGCGACCGCGTTGTGCCGCCCAGCCGAACAGGGCCAGCGGCAGCGGCCAATGGACGTGGATGACGTCGTACGGACGGCGCCGCGTCAATCGCCGAATCGCGACGAGCCCCGAGGCCACGAAGCAGAACGGCATGATGCGGTAGAGCAGCGATCGCCGCATGCGGTCGGGCGCCGTTTCTTCGTGCGTCAGGTTCTCCCAGCGCCGGAAGAAATAGCGGAAGCGATGCACCGGGATGCCCGCGACCGTCTGGTCCGCCGATCCCTTGTAGGCAGAGGTGAACACCTCCACCTCGTGTCCCGCGGCGCGCAGGCGTTGCAGGAGCTCCACCAGCCACGGCGTGATGGGGTCGTCGGGGCCGCGAGGAAACGCAGTCACCACGTGGAGAATGCGCATGCGGCTGATACTATAACCCTTCTCTGTCGCCGGGGGGGACGGTTATCTTTCGGCGCGAACGACTTTCCGACGATTCACATTTTCAAGGATGCTTTCACGATGGCGCAGCGGATCGCGACTGGCTCTCCCGAGCTCACTCAGTTCTACAGCAAGCGTTTCAACTGGCGGAATTCCGGCGAGGAGCGGATGCGCTTTCGCCGCGCCACGAAGCTCGCACAAGTGCGTCCCGGCGCCGCGGTGCTCGATATCGGCTCACGCAACGGCGATCTGCGCAACTACCTCCCGAACAACGTGCAGTATCAGGGCCTCGACATCGCTCCCGAATTCGCGGCCCCGGACATTCTCATCCACGACATCACGAAGGGGCTGCCGTTCCCGGACGCGTCGTTCGACAACGTGTTCATGATCGAGGTGCTCGAGCACACGCCGACGGCGTACAACACGGCCGGCGAGATCCGGCGTATCCTCAAGCCCGGCGGCGTCTGGGTCGTCTCGGTTCCCAATCCGTATCACATCAAAGAGATCATCTGGAATCTGTTCCGCGTCGCCGACAAGCAGGGCCACATCTACAGCTGGACGCGGCAGACGATCACTCGCCTGGGAGAGATGAACGGCCTGCGGCTCGACGATTGGGGCGGCACCTACCTCTATCCGCCGATCCCCGCGCCATGGTGGATGATGGCGCGCTCGGTCGCCTATAAGTTCGTCAAGGACTGAGCTCCAGCATCCGGTGAGCACCAGGCGACGGTGGCTCTGGGCAATCCAGGCGGCCGTCGCCGTTGTTGTTGTCGCGCTCGTCTACCGCGCGCTGCAGCGCAATTGGGCCGAGTTCCGTTCGCTGCACGTGGATCTCGCGTTGCGTCCGGGGTGGCTGGCCCTCTCGCTCCTGACCGTCTTCATCACCTACGCGTTCTACATCGAGTCGTGGCGCCGGCTGCTCGCGGGCTGGGGGCAGCATATCGGCTTTCGGCCGGCGGCGCGCGCCTGGTGTCTCTCCAACCTCGGCCGCTACGTTCCCGGAAAAGTCTGGACCGTCACGGGCCTCGTGGTGCTCTCGCAGCGCGCCGGAGTGCGGGGCAGCGCCGCCGCCGCATCAGCGGTTGCGTTTCAAGCGCTCGTGCTCGGCACCGGCGCAGCCGTCGTTGCCGGCGCCACTCCGCAGGCAACCTCGGCGTTTCGGTTGGCGAGCGGTGTCGTCCTCGCCGCCGCGGCCCTGACGATCTTGGTCTGGGGCCCGACCGCCCGCTGGCTCGGTCGGATCATGAGCGCGTCGAGTCCCTTGAGCCCGCTGCCGCTCTCCGCCGTCGGGGCAGCGGCGGTGCTGATGTTTCTCGGCTGGCTGACGTACGGCCTATCGTTTTGGCTCTTCATTCAAGGATTATTACCGCATCCCCAGATCTCGATTGCGACGGCAAGCGGCGTCTTCACGCTGAGTTACATTCTTGGCACGCTCGCCCTCTTTGCGCCGGGCGGCATTGGGGTGCGGGAGCTCGTGTTGATCAGCCTGCTCACACCCTACCTCGGCAGTGGCGGCGCGGTCGCGACGAGCGTGGGCTCGCGTGTGCTGTTGACCATCGGCGAGGCGGCCGCGGCGCTGATCGCCGTGGCGATAACGCGCAACTCACCACCGGAGACTCCTCCTTCTGAATCGCCCTAGCCCCTACACACCGGCGCGGCCCACGCTGCTCGCGACCGCACTGTTCACCGTCTGGATCGCAATTCTCTGCCTGCCGATGCTTGCCGGGAAATGGCTTGCCGGCCCCTACAGCGATCAGGTGTCAGCGGGATTGCCGTTCCGGGGTTGGGGCGCGGAGTGGTGGCGGCGATTGGGGCACATCCCGCTCTGGAATCCCGAGATCCTGGGCGGATTGCCGTACGTCGGAGCAATCGGGACTGGGGACGTGCTGTACCCGACCGCGGCACTGCTGCGCCTCATCGTGCCGACCGCAACGGCGATCAACATCGGGTTCTTCATTCATTACGTGCTGGCCGGCCTCTTCACGTATCTGTTTCTGCGCAGCCTGCGGGTGTCGTGGAGCGGGGCGGTGGTTGCCGGAATTGCCTATCAGCTCTCCGGGATCATGGCGTCCTACGTGCAGCCGGGACACGACGGGAAGCTGGTCGTGTCGGCGCTCATGCCGCTCGTTCTGCTTGGTCTGGTGATCGGCATGCGCGATCGCCGGCTCGCCGGCTTCACCCTGGCCGCGCTCGGCATTGGCTTGAGTGTGCTCACACAGCACGTGCAGATCACCTATTACCTGTTGATCACCGCTGGTCTATGCGCTCTCTATCTCGCGTTTGGCGTTGGTCCGCTGTCCACCGCAGAGCGTGTCCGTCGCCTGAGCCTCGCGCTGGGCGCGGTGATTCTTGGCTTCGGCATCGCCGCCATTCAGCTGCTGCCCGCTTTTGCGCACATGCCGCTGTCAGCGCGCGCGGTGAGCGTGCAAGGCGGCTTCGAGGGCGCGACCAGCTTCGCGATCCCGTGGGAGCACATTCCGGAGTTCTTCCTCAAGTTCTTCGTGGGGTGGGGCCATCCCGACGATCCCCGCTCGACCTACTGGGGATCGAACCCGCTCAAGCTGCATTCGGAGTACCTCGGGCTCCCGGTGCTCGCGCTCGCGTTGTTGGGAGTCGGGAGCACGAGCACAGACAAACGACTGCGGTGGTGGCTGGCCGCGATTGGAGTGCTGTTTTTCTTGATCACGCTCGGGAGCGGGACGCCGTTCTACCGGGTGTGGTGGGCGGTGATGCCCTATGTGAAGCAGATGCGCGCGCCCGGCATGGCGTTCTTCGTCGTCGCCTTCGTCGTCGCGTGCTTCGCTGGATTCGGGACCGAGCGCTTGGAGCGCCGCACCGACGACGCACGCGCCTGGTCCCACGTTCGGGCCTGGCTCATCGCTGCGGGCGTTGTTGTGCTATTGGCCGCCGTGGGCGTTTTCGCGAGTATGGCCCGCGCATTGAGCGTGGGACGGGCGTCCGCCGTGTCAGGGGGCGACATCACGCTAGGTGCCCTGACGAGCGCACTCGCGCTCGGGCTCGTTGCCGCCGTCGCGTGGGCTGGCCTGCGGCGACGCATTCCGCCGCTGCAATGGGCGCTCGTGCTGGCTCTCATCGTTGGCGCCGATCTCTGGATCAACGCACGGCCCTTCTGGACCTACAGCACCGTGGACAAGACGCTGTATCGAGCAGACCCGATCATCGCACGGATCAAGGCCGCGCCCCCCCCCGGCGGCCCGGCCCGCGCGCTCGACCTCGGCGGCGTGTATCCAGGGAACGTGCTCATGGCGCTCGACGTACCGCAGCTGCTCGGCCAGCATGGATTGGAAATGCGGTATTTCGACGACGTGATGGGCGGGCATGGCCAGTGGCGCAACCTCGGGAATCTGCACCTCTGGGACATGTTCGCGGTGCGGTGGGTAATTGCCCCCGCACCCGCGCCAGGCTTGGATTCGATCCCCGGATTTGCGCGTGTTCTTGCGAGCGCCACCACGTCGGCCGGAGGGACGGCACAGCTGTTCGAGCGCAGGACGCCCGCACCCTACGCGCAAATCGTTGCCGCGGCCCTATCGCTCGATTCCGCGTCCATCCTGGCGGCCGTGGGCGATCCACGCGTGGCATACGACCGCATTGTCCTGCTCGATGCCCGTGACGGCGTGGTGACGCCCGCGCTGACGCAGATGCCCCCCGCCAGCGCCGCTCGCGCGACGATCGAGCATTGGGAACCGGGAAGGATGAGCATCGCCATCGACCCGCCGCCGGCTGCGCCCAGTTACCTCGTCATATCGGAGAACTGGTCTCCTGAGTGGCGCGCCAGGGTGGACGGGGCAGAAGCCCGAGTCTTGCGCGGGAATTGGACCTTGATCACGGTACCGGTTCCCGCCGGCGCCAAACGGGTCGAGCTGTCCTACGTCAGCGCGTCATTTCGCCGGGGTGAGCTGCTGACGCTGCTTTCACTCCTTGTCGCATTGGCAGCGGTCGTGGGACCGGGTGTCTCGCGCCGGTGGCGGCGCTCGCGTGAGCCCAGTGCAGCAATTCCACCCAATGCCTGAACGCGCGCTCGTCATCATTCCGACGTTCAACGAAGCGATCAACCTGCCGCAGATCGTGCCGCAGGTCTTGTCGCAGGATCAGCGCCTCGAAGTGCTGATCGTGGACGACAATTCCCCCGATGGCACCGGCAAGATCGCCGACGACATGGCGCGGACTGATCCCCGCGTCCACGTTCTCCACCGGGAGGGGAAGTTGGGGTTGGGGACAGCGTACATCACCGCATTTAAGTGGGCGCTGGAGCGGGGATACGACTACGTCTTCGAAATGGACGCCGATTTCTCCCACGACCCAAATCACCTCAAGGAGTTTCTCACGGCCATTCAGGATGCGGACGTCGTTTTGGGCTCGCGCTACCTGAACGGAAAGGTCACGGTGGTCAATTGGCCGATGGGGCGGCTGATGCTATCGTATGTAGCGAACATCTACGCCCGCTGGTTCACGGGGCTCAGGATCTGGGACCTCACTGGGGGGTTCAAGTGCTTTCGCAGGCACGTGCTCGAAGCAATTGATCTTTCCCAGGTCGGATCCAACGGGTACGCCTTTCAAATCGAGATGAGCGTTCGCGCATGGCGAAAAGGGTTCAAGCTCCGGGAAATCCCGATCGTATTCGTAGACCGGACCGAGGGGCAGAGCAAGATGAATCGGGCCATCGTCCGCGAGGCGGTGTGGAAGGTACCGCGCCTCAGGCTGATGGCCTGGTTCGGCCGCATCTAATCGGACTGCCGGTCTACAAGATGACGGGGTCGGGCAACGATTTCGTCATGCTGGATGGCCGAGTGTCTACGCCCGCCGACTGGACTCCGCAGGACATTCAAGCCGTATGCGCGCGTGGCACAGGCATCGGCGCGGACGGCATCGTCTTCGTGGCGCCGGGATCTCAGGCCGGCGCGGCGCGCATGATCTACTACAACGCCGACGGGTCGCACGCCGCCATGTGCGGCAACGCAGCGCTCTGCAGTACCACGCTCGCGGTGCACCTGGGCGTCGGTGCGGCCGAGGGCATGGACCTCGAGACCGACGCCGGGACGTATCGGAGCCGCACGAGGGAGCCAGGACGGGCAGAGATCCATCTCGCTCCCATAGACGCGCCGGCAGCCGTCTCGGGACTGTCACTGGCGCCCAGTGAGCGGCAGGCGGTCCTTGGGCGGGTTGGTGTGCCACATCTGGTCGTGCTCGTGGACGACGTAGACGAGGTGGCGCTCATAGACCGAGGGCGCGCGCTCCGGTTCGACCCAGCGCTCGCTCCTGACGGCGCGAACATCAACTTCATCTCACAGCAGCCTCTCTGGCGCATGCGGACGTATGAACGGGGCGTGGAGGGCGAAACATTGGCCTGCGGCACGGGTGCGGTTGCCGCGGGCTGCGCGATCGAGGGCTGGGGCCTGGGAAGGTTACCGATCGATATCCAGAGTCGCAGCGGCCGGATCCTCACCGTGCGCACCACGAACGCCAGAGGCGGCCGCTATGATGATGTGTGGCTAGTTGGAGAGGGGAGAATGGTGTTCAGGGGTGTTATTACGTGACGAGCTTGTCCACATTCACACACAGCACTACTTAACATAACATCTATTATACGAAGCTGTCTGCTATAAGACTGTCCCCTTGGTGAGCTCCCCCAACCGCACCTTCGCCTCGGTCACTGCCCCCTCTTTCGGGAAATCGTTCACGATCCGCTTATAGGCGGCAATGGCCTTAGCCGTGTCTCCAGCGCTCGTCCACGCACGACCGGCATCAGACAGCATCTGCGCCTTTAGGAAGTCCAGACGGGCCGCTGCAGCCCCTTTTTCGTAGGCTTCTCCCGCCTCGCGCGGACGTCCCATGTTCTCGTAGGCGGCGCCCAGGAGCCCGTAGGCCTGCGCCCGGAAGGCCCGCCCGGCACCCGGCGCGTAGTCCCGCAGCACCTCGACCGCCTGCTGCGGCTGCCCCTGGAGCAGCCGGACATTAGCCAGCAGCAGGCGCCCTTCCTCAGCCGCGTTGGTGCCCGAGTAGTTCTCGACGACCCGCGCGAGCTCGCTCGCCGCCAACGGCAAGTTCTGGTTCTCGAATGCGAAGCGCGCGCCCTGTAGCTCGCGGCTCGCGATCTCCTCGGACCGCTTTTTCGTGGAAAGCGTCCAGAGGAACAGCACGGCGGCGACGACGACAATGGCGCCAATCCAGGAGGTGAGCTGCTTGTGGGCCTTGCCCCATGCAACGATGCGTTCGGAGAGCGGCTCCCGGCGCGTGACCGCTGCTGAGCCCGCGCTGCTCGGTTTGCCTGTTGATGTCACTGTCTGCGTTGCCATCACCGCTCCCGCGGAATGATCAATTCTCAATGATCATTGGACATTGATCATTTGGACATTGGACATTGGTAGTTCACAGTGCCCCTGGGGTGACTCGAACACCCGGCCAACGGTTTAGGAAACCGCTGCTCTATCCACCTGAGCTACAGGGGCGTGCTCGGGGGGGGGCGTAAACGGCGAAATGTACGCGAGTTAGGCGTAGTGCAGCAAGGCCTCGACTCGCCTCCCTTGGAGGCGCTGGCGACCTTTCAGGAAATCGAGCTCAATGAGAAAACTGAATCCCGCAACCCCAGCCCCCGTTCCACCAACGAGCTGAGCGGCCGCGTTGGCAGTGCCGCCCGTGGCGAGGACGTCGTCCACGATCAGCACCCGATCGCCTGGCTGCACGGCGTCGTGATGCATTTCCAGAGCGTCGGTGCCGTACTCGAGCGCGTACTCCACCCGCTGCGTCGCCGCCGGCAGCTTGCCGGGCTTCCGGATCGGGACGAGCCCTGCCCCGAGCTCGAGCGCGATCGGCGCCCCAAACAGGAATCCGCGTGATTCGATCGACACGACCCGCGTGATGCGCGCGCCGCGGTACGGTTCTGCCATCGCCTTGACCGCCTGCCGGAACAGCTCCACGTCCAGCAGCACCGGCGTCACGTCCTTGAACACGATCCCAGCCTTGGGAAAGTTGTTGACGTCGCGGATCGTGCGCTGCAGTTCCTCGACAATGGCGGACGCCGGCACGATGACCTCCGGAATTACCTGATATCGAACGATGTAGGGACATCAAGCTCACCTGGAACTTGAAGCCGCTCAACAGCCTCGACGTGCGCGTGCGAGGGACCGCGTCGCAGCTGACGCTCCAGCGCTTCGAGCGCGGTGTCCGATCCTTGAGAAACTACTTCAACCGATCCGTCGGGAAGGTTGCGCGCGAACCCGCCCAGCTTCAGTCGCTCGGCCTCGCGCATGACAAACCACCTGAACCCCACTCCTTGAACCCGACCCCGGATAATCCAGCGCCGCAGGCTCAAATGGGCTCACGCTGCCGGCGGCGCCGGCGCAGCACGTATACGAGCACCACAATGAGACTGAGCGGTATGAGCGCCAGGAGCGCCCACGTGACGTATCGATGGATCTCCTCGTTCCGTAGCACGGCCTCGTGTTGGCCGAGGAAGTATCCAATCCACGTGAGAATCGCGCACCACACCGCCGCACCGACCCCGGTATACAGGATGAACTTCGGCAGCGGCATGCGATGCAGCCCCGCCGGAATGGAAATCAGGTGGCGGATGACGGGAAAGAGCCGTCCGATGAGCGTGCTGATCTCCCCGTGCTCGGCGAAGAAGCGTTCCGAGCGCTGCAGATTCTTCTCGCTCAGAAAGACGTACTTCCCATAGCGCTGAATCAACGGCCGCCCAATGAGCTGGGCGCCGTAATAATTGGCCAGCGCGCCGATGATGCTGCCCAACACGCCACACAGCAGCGCCACGGTGAAGCTCATCTGCCCCTTCGCGGCCCAGTACCCCGCGGGGGGCATCACGAGCTCGCTGGGCACCGGCAGGATGGACGATTCCATCGCCATGAGCGCGATGATCCCGGGATAGCCAAGCTCGAGCAGCGTCTGTAGCAGCCAGTCAATGAACCGCTCAAGCATCGAAGCCGTGCTCGCCGACGAGCGGGACAAAGCGGGCCTCACCGATCGGAGTCGCCCGGACTCCTTCAGCCGTCCGCCGGACCAGCGTGAGCGTCTGCGCGCCTTTTGCCCCTAAGGGGATGATCATGCGCCCGTCCGGTGCCAGCTGCTCGACGAGGGGCGGAGGAATCTCCGGACCTCCCGCGGCAACCAGGATCGCGTGATACGGCGCGTAGGCGCTCCAGCCCAGCGTGCCGTCGCCCACCAGCATGGAGACGTTGCTCACGCCGGCCGCCCGCAGCGCGGCCTGCGCCGCTGCCGCGAGCGGGCGCACGCGCTCGATGGTGAACACCTGGCTGGCGAGCTCGGCGAGCAGCGCCGTCTGATAACCCGACCCCGTGCCGATCTCGAGGACACGCTCTTTGCCCTTGAGACCGAGCGCCTCGAGGTACCGGGCCTGTGTGAAGGGCTGCGAAATCGTCTGACCGGTGCCAATCGGGAGTGCGGCATCCTCGTAGGCGCGGTGGCGTACGGCTTCGGGGACAAAGAGATGTCGCGGTGTCGCGGCGAACGCGCGCAAGACGGCGAGATCACGAATGCCTTGCGCCCGCAGCTGCTCGACGAGTCGCGCCCGATAGCCACCGTACGTGTCGCGGCTTCCTGTCACTTCCCCAGATTCCATTTCTGCACGACTTCGAGCAGCTTGTAATTCGTCAGGTCCACGTGCAGCGGTGTGACGGAGATGTAGCCGTCCTTGACCGCCTGAAAATCGGAATCGGCGCCACCGGACCACGTCACGCGCCCTCCCCCGATCCAATGCACCTCGCGGCCCCACGGGTCCTTCATCGTGGCGATCTCTTCGTGGAACACACGACTGCCGAGGTTCGTCACCTTCACGCCTTTGACCTGATCTCCGGGAATGGGCGGCAGGTTGATGTTCAGGAGGGTTTCGCCCGGAAAGTTCTCGACCTTCACAATCCGCTTGATGAGACGCTTCAGCCCCTCGCGGTGGCTCTCGAGATGCTCGAGGTCCAAACTGCCATACGAGATCGCGACGCTCGGGACGCCGGCGGCTAACCCTTCCATCGCGGCGGACACGGTACCCGAGTACAACACGTCTTCGCCCATGTTCGGCCCGTGGTTGACACCTGAAAACACCCAGTTGGGGCCGTCCGGCATGAGCGTACCCAGGGCCAGCAGCACGCAGTCGGTGGGCGTACCGTCCACCTGGAACGCGCCATCGGAGCGCCGGTGCGCGCGGAGCGGACGATGCAGCGTCAGCGAATGCGACGTGCCGCTCTGCTCGCGGTCGGGCGCGACGACGGTGACCTGCCCCACCGTGGCGCAGACGTCCGCGAGCAATGC
>DASYTD010000154.1:0-5853 GCA_036002655.1 Gemmatimonadales bacterium
TGCGCGGAAGCGCGCCGCTCGAGCGGCACCGATTCCGTGAGCAGCGTCGAGCCCGCCACCATCGTGCACGACCAGCCGAGACCCACGGCAAACAGTCCCGCACCCAGGCGTGCGCTGTCGTAGCCGGCGCCGCCCGCGAGCATACACGCGGTCAGCAGCAACGCGATCCCAGCGAAGATCACGGGCCGGCGGCCGAGTCGATCGGTCAGCCAGCCGATGAGGGGGGCAAAGGCGTACATCCCCGCGATGTGGACGCTGATGACCACGCCGACGATGCGCAGCGTATGCGCCGCGTCGTGCCCGGCGCCGCGAATGTGCACGGGCGTCATCGCCATGATGCCGACCATCACCATGTGCCCGACGGCCATGGCCGTGACACCGAGGACCGCCGGCGCGCGCGCGATGATCGCGTACAGCCCAGCGCGCAGCGAGCGATGCGCACCGCCATCGGCACCCGCCGTTCCAGCGACCAGCGCGGGGTCGGGGCGGAGCAGGGCCAACACCGCGATGCCCGTGACGACGAAGAGCAGCGCCGAGAAGAAGTATGGGGCGGCGAGCGTCGGGATGCCGAACGGTGAGAGCGCGACGCCTGCGGGAGCGGCGAGGTGCGGCCCTGCCACCGCCCCGATCGTCGTCGCCCACACGATGAGCGAGAGATGCCGGCCGCGCAGCGCCGCCGGCGCGAGATCCACGGCGGCGTAGCGCGCCTGGAGATTCGCCGCCGATGCGCCGCCGAACAGGAAATAGCCAAGAAACAGGACCGGGAGCGAGCCGCGCACCGCCGCGGCGACCACGAGCAGCGCCCCGACCGCGGCGACGCCATATGCGGCCGTGAGGCTCGGCCTCCTGCCGTGGCGATGCACGATCGCGGTCGCCGGGATCGCCGCGAGCGCGGCCCCGACGACAACGGCGCTTTGTGCGAGACCCGACAGCCCAACGCCGGCCAGGTCAGCGGCGAGCAGCGCGCCGACGGACGACCCGATCGCCACTCCCATCCCGCTGACGATCTGGGTCGCAAACAAGAGCCGCAGTGTGCGGCGCTGGACAACGGCAGTGCTCGTGTCGGGTGCCGCGCTGCTGGTCATGCCCAACGCTAAACCAAATCGCCATCGCCCGCCTCAGGGTTTAGGTTTCGTCTCCAAAGAAGGAGAACCATCATGCATGAGCACGACAACACCACACGCTCAGCGGTCGCGGGGAAACAGACGGAGGTGGCAGTGCTCGCCGGCGGCTGCTTCTGGGGCGTCGAGCACATTCTGCGCGACGTGCCCGGGGTGATCGACACCGACGTTGGCTATACCGGCGGATGGCTCGAGAATCCGACGTACGACGATACGCATGACAGCAAGTCGGGGCATGCTGAGGCGATCCGCGTGACGTTCGATCCCTCGGTGCTCAGCTACGAGGACTTGCTCGAGCAATGGTTCTTCAAGCTGCACGACCCGACCACGCTCAACCGCCAAGGCAACGATGTCGGCACGCAATACCGCTCAGCGATTTTTCCCCAGACGGCGGAGCAGCGGGTGACAGCAGCGCGAGTGAAGGCGCATGTCGGGGCGTCAGGGAAGTGGAAGCGCCCAGTCACGACGAGCATTGAGCCCGCCTCCACGTGGTACAGCGCCGAAGCGTACCACCAGGAGAGGCGAAGCCTCACATGTGACGCCGCTCACTGTTTCAGCAGGCGGCCACGTGGTTTGTGCCTGCCATCACAACGCAGCTCCGCCGCGTCCGCCATTATCGCCACTGCTGCTCAGAGCAAAGCCGCGGAGGATCACGGCCATGAACTTCACATTGAGGCTTGGTGCGGCGATTGCCGGAACGCTCGTCCTCGGCTGTGGGCTTACGGCGAGCGGGCCGGAAGTGGATCGTATCGAAGCGATTGACCTTGCCCCCGCGCGCCTCTCGCTTCAGCCATCCCAATCGGCGGAGCTCACCTTAGTCGTCATCACGTCGCGGGGCAATTCCGGTGCCACGGCGTCGCTCGTCTGGTCGGCGACCGGCGGCGTGATCACCGGCAATTTCATCGTTGACGGCGTCCGGCACCTTACGTATCAGTCGCCCGCGCAGCCCGGCAACTATCTCCTCATGGTCACCGCCGCCACGGGCTCGCCCGCGGATACCACCAGTGTCGCCGTCACGACAACGCCGCTCCCCGTGAACGCGGTCACGGTCACGCCCGGCACTGTCAGCCTCGCCCTCGGGGACACCACGATCCTCCGCGCGACGCTGACGGAGTCGAGTGGCAGCGTGGTCGTCGGCCGGGCGATTGAGTGGTCCTCGAGCGACGCCGGCGTTGCAACAGTTCTCGCCACGGGCTTCGTCCGCGCGATGGGGGTGGGCACCGCGACGATTACGGCGACCAGCGAAGGTCACAGCGGCACATCCCTGGTTACGGTGACTCCGGCGCCGGGCGCTGCCGCCATCCCGTTTTGACGCCGATCCGGCTGGAAGGTAGCGTTGTCGCTCGACTCCGCCGTGGAGAATCGTCGTGAGCGCCAAGCGAGCGGCCACGTGGTACCGCTGGGACCAACTTCCCCGCGAGGACCTGCACGAGAAACTTTCGCGTCGCCTCATCACCGGCGATCAGCTCATGCTCGCGCACGTGTACCTGAAGAAGGGCTGCGTCGTCCCGAAGCACTCGCACATGAACGAGCAGCTCACCTACATCCTGGAAGGGGCGCTACGGTTCCTGGTGGGGGACGATGGCGCCCCCCCCGAGGAGATCGTGGTGCGCGCGGGCGAGGTGCTCCATCTGCCGGGCAACGTGCCCCACGAGGCGCTCGCGCTGGACGATACCCTTGATGTCGACATTTTCTATCCGCCGCGCGAGGATTGGCTCAAGAAGACCGACGCCTACTTGAGGAAGTAGTCCTCACCCCGACAGCCCTTCTTCGTTAGGGCGCTCGCACGAACGTCACGCCTTGCCACTCGAGCGACCGGGCCGGTGCGCTGTCCGCGAAAGTGAACGCCACCACGTTGCCCGAGCCCGCGATCTCGATCCGCAGCTGCGCTTTGGCCGCGTCGAAGATCTCCCCGCGTCCCGACAATGCGCCCCAGCGGTAGACGAGTCCGCTATCGGTCATCGCAAATGTGATCCGGCCGTATGACGGCTCCTCATAGCTGCCCGCGAAATCCGCCAGCGCTCGGCCCAGCGGCTGACGCTGCCGCTCGGCACGCACCGAATCCTGCCTGGCCACGCTCGCCCGCCCAGCGGCGAAGCGCGTCCGCAGTTCGGTCATGCGCGCCGCCATCCGCTGGCGCGCGTCCGGCCGCCCTGCCTCGAGATCGTACGCGAACGCCGCGATGATGTCGGTCAACGCCGAGATGCCGCCCGACGACATCGCGACCACCCCGATCCGGCGGCCCGGGAGGAATGACACGTGCGAGCGCGTCGTGTTGTAGCTGCCGAACCGGCTGACCATCCGCTCGCCCTCATACGTCCCGATGTCCCATCCCGCGCCCCATCCCTCGCGATCGAAAAACGCAAACCGCTTGACCTGATCGCGCGTTTGCCGAGCAATGAGCCGGTGACTGATCGCGACCGCCTCCGCCGGAAAGACCGGCCGCCCATCGATCCGGCCGCTATCCATTTGCACGATCGTCCAGCGCGCGAGGTCGTGCAGCGTTGCGAGATGCCCGCCCGCGCCGTTCATCGTGGCGTCGGTCTTTTGGAACGACGCGGTCACATAGCGGCCGTCCGCCAGAAAATCGTGCGGCCGGGCGATGCGCGTGGGGTCGAGACCTGAGACGCGCGCATAGGTATCACGCATGCCCGCAGGACGGAACACCTCCTCCTCGAGATAGCGCTTCCAGCGACCGGCCCCCCCCTTCACTCGGTCGATGACCATCGCGGCGACGTTGTAGCCAAAGTTGCTGTAGATGAGATCGTCCGTCGGCTGCGGACCGGCCACCGCGATCAGCGCGGGCCAGCGCGCTTCCGGGATCGCCCCGGTGAACGCCGCGCTCATGACGACGGCGTTGTCGTTGATGCGATGCGTGTGCGACAGAAAATGCGCGAGCGTGAGCGAGTCGGCGTGCACGTCCGGATGCCACTGGGCGTTCGGCAACAGGCTCTTGATCGGCGCGTCGAGTCGCAGCATGCCGCGCTGTGCGAGCAGCGCGACGCCGAACCCCGTGAACGACTTGCTGGTCGACGCCACATACCAGAGCGTGCGGTCGTCGGCGGGGATCCCGGCGGTCACGTCGGCACGGCCATGTGACCGGCTGTACACGATGCGGCCGTCCATCGTGATCGCGACGCCCAGGGCAGGGGCGAACCCTTCGGCAACCGCGCTCGCCGCGAGCGAGTCGACGGCGCGCGCAATCGCCGCGGCATCGCCGCGGACCAATGGTGCGCCCGCGGCTTGAACAATCAACAGCGCCACTTCAAGAGCAGCCAAGATTCCTCTCACGCGCCTGATGGCATGCTGAAATATCGCCGAATCTGAATATGTTTGCCTCGTTTGGCGGTCATAGCGCCACCACGATTCCGAGGGTCACATGACACGATTGATCTGCCTCCCCACCGCGCTGCTGCTTGGCGTCGTCGCCGGTCCGTTGCTCGCACAGCAAGCGCCAGCCCCACAACCATTCTTCGTCGGGAATCGTCTCGGCCTGCCGATCACTCCCGCTGCAAACGCCACGTTCGAGCCGATCTCATCGAATGTGAAAGTCTACGGCGCGATTTACTCGGCGGAGAGTTGTACGTACGATGCCGTGCGTGGCGTCATTGTGGTGCCGAACCGCGGCGTACCGCAGACTGTGCAAACGAACAATGCCTGGGTCTCGCTCATCAACCACGACGGCTCCGTCCACACGGCGCGCTGGATCGGGGTGCAGAGTCCCGCCGATCGGACGAACCTCACGCCGCCGCTCGTGCTCAACGAACCCTACGGCTCGGACATCGCCAACGGCATGCTGTACGTCGCCGACCGCGACGGGGGGGGCAGCACGACGGCGAACGAACCCAGCGTTGCCGTCATTCGCCGCTTCCACATGCAGACCGGCACGCCGGCCGGAGAAACCAGAGTCGAACGGACCGCGTGGATCAACGACATCGAAGTCGCGGATGACGGCACGGTGTACGCCACGCAAACGGGCGACCGGGGCGACAATCCCGATCCCGCAACGTGGCAGGTTCTGAGGATCACCCCGGACGGTCAGGTGTCGATCTTTGTGCAGGGGGCGCCGCTCCGTCAGCCCAACGGCATCGCCTTCGATCCACAGGGCAATATCGTTGTCGTCAACGTCGGCAACAGCGACGTGCTGACCTTCTCGCCCGCCGGCCGGCTGCTGAAGACCGAGAACGCCGCGCAGGCGGGCAGCGATGGTCTCGTGATCATGCCGGACGGGACGAAGTATGTGAGCAGCGTCGTGCATGGCGGCATCTCGCGCATTCGTCCCGGGAAGCCCGCCGAGCTCATCGCCCGGAACGTTCCGAACGCCGCTTCGATGTGCTACGATGCCGGTGCGAACCAGCTGGTGATTCCGATGAATCCGAACAACGCACTCGCCTTTGTGAAGCTCGACTAAGAAATTCCTGGGGGGACACGTGTACACATCTTTGCTGCTTGCCATCAACGTACTCAGCGCCTCGCAAGACAAGCTCTCGGTGCATTGGGAGGAGCTGTCGGCCGCCGAATTCACGGCCGGCATCGCCCGCGCGCAAGGCACCTGCCTGCTGCCATTCGGCATCATGGAGAAGCATGGGCCGCATCTGCCATTGGGCAACGATCTGCTCAACGTCCGATACGTGGCGCTCAATGCAGCGCAGCAGGAATACGCCATCGTTTTTCCCGAGTACTACTTCGGGCAAATCTTCGAAGCGAAGCACGAACCGGGCACCGTGGCCTA
>DASYTD010000155.1:0-4215 GCA_036002655.1 Gemmatimonadales bacterium
GGAGCGAGCGCCGACTGGGGAAAGGGCCCGCTGCAGGCGGTGAGGGCGAGCAGGACTGCAACGAGGACCAGCGGCACGGCGTCAAAGTAGAGGGACCCCCGCAGCACGTCAACGCGCGCGTTCTCTTTGGGTCAGTTCCCCATCGAACGCGGTGTTTCCGTAATCGACGATTTGGCATCCGCCCCGCGTCCCGTCAGCCCCATCGTCGCGCCGTCCTTCATCGTTGCCCGGAGCAAGCCGAAATAGAGATCGGGAACCACCCACGCCTCGGTCTGATCGGCGGCGTGCTTGACGTGCAGCGCACGGAATGTCCCGGCGGGCACCGTCACCTGCTCCCACCCCACGAATTCCATTTCTTGGCACTTGCGGGCGATGTCGGCGGCGAGGTTCTGCCCCATGCGCCCGCCCATCATGCGCACCATCTGGTCGGGCATGCGCATCGCCGCGTCCTCGCCGCTCTTCATGATCATGCCGCGCACGCCGCCGGCCTGGTACCCGAGCCCGGGGACGAGCATCTGGATGACGGTCTTTCCCTTCGCTCCCTTTTTCGGATCGTTCATCGCCATCTCGTACCAGTAGTAGGTCGTGCCTTCGACCGCTTCGGTGCCCACGAGGGCGAAGCGCATCGTGGTCCCGTCAGCCCGCCCGCGGGTCCAGGTGTAGCTGGCCCACTGCCCCACCCGCATCGGCCTCCGCTGGATGTCGTTGCACAGCTGGTCCTTCTCCTGGGCAACGAGGGGGCGCGGGGGCGCGGGGGGGGCGGCGAGGAACAGGGCGAGAAGCGTGAGCGTTGTGGCACTGCGCATGACCGGACTCCGGGACAAGGACGGGGTTCAATTATACATTTCCCGTCAGTCCACGCGACCGTGGCGGAATTGGCAGACGCGCCAGCCTTAGGAGCTGGTGGGGCAACCCGTGGGGGTTCGAGTCCCTCCGGTCGCATCCTGACTAGATGGTAGTTGGGAGTTTTGAGGTTTGAGGACTGGCCGCCAAGACGCCCAGACGCAGCAGTGGTTTTGAGTGACTGGGCACGAGGAAAACCCTTCCGATTGACGCTTCCGTCCGAGGTTAGATTATCGCTACATGCCCGACATCCTCGTCAAAAAGACGCGCACCGAGCCCGGTGAGGCCTCCCTCGAGGTCAGTATCCCGACCGAGAACGTCCGCGCGGCCGAGGAGCGCGCGACGAAGGTGTATCAGCAGCGCGCCCGCCTGCCCGGCTTCCGCCAGGGCAAGGTGCCCGCCGCGGTCGTGCGCAAGAAATTCGCCGAGGACATCCGCCAGGAGACGCTGCGCGAGCTGGTACAGGAGAGCTGGCGGGTCGCGCAGAAGCAGGAAGAGCTCAAGCCCATCGCCGACCCGCATATCCATAACCTGAAATGGGAGGCGGGCGCGCCAGTCACGTTCGAGATTCACGTGGAGCTGAAGCCCGACCTGAAGCTGCAACGCCTGGGCGGCTTCCGGCTGACGCGCACCGTTCCCGCGGTCACGGCAGCGCAGATTGACGCGCACCTGAGCGCGATGCGCGAGCAGCGCGCTCCCTGGACTCCGGTGGCGGGCGAGAAGCCGAAGCCCCAGGATCTCGTAGACGTAACGATCGCGACGCGGGAGCAGGAGGAAGTGAAGGACCCGCAACCGTATCAGTTCGTGCTGGGCGAGGGGCGCGCGATCCCGGATGTCGAAGAGCGCATCATGAATCTGACGCCGGGCGAATCGGTGGATGCCACCGTGCGCTTCCCCGACGATTTCGCCGAAGCCGCGAAGCGCGGGCAGACGCGCGACATCCGCGTCAGCTTGCGCGAGGTGAAGCGTCAACAGCTCCCGCCTTTGGATGATGCGTTTGGACGCGAAATGGGCGACTTCGAGTCGCTCGAGGCGCTTCGGGCTGCGGTCGCGAGCGATCTGAAAAAAGAGGCGGAACGAGAGGCTGATGCGCGGGTGCGCGCGGCGCTCGTCGAGGAGATCATCCAAGCGAACAACGTCGTGGCGCCCCGGCCGCTCGTCGAGCGCGCGCTGGCGCTGTACGCGCAGGCGTACGACGTGCCGGAAGAGCGCTGGGAGCAGTTCGCGAAAGAGTTCCGCACGGTGGCCGAGTCGCAGGTGCGCCGGGATCTGGTGCTCGACTACGTCGTCGAGTCGCAGAATCTGCGGGCCACCGAGGCCGAATTGGATCAGCGGATCCAGGAGCTCGCCGAGCGGCGCAACATGCCGGCGGCCCAGCTGTATGCGTCGCTGGAAAAAGCCAAGCGGCTCCGCGATGTCGCGCGGAGCATCACCGAGGAGAAGGTGTTCGCCTATCTCCTGTCGCAGTCCACCGTGGAGCAAGCGTGACGACGAGCGAAAGCCACATCTATCCGCCGTACATCATCGAGCGCTCGAGCCGTGGCGAGCGTACCTATGACATCTTCAGCCGGCTGCTGATGGACCGCATCGTATTTCTCGGCACGTCCATCACCGACGATGTCGCCAACATCATCATCGCCCAGCTGCTGTTTCTCGATGCGGACAACCCCGAGCGGGACATCTATCTGTACGTCAACTCGCCGGGCGGCTTGGTGTCCTCCGGGATGGCGATCTACGACACAATGCAGTTCCTCCGTGCTCCGGTGAACACGATCTGCATGGGCATGGCGGCGTCCATGGGCTCCTTCCTGCTCACCGCCGGCCGCAAGGGGAAGCGCTCCGCGCTGCCGCACGCCCGGATCATGATGCACCAGCCCTCCGGCGGCACGCAGGGCACAGCCTCGGACATCGAGATCCAGGCGCGGGAGATCCTGTTCCTGCGGCGCAAGCTCAACGAGCTGTATGCGAAGCATACCGGGAAGACGGTGGAGTCGATCGAGAAGGACATGGACCGCGACCGCTTCATGTCCGCCGAAGAGGCGAAAGACTATGGATTGATCGATCACGTCATCTCGAACTTCGAGGAAATCAAGGAAGACGGGAAGGCAAAGAAGTGATCCCTTGCGCCGCTCCGACGGCCTTCCCATACTAGGATACGATGTCTCACGACAAGCATCTCCGCTGCTCGTTTTGCGGTAAGTCCAAGGACTCCGTCCGGAAGTTCATCTCCGGGCCGTCGGTTTACATCTGCAATGAGTGCATCGCGCTCTGCAATGAGATTCTGGCGGAGGACGAAGAGCGCGAAGTCGCCGAAGCCATCACGCAGGTCCCCACCCCCGCCGAAATCAAGGACGTGCTGGACCAATACGTGATCGGGCAGGACCGTGCCAAGAAGACGCTCGCCGTTGCCGTCTACAACCATTACAAGCGCATCAATTCCCATTCGGGCCGGGATAACGAGGTCGAGCTCGATAAGAGCAACATCCTCCTGATCGGCCCGACGGGTGTGGGTAAAACGCTGCTGGCACAGACGTTGGCACGAATCCTCGATGTGCCCTTCACCATTGCCGATGCCACGACGCTCACCGAGGCGGGCTACGTCGGCGAGGATGTCGAGAACATCCTGGTGCGGCTGCTCCAGTCGGCGGATTTCAACGTTTCCGAAGCCGAGCGCGGCATCGTCTACATCGACGAAATCGACAAGATCGCCCGCAAGTCCGAGAACCCGAGCATCACGCGCGACGTCTCGGGCGAAGGCGTCCAGCAGGCGCTCCTGAAGATCCTGGAAGGCACGGTCGCGAGCGTTCCGCCGCAGGGTGGCCGCAAGCACCCGCAGCAGGAGTACATCCAGGTCAACACCAAGGACATTCTCTTCATCTGCGGCGGCGCGTTCGACGGGCTCGAGAAGATCATCGAGTCCCGCACGGGCCGGCGGCAGATCGGCTTTACGAAGGAAGAGGTCGCCGAAGGCGTCGCCGCCAAGCTCAAGAAGAATCCGTTTGTGGACGTGGAGCCCGACGACTTGCTGCGCTACGGCCTCATTCCCGAGCTGGTGGGCCGGCTCCCCGTGACCGTGCCGCTCGACGCGCTCGACGAGGACGCGCTGGTGAAGATCCTGACCGAGCCCAAGAACGCGCTCGCCAAGCAGTACCAGAAGCTGTTCGATCTCGAGGACGTGCGCCTCACGCTGGAGAAGGAAGCGCTGCGCGCGATCGCCCAGAAGGCGATGAAGCGCGGCACCGGCGCCAGAGGGTTGCGCGCGATTCTCGAGGAGATGATGACGGAGATCATGTTCGAGCTGCCGAGCCGCGATGACGTGCGCGAGGTGGCGATCACCGCCGAATGCGTCACGTCCGGCCGCGCGCCGTTGCT
>DASYTD010000156.1:0-2529 GCA_036002655.1 Gemmatimonadales bacterium
GTTTCCCGAGAGCCCGCGCGCCTATCTTGTGCTGGCCGGCGTGCAGACGGGTCTAAACCGCACCGCGGAGGGGCGCGCGTCGTACTCGAAGGCCATCGCGCTGGCGCCGCGTCTCGTGGCCGCGCACGTCAACCTCGGCACCACGTACTTGTTCAACGAGCCTCACGACTTCAACCAGGCGCTCGAGCACTTCAAGCATGCCGCGGCGCTCGCACCGAATGAGCCGAGCATGCACGACTTTCTCGGCGACGCGCACCGGGCGTTGAACGACATGCCGCAGGCTCGCGCCGAGTACACCCGCGGCCACGAGCTGAATCCGCGGGATGCCGGGTTGTTGCAGCAGCGCGGCCACGTCAATTCGTTCGCGGGCGACTACGCCGCGGCGCGCGCCGACTATGACTCGTCGCTGGCGCTGGGCCGCGGCAATGAGCGGGGCTTCTTCGCGCCATTCCGTGCCTACGTGAGTGTCTACGCCGGGGACGCGCGAGGAGCCATCGCGGAGCTCAATCGGTTGGTGGCGCAGGCCGACGGGATGGGGCTGCCTGATCCGCTCGCGGTGAAGGTCAACGCGCTCACCAACGTCGCGCTCATCGGGATCGACACGCGCAACTTCGCGGCCGCTGAGGCCGCGCTCGCCCAGCGCACACCCTTGATGCAGCAGCAGTCCGACCAGGCCGCGAGCGCCGGCTTCAGCCGCGCCCAGGAGTCCAACGTGGCCTACTTTAACGCCTGGCTCGCCGCGCGCAGGGGCGATTACGCGACCGCGCGTCGCCAGACCGATCGCTTCGTCGCGATCGTCACCCCCGACGCAAATCCGCGCAAAATGGAGCCGGTGCACCAGCTGAAGGGGTTCATCGCGCTCTATCAGGGGAACGCGCAGGAAGCCGCCGCGCACTTTGCGCAGGGTAACCTCCAGGACCCCTACATCAAGTATCACTACGCCATCGCGCTGGAAGGCGCGGGTCAAGCGGACCGAGCGAAACCGCTGTTCCGCGAGCTTGCCGTCTACAATTTCAATAGCCTGGGCTACGCGCTGATTCGGAAGGAGGCTCAGCAGATGGCGAGTTGAGTTAAGATTGCATGCATGGATCGGCTCGCCTATCCGCCGGCGCACGCAGTCGCCCAAACCGTCGTTGACCACTTCCGCCGCCACCTCGAGCTCGCTCGCGGGGTGGCGGCACCTGCGCCGGTGCCCGACGCGTCCACGGTCGAGCGGATCATCAACGCCGCCTTCTGGGCAAGCCTACGACGCGACGAGGGCCGTGAACCGAAGATCTCGATCGCGTTTCTCCCGCCCGAGTTGGCGGGAGCGTCGCTGCGCGTGGAGCGAGCGCTGCCACTCGACCCTGCGACGCTCGCCCGGCTCGCCCCCGCCGTCGAACGGCCCGGCATCCATCTGGGGGTTTGGCGCGATGGGAATGAGCTACGCATCTGGGGCGCCACCCGCACGATCCCGCCGCTTTGTTTCGTGTTGGAAGTCGTGGAGCCGGGGTTACTCGTGGTCAAACACCGGCGCGCCGATCCCGGGGGCAAGTTCGGCAACGTCGCGGTGCTGGAGGGCGATCAGGTCAAGATTGTAGACGCCGATGGGACGCTGACATCCGAGTGCCCCGATTTCGTCACGCTGCTCCTTGGCTTGGATCCCGAGTCCGGCGATTCGGAGAGCGTGCTGCTGCCGCTCGCGCTCTCGATGCGCGCGCACGGCCACGGCGGCTCGCTGCTCGTAGTGCCGCATGGCAGCAGCGCCTGGCGGCAATCCATCCTTTGGCCCGTGCCGTACTCCGTCGCGCCGCCGTTCTCCAAGCTCGGCGATCTGCAGCGCGCCGCGGCGGCGGAGAAGACCAACGGCACCTGGCACGAAGCGTTCCGCGCAGCGACTGATGCGATCGGTGGGCTGACGGCGGTAGACGGCGCGACGGTGTTGAGCGACCAATGGGACGTGCTGGCGTTCGGGGCGAAGATCGGGCGCACCGAGACTGGGCCGTTCGTGGAGCAGCTCCTGGTGCACGAGCCGATCGTGGGACAGGCACCCGTCACGATCCATCCATCGGAGCTCGGCGGCACGCGCCATCTCTCGGCCGCGCAGTTCGTGCACGAGCAGCGGGATTCGCTCGCGCTCGTGGCCTCTCAGGACCGACGGTTCACCGTATTTGGCTGGTCACCACAAGCCGGAATGGTGCACGCGTATCGGGTCGAGGCTCTTCTACTCTAAGAAACAGCCCACCTCCGAAATCGCCGGACAGACTGCCGCTTCCCGGACGACGTGCACGAAAAACGTCGCCCGGGAAGAGCTTAGTTCACGCTACTCGACGCAGACCCGACGATGATGTTGCCTGTCGTCTGGTAGCCGATCACCACACCCAGCGCTCCCAGCACAGGCTGCTGCAGCACCACGTGGATCATATTGACGGTAATGCCATCTCCCGTGGGGATCTGCTCGTTCAGCACGACATAGCCGACGCCCGGCAGGTCCATGAGCGTGTTCGGAGCGGGGTCGGACAGCTCCACGCCGTTCACAACCAGGTTTGC
>DASYTD010000157.1:0-11178 GCA_036002655.1 Gemmatimonadales bacterium
GCGCTGAAGAAAGATTCATTCCCCTAGTCTACGCGTGCCGGCAGCTTCAGGCGCGTGTTAGGCGCCAAGCGGCCGACCCGTCCGCTGTCGGAGGAGCGTGGAGCGAATGCCGTCCCGCCCGCGCACGGGATCCATTCCCGCCGGGCGAACCACCGCGTCCGCGGTGTAGCCGGATGCGAGCGCGTCCACGTTGCCGTCCATGAAATGCTGCGCGTGCGCGCGGAGCAATGAGTCCTCAGTTGGGCGGGTGCCAGACGAACGCGTCGCGCGCGCGGTACAGCGTCTCACCGCGCGTGCTGGTGACCGTGATCAGGGCGCTCAAGACCGGTATATCGAGCCGGCTCGTGACGAAGCGGGAAGTGAACCGCCCATCGATCGTGACCATGCCCACCCGGTCGAGCTCGCACCGCAGATGCACCGCATCGGGCCCGATCCGCGCGTCTTCGCAGCCGGCTTCCTGCCGCGTCCCGACACGTGAGAACGTGACGAACGGTTCCGGGCGCAGCGTCAACCGAGTGAATCGGCGATCGGAGACGGTGAACTGGTAGCCCGGCTCGTAATACCCTTCGGCGTCGGACTGGAGGGGCCGGGGCGGCGGGGGCAGTGCCGCCTTCGGTTGCTCGGTGACCACGGGCGCCGGCGCCTGAAGGCGCAGCACCACGAACGCCGCGGCGCCCACGAGCGCGATGAGGACGACGCCAACGACGATCGTGCGGCGACGGCCAAGGGTAATCGCCCAGATACGTTGCAACATTGCCCGGAGACGTTGCAGGATCGCCTGCAGACGTTGAACGACCTCTGGGCGTGCAGTGACCTCCTCGCTCGGCGCGACCTCTTGCGTCGGAGCGACGTCCTCCGGTGGGGCACCAGGGCTCGGGCCCGGTGAAAAGTCAGGCGGCGGTGGAACGACACGTCGGGGCGGAGCAGGCATGGGTGAAACGACACCGCGCGGTTGAGCGACCGCTGGGCGTGGCCGGACGATTCTGACGTATGCAGGTTTCCGGCGGAGCCGGGACCACACTGCGAGCAGCAGCGCCGCGCCCAACGCCCCTGCGGCATCCGGCACCAGATCCCGCACGCGACAGTGCCCCCGCCCCGTCATAGCCTCGGCGACCTCGACGAGAGCTCCCCCCAGCAGCGTCGCGAGGAGCGCCCAGACGACCCGCGCTTCGGTCTTCCGGAACTGGACCCACGACATCCAGTAGAAGCCCGCGAACAACGCGATGTACGCGTAGTTGTGCAGCGAGAGAACGACGAGCCGCATCGTCGGGATGAGCTGCTCGCACTTCGGGACGTGCACGCGGAAATGGGTTTGCGCGGGAAAGTAGAGGAGACCGAGCACCACGAACGCCAGATAGGCCCAGCGCTTACCGCGCAGGGCGAGGAGGGCGAGGAGCGCGAGGACGCCCGCACCGATGCGAACGGCGAGGGGTGACATGTGCCGAGACGCGCAGCCTGACGGTGTTGGCCTAAGCTAAGGGGTCACGCCTCGCAAACCAACTTCGATGTAACACGACTCCGCCAATTCGGACCGCCCCTGCCGCCGATACGCATCACCGAGGTGGCGCACGCGATGGGCAAGAACTAGGCGGTCGCTGCCCGCATGAGCAAACGCCGCAGCAAGTTTGTATTTGAGCATATTGCCATAACTGCCACTGATGCCCATTGGGGGGCCGCCTAACGGGGTGCGCCTAAGCTGCGGCGCCGAACGTGAACAGTCACAAATGGAATTCTACCATAGACGCCGGGCGCCGTCAGCTTCAGGCGCGTGGTAGGCGGCCATGACGTAGCTTATGGTCTGTCCAAGGCCGTGGCGCCCCCGGCTGGCGGACCCCTCGCCCGGCGGTACTTTGGTAGAGCGCATTGAAATCCCCTATCCGACTTGCCGACGGAGGTTCGTATGCGCCGCGCTCCAGGTTCCCGCCACTCGCGCTGCACAACCGCACTCCTTGTGGCACTGCTATTGAGCTGCGACCCACCTCCGATCCTCGATCCACCACGTGTCGCGCAGGTGCAAGCGATATCCGCGTCCGCCGACGACCTCGGTGACGCCGCGCTGTTCGTCGGCAATCTCGTGCCGGGTGCCCCCGCCGGGAACGGCATCCTTCGCTACGATGGCAGTGGAAACTTCATCGACGCCTTCACTCCCGGCGGTTGCTGCATGACGTTCGGGCCCGGTGAGCATCTGTACGTCACCAGACAAGCGGCGGTGCATCAGTTCAACGGCGTCACGGGAGAGTTCATGGGTGTGTTCGTCGCGCCCGACCCGAACCCCGCGATCATCGCCTTCATTCCCGTTTTCGGACCAGACGGCCGGCTCTACGTCAGCTACCGGGGAGCCGCTCAATCGATTCGACGTTACGACGCCTCAGGCAACGTGGATGACGACTTCTTCGTCGACGGCACGGCACAGGGCATGACCGGCGCGCAGTTCTTCGGATTCGGTCCCGACGGCAATCTGTACTTCACGAGCGGGGGAACGCACGAAGTGCTGCGCTTCAGTGGCCGCGACGGAGCGTTCATCGACAAGTTCGTCGCAGCGGGCGAAGGAGGACTTGTGAGCCCCTCCGGGCTGACGTTCGGCCCTGACGGAGTCCTGTACGTTGGGAGTCCCTCGACCGACCGCGTCCTGCGCTTCGATCGCGACGGTGCCTACATCGGCGACTTCTTCCCCGCGGCGAGCGGTGGGCTGGACCTCCCGGTCGGCATCACCTTCGGTCCCGACGGGAACTTTTACGTCGCGGGCGCCGCAACGCCGCAGGCTGCGGGCGTGTTCCGCTACAATGGAACAACCGGCGAGTTCATGGACACGTTCGTGGGGCCTGGAGACGGCCGCACAACCGGTCCGCGCACGCTCCAATTTAAAGCCAAGATGGCCATGTGCCACGTTTCGCGCGGCAATCCGGACCGCGAGCGCACCATCACGGTCGGGTATCTCTCCGCGCGCGATCATGTCGATCACGGCGACGTGGTGGGATCGTGCGGGTCGTAGTGGGACGCCTGACGAGGGCGACGTCGAAAAGACGTCGCCCCCTCTCCCCGAGGCGGGCCACAGGGCCGCAGCGTCGCATCAATAGTGGTTGGACCAGGGCAAGGCAAGCGAAGACTGAGAACAAGCTTCTCGGATTGCAGTCTCGCCCTTATTGTGCGTGGTGGGCCGCCTAACGGATCGCGCTTAAGCTACGGCGCGCTGGGGAAAGATTCATTCCTTAATCTACGCGCGCCGTCAGCTTCAAGCGCTTGTTAGACCGCTGCGGCTGGGCGCCCGATGGATCATAGTACGTGGAGGTCATCGATCTCCACGGAGTGTTGGCTTCCAGGCCGTTCGGTGACTGAGAGTTGAAGCGTCAAGTCGCTGCGTCCCTCTTCCTGTGTCCACAGCGGTACGTCCACTGACCACCTACGCGGGCGAATCCCTCACCTCGATCACGTCCAGAGGTGGTTCTTGCCCGGGCGGGGGAAGGACGAGCCGAGCCGGATAATCGCGCACGGCTTGCGCGAGTTCCGCGGCACTTAGTCGCTGCCCGCCGGAAAGACTCTCAAGGGCGGCATAGTCTTCGCGGACCAGAAGCGCGACGATGTCGCGGACAAAGGGCTCAAATGGCCAGGCGGGCAAACTTCCTCTGTCAGAATGGTCGCAGCGGTCTAACGGAGTGCGGCTAAGCTGCGCCGCCGAACGTGAGCACTCACAAATGGAATTCTACCACCGACGACGGGCGGCGTCAGCTTCAGCCGCGTGTTACCAGGTCAAACATACAGTAAAGGCAACACGTGATCCGACGAAAAAGGTGATCTGGCGACACCATAGGCTTCACACTCCACCAGGAGCAGGGAGCCTACGATGACGTACCACCAGATCACGAAGCGGGTCGTGAACCGCCCCTCACGGA
The DNA here is from genome assembly GCA_036002655.1 of Gemmatimonadales bacterium. Taxonomy (GTDB): domain Bacteria; phylum Gemmatimonadota; class Gemmatimonadetes; order Gemmatimonadales; family GWC2-71-9; genus 20CM-2-65-7. The sequence continues at coordinate 3,891 of DASYTD010000157.1, forward strand.
TGGACCGGTGAGGATTCGAACGGGGCCGGGGCACCGTGATATCCGGCACCTCACCGCCCGTAGATTCGCCACGATGGGTTCCCATGCCAGCCCACGCCGTCGCTGCGGCGCGCCAGCTTGGTGCCGTCGCTCCACACGGTGTAGATCTTGTGCGCGGCGGGCTCCTCGTGCCCGGACGCGAACGCGATCAGCCGGCCGTCGGGCGAACACGCGGGCGTCGACTGCCACCGCGGAAGCCGGAGCAGCGGGGCGGGAGATTCGCGCCATCGGCGTTTACCACCCAGAGATCGCTGTCGCCCGCGCTGAGCTGCGCGAGCCCCTGGTCGTCCATCCACACCCCGGGGCGTTCCACGAGCCGGCAGGAGATGCCGCGGCCGATCGGGAATTCAACGTCCAGTGTTCGCCGCCCCAGCCTACGAATCCGGAGCATCGCGCCTCCGCTCGTCTGGCGTGATGCCCGCCAGACTAGCGGCCGGCCGTCAAGAGCCCGTCAAGGCTCGGCGTTTATGGATGGTGCGGCGTTTGGAGTTCCGAACCGCGCCAAGAGCCGGCACAGCGCGTCAAAATCCACCGGCTTCGTGACGTGATGGTCGAATCCGGCCTCGGCGGATCGCGGCGGTCCTGCTGCCGCCCCCACCGTGAGGGCCACCAGCGGAAGCCGTGCGCTCGCTCATCGCAAGCCAGGCCCTTGGCCATGACATATGGCCCGGGGAGCTAATTCAGGTGGCACGCTTCCTGCGAACGGTCCAGCCGTACACTTCCGGCTTTGAGTTTCGCATGCGTATAGTCTCGATTCTCCTCCCGTCCGCCCTGTTTCGGTGCGCCGCGCTGCTGCTCCTCCTCACGGCCTGTGCCGGGCGTTCCACGGTCACCTCGACTGAGGCGCGCCCCTGGCCCACGACAGCGCATTCGAGGGCGCTCACCGACGCCGTCGATGAGGCCGATGGCTATGTCATCGGCACTGTTGCAGAGGCGGAGGCACAGTGGCTCTACGACGATATCTGCGGCTGGATTGCGAACGCGCTCAACCGCTGTGACGGGACCAATGCCTATCGGCTCACCATCCACAGTGCGCAGCCGTTTCCGAGATATCTATGGGTGTTCGTACCGCGTGGGGACACGCTCGTGCTTCCCGTCGGCACCCATGCAGTCTTCATTTGGAAGCAGAAATGGGTCAGACAGCTCCAGGTATGCGAGCAACGGCGCCGCACGGGGCTGCCGTTGGTGTGCGACGCTGATCGGCTCCCAGTCGTGGAGTCGCTCGATGCCGTGGCGGCTCCAGCGGATTCGGCGCTGGTCGCCCAGCTTTTTGCGGGGAAACGGTGAAGCCGTAGCGGGGTTCATTTGCAGCCGCGTGATGCCGACCTGCCGCACCGCAGCCCCGGTGGCATCATGCAAGGCCGGAGTATCCTGCCGGAAATCCTGCGCCTGCAGGGATAACTGGTCGTCTGGCCTAGTGCCCGGGGCAGGACTCGAACCTGCATGGGGTTGCCCCCAAGGGATTTTAAGCTCGATCCCATGCCTCGCGCATGAGTCACTATTCGACATCATGCGCGAAACGACAACGAGTTACGAGCGCGCGGCGCGGCCCGGATGTGCGCGTCGCGCGCCTGTTGTCAGTTGTGCGGGGGGACAACAGGGGGACAATGAGGGACGTTCGCGCTTGGTCGTGTACCGAGGTCTGGCATTTCGTGCGGCAAGGCCAAGTTCTTGAATTCCAGGATCTCTTTCACTCGCGCAGCTTCCCATCCCACCTCGACAGCCGACAAAAACTCCCCCGAATTCCGCACCGCGAGGTATAGATCGGTCGACCATTCCCGGAAGTTCGCATCAGGCGACGCGAACGCGATGAGCCGGCCGTCGGGTGACCACGCGGGCGTCGACTGCCACCGCGGAAGCCGGAGCAGCGGGGCGGGATTCGCGCCATCGGCGTTTACCACCCAGAGATCGCTGTCGCCCGCGTCGCGGCAGGTACTGCAGAGTAAGATCTGCGGCTGCTTCTATTGCCTTGCGACGTTCTCACCCACTGAGATTGTTGAATGGATCCCGGAACCCGGCACGAGCGGCGAGTTGGTGGATGGTGTTACCGCACTTTGCCCGCGCTGCGGGCGCGGCAGTGGCTGACGACTACCCGGCATGGTCGCCCGACGGGGCGGCACTCGTGTTCACAGGTGGGAAGGATTGGGTCCCGGGGCGAGTCCGTGAGCACGGCCGGGTGTCGAGCGTATAGTTGAGATACCCCGGGTCGAAGGTGCCCCGCGCGGCCTGCTGACGGGCGTTCCCCGGGTCCTGGAACGCCTGCTCGCGGAAGATGCGCTCGGATTCCTCGACGCCATCACCTCGGCGTGGAGCACCTCGGCGGCGGATGACTTTGGCTGTCACGAAGGCTGTGATCGCCACGATTGGAATGAGAAGGAGGAGCTCCATTCGCCTCTCGTTATTCGGACCTAATCTGCGCGGCCTAACGGATCGCGCTTAAGCTGCAGCGCACGGTGAAAAATTAAATACCCCTACGTGCGCTGGCAGCTTCAAGCGCTTGTTAGGCGGCAGCGTTCCCGAGGGAGCACTACGGGGATCAAGGACTAACAGCCGTAGAAGCCGCATTCAGCCGTGCGCACGATGAGCAGCGCCACAGTGACAGCAAGGACGCCTCCCGCGAGGACACCGGTCTTCAGCGCGCTCACGCGACGCGTCGCGACTCCGTGAACCTGAGCTAGTGGCGCTCCGATGGGGGTGTGACCCTCGCCACGGGCGGAAACCCCGACAATGCTGTCGGCCACAACGCGGGGATTACGGATGACCAACTGATCACCAGCGGCCAAAGTAACTCGCACTTGCGCAGGCTGCTTGGCGATGACTTGCTCGGGCGAGACGGATTCTACGTGCCAGCTCGTGCAAGCCACGACGATAGCGGGGAGCAACAACACTAGGATCTTGCGGTTCAAAGCGAGTCTCCTATTTGCCGCATACAGCGACCTCTCAGGTGGAGTGGGCCGTGCGCTGCCGCCTAACGTCCTGCGCTTCTGCTGCGAGCGCTATCAACAAAATGCGCGCGCGGAGCGCGCGCTAACGAAATCGTCTGCGCTCGCCAGCAGCAAGCGCTGGTTATGCCGCGGGCGAATTCACCGCTGAGTATCGTTGCGTGACTGCGGCCGACTGCCTCGCGCCGAGAAGCGACGGAGTGCTTCCCCCAGCGCATCGGTCGGATTCCGCCCGATGGAGGACTGCGCCACGCTCGTGAGCCGGCCGGGAACCGGGGACGGACATCAGCGTTTGCGATTCGTCAGCAGGTCGAGCACCACCGCGAAACGGTTAGGGCTCGGCGGCGCGAGGACCACGACGACGCGACGGCCATCGGACGTCACATCGTAGTCCGCGCGGGGGAGAAAGTTCGCATCGCGCAACAGCACTCGTCTGGCGCCGATCCCGACGGCGGCACCGAGCGTCAACTCGACGCCGACGAGTTGTTCCGTCTTCCCCAAGTCTTGGTAGACCAACTCGCGTCCGTTGCGCGTCCACGACGGAGCGCCGCCGCTCGCCGTCGAAATGCGAACCCGCGGTCCCAGTGCGAGGAACGGTTGCACATACACCTCGTCCTGGCCCGTCTCGTTGGACTGGTAGGCCAGCCAGCGCCCATCCGGCGAGACCCGCCCTCCGGACGCGTCGAACGTCGCCTCGACAATCGGACGCGCCTCGCCCTTGCCGTCGGACGGCACCATCCAGATCGACGCCGGCCTGCTCGCGACATTGTGGTCGAACACGATGTACTGGTCGTCCGGCGTCCAGTCCGACGGGTAATTCCTCCCGTGCGGCGTCGGGACGAGCTGCGGCCTCCCGGTGCCATCGGCCGGCACGACGTAGAGGACCTTGCTCTGGTCGCCGGCGGCGGTATCCAGACCGTCGAACGCGATCCGTCGCCCGTTGCGGCTCCACACGGGGTCATTGAAATCCCGGCCAGTCCATCCGCCGGTGGTGAAGCGCTGGTCGGTGCCCGTCGTGAAATCGTACGTCCAGAGTTCGGCGTTGGTATTGGCGGCATTCTCGTACGCGCCGAACACGATGGTGCGGCCGTTGGGAGAGGTCCTCGGCACCCAGAACCGGCCACCGCGCATCAGGATCCGCTTCGTGCCGTCCGCCTGGAACAGCGTCAGATTGACGTCCGCCGACCCTCGCGGCCGGTACACGACGGCGCCCGAGTTCGACACATCATAGCGACCTAGAATTGTCCACAGCATGTCGATCCCGTCGAGGACGCGCTCGGAGGCCGAAAACGTGTCCGCCCGGGCGGGATCGAACCGCCGCGCCATCAGACTACCGGTTGGGGTCAAGTAGAGCAGGTAGCCTCGGCTGTAGCTCGGCGAGTATCCCCGCCCGATCGCCCGGAATTCGCCGGAGCTGAGGTCGAGCACGCCAAAGCTCTCGGACGGAGCACTTTCTACGCACAGGATCGATCGGCCTCCCGGCAGGAAGCGCGGCGAATGCAAGACGAGGTGCTGCTCGTCGCCCTGATGCGCCGGGACGTCCGTCACGGCCCCGCCACTCGCGTTGACTCGCTTCAACGGGGTGCCATACGTGGAGAACACGATGGTGCCATCGGGACCCCATGCACCCGAGCTCCCGAAACCGATCGGGGCGATGACGGCGGGATCCGAGCCGTCGAGCCGCACGCGCTTGAGGCGCGGGCCGGCCGAGAACGCGACGGCCGCGCCGTCAGGAGAGAAGAAGAGCGCGTCGGGCGTTACATCTGACGTACCGGGGATCGGTTGCGCCTCGAGCGCGTCGAGCTGTTGCACGAAGAGCGACCGGCCGTCGCGCGTGCGCCCCAGGAACACGATGGTCCGCCCGTCGGGAGAGATCGCCACGGCTTCGCCGATCGACCGCGTGCTGTCGCCGGTGACGTAGAACCGAACGGGCGGCCGCGACGCCTCACCCGCGGTTCGGCCCCACCATCCCCACAGTGCCACTGCGGTGGCCGCGACGGCGAGCACCGAGGTGGCGATAAGTGAACGCGTGAGCAGCCGAGCCCCGATGACACTGCCGGCGGCCGTGCCGCCGGGCGCGGCGTTCGTGTACGAGGGATTCCCGAGCGCCTCGGTGAACGCCCTGGCGTTCTCGAACCGATCCGCCGGCAGCTTCTCGAGCGCTCGCGCGACGGCGGCCGCGACATTGGGCGGGACGGACTTCCGGAGCGCCGTCACCGCCGGCACGGGCTCGGCGATGATCTTCATGATGATCTGCTGCGCCGAGCCGCCGTGGTGCGGTGGCTGGCCCGTGAGCATCTCGTAGAGCACCGACCCCAGCGAGTACACATCCGAGCGCGCTGTGATGTCCTTCTCCGCCGTCGCCTGTTCGGGTGACATGTAGTGCGGTGTACCAAGCGAGAGGCCGGTCTCCGTCATGCGTCCGCCCGCGGCGGCGCTCACCGCGAGCGCGATCCCGAAATCGGCCACCATCGCGTGCCCGCCGTGCAGCAGGATGTTCTCGGGCTTCACGTCGCGATGGACGACGCCGTGCTGGTGCGCGTACCCGAGCGCATCCAAGACTTCTCTCGCGATCCGCGCCGCCTCGTCCACACTGAGCTGGGTCTCGCGAGTCAGTTTGGCGCGCAGCGTCTCGCCGTCGATCCAGGGCATGACGTAGAACAAGAAGCCGTCGGCCGTGCCCGAGTCGAACAATGCGAGGATGTGTGGATGCTGCAGGCTTGCGGTGGTGGTGATCTCCTGCACAAACCGCTCGGCCCCGAGGACCGCCGCGAGCTCGGGCTTCAACACCTTGACCGCCACGTGGCGCTTGTGCTTGAGATCCTCGGCGAGGAACACCGTGGCCATCCCGCCGGCCCCAAGCTCGCGTTCGATGCGGTAGCGGCCGGTGAGAGCGGCGTTGAGTTGGTCGACCGCACTCATCGCGGCTTCCCGACGAACACGCGCGACATCCCGCCGCCGCCGAGTTCGCGTTCGAGCGTGTTGCGGCCGCTGAGAGTCGCTTGGAGCCGGTCGCGCAGGTTCGAGGACGGCAGCTGGTGCTCCGGGGAAACTGCGAAGCTCAATGCTAGACGCCGGGCTTCCACTCCGCCACTACCGGCGTGCTGAAGAAGCCTACGACGCTGTAGAGGTGCCGCAATGGGCGGAGCTCCCAGTTGAAGGGGACAGGCGGAAGACCAGGCGCCGTCGGCGGCGGCGGCATAACGGATGGCGCTTAAGCTGCGGCGCCCAGCGAGAACGTTCACAAACGAGATTCTACAACACCGCATCTTAGGACGGCCACCGGGTTCCTTGAGGGGCGGGCGCCGTCAGCTTCAAGCGCGTGTTAGGCGGCAGGCGCACGATACTCAGTGTGGTGTCATAACACTGCCGTCGTCACACGTCCTGTCCGCCTCCGACGTGGCGGTTTGCACGGACGATCGTGAAAAACACACCAAGAGCAAAAACCCAAATCTCGACGTTAGTGTCTAACCGTATGGCATGCTCAACGAGCCTGACAGCGACGGCAAGACCAGCTGACACGAGGGTCCCGATGGCAATGAACGCTGTGCGGTGCCATTTGGCACGACCGGGTTTGAGCGGCACCCAGTTGCAATAAGGGCATGCAGGACACTCCGTCGCGTACTCCCGGCCGCAGCGCGGGCACCGGGTGGTGGGTACCGGTGGAAGCATCTGGTTTTGTCGCAAACGGACCTCCGAACCGCTTGCCGCCGCCTAACGTGATGCGCTTAAGCTGCGGCGCGCTGAAAAAAAAGGTGTCATTCAATATCCTACGCGCGCCGCCAGCTTCAAGCGCTGTTAGGCGGCAGCCCTATCGAATAGGCGCACCCAGTGATATAGCGCTTTCCACTTATCGAGTAACAGCGCCACGCCGATGCCCGCTAACGTCCCGAGCAACGCGCCGCCCAGCACGCCTTGCGCAACCTCCGCCCAGCTGGTCGCCGCTGCCAGAACGCCCCCGGCCCCGGCGGTACCTAGCATTGTTCCGAACCAAAGGGAGAGCGCGCGCCCCGACCTGCGGCGATGGTGCCAGATGATTTTCACGCCGTCCAGCGGCAGCACCACCGAGGCTCCTGTTGGCTCGCGGCCCAGAACCTCCCCCCCGTCGAGAGTCAACTCCAAGAGTCGGAAGTCGATGTTGGTACCGTCTTGACACTCCACGCGAACGTCGAGGGGCTGAGGCCCTGCAGGTGCGCCAAACAGGTTGAGGACGGGAGAAGGACGCCTCGCTCGCTCTACTGCATCAGCGAGGGCCTCGTTGCGCAACTGCTGCAGTGAGCGCATAAGCGACTGCTGCCGCCTAACGG
>DASYTD010000158.1:0-6096 GCA_036002655.1 Gemmatimonadales bacterium
GAGCGAGTCCTGAACGGCGACGTGCTCACCAACGCGCAGGGCGAAGACGTCGTCTCGGGTGCGCGTACGCCCGAGCCGATTGCAAGGATGAAGCGCGGCAAGCTCGCGAAGATCTATCGGGAGCTGGACCGCCTGGGGACGAAGCTCGAGAATCACTTCAAGGACGTGCAGGACGTCGAGTTCACGTTCGAGCACGGCCAGCTGTACATGCTGCAGACGCGTCGAGCGCAGCGAGCCGGCATCGCGGCGGTGCGCATCGCCGTCGAGATGGTGCAGGAAGGATTGATCAGCGAGGACGAGGCGGTGCAACGCATTCCCCCGCAGGACCTCGATCAGCTGTTCCACCCCATGGTCGACCCGCACGCGAGCGTGAAGGTGCTCGCCAAGGGTCTTCCCGCCTCCCCCGGCGCCGCCACGGGCGAAGTGGTGTTCGACGCCGACGAAGCCGAAGCGATGAAAACGAAGGGCCACGACGTCATTCTCGTGCGACCCGAGACGTCCCCCGAGGACTTCCACGGCATCGTCGCCGCGCGCGCGGTGCTCACGGCGCGCGGCGGCATGACGAGCCACGCGGCCGTCGTCGCCCGCGGCATGGGCAAGACCTGCGTCGTGGGCGCGAAGGATCTGGACGTGGACCCGTCCGCCGGCCGCTTCCGGGTCAACGGCCAGGCGGTCAAGCGCGGCCAAGTGATCACCGTGGACGGCACGACGGGGCGCGTGATTCTCGGCGCAGCGAAGCTCGTCTCGCCAAAAATCGGGAAAGACTTCGAGACGTTGATGGGCTGGGTGGACGCCCGGCGGCGGCTGCGCGTGCGCGCCAACGCCGACATTCCCGCCGACGCGCGGCGGGCGATGGACTTCGGCGCCGAAGGCATCGGACTGTGCCGCACCGAGCACATGTTCTTCGAGGGCGACCGCATCACGCTGATGCGCGAAATGATCGTCGCCGTGGATGAAGCAGGACGCCGTCGCGCGCTCGCGAAACTGCTGCCGATTCAGCGCAAGGACTTTGAAGGAATCTTCGAGGAGATGGAGGGTTTGCCGGTCACGATCCGGCTGCTCGATCCCCCGCTCCACGAGTTTCTCCCGCACACCCACGCTGAGATCGCGGCGCTCGCCAAGCGCGTGAAGGTGCCGGCCGCGCAGCTGGAGCGGCTCATCCATTCGCTGGTCGAAGCCAACCCGATGCTCGGCCACCGCGGCTGCCGGTTGGGAATCAGCTATCCCGAGATCACGGAGATGCAGGCGCGGGCGATTTTCGAGGCGGCCTGCCACGTCGTCGGGCGCGGCTCCAAGGTGTCGCTCGAGATCATGGTCCCGCTGGTGGCGGACGTGAGCGAGCTCATCAATCAGTCGCAAATCATCCGCCGCGTCGCGCAGGAGGTGTTCCACCACGAAGGCCGTGCCGTGCCCTACCTGGTGGGGACGATGATCGAGCTGCCGCGCGCCGCGATCACGGCCGACGAGATCGCGAAAGAGGCGGAGTTCTTCTCCTTCGGCACCAACGATCTCACACAAACCACGTTCGGCTTATCCCGCGACGACGCCGGACGATTCCTGCCGATGTATGTGGAGCAAGGGCTCCTGCCCGAAGATCCGTTTCAAAGCCTAGACCAGAAGGGCGTCGGGAAGCTCGTCGAGATGGCCGTCAAGCTGGGGAGGGAAGTTCGGCGGGACCTGAAGATCGGAATCTGCGGCGAGCACGGCGGCGAACCCAGCTCGGTGAAGTTCTGCCACCGGGTTGGCATGAACTACGTGTCCTGCTCTCCCTTCCGCGTTCCGATCGCCCGCCTCGCCGCGGCCCAGGCGGCCCTCGAGGAGGCGGGCGTCGTCAATCGGACGCGAGCGACTGTCTAATCAGCCTGCGCGGCCGCCGAACAACCCCGCGAACATTCCCGCGATGGCCACGCCAATCAAGAACGCGATCGTCCCAATCGCGTAGCCCGTGCCCTTGGCCAAGCGGTGCGTGGTGGAGACGCCGATCGCCATGAGGACGAGTCCCCAGATACCAAACGGATTCACCGCTTTCAACGCCGCACCCACGAAGCCTTTCGCGCCGGGCGCGAGCAGGTCCAGGCCGAGCGCCGGCTGCATGTCCTGCGGGGACGCGATCTGACCGACGCCCTGCATGTGCAGCACGACCGTACCAACGATGGAGAGCAGAATCACGGAAGGCACCGCGGCGAACGTCGCGACGCTCAGCAATGTGCCGAACTTCGCCTCTCCACCGAACAGCGAGACCAGCACCCACAAGATGAAGCCGCCGAGCACCAGGGCAATCGCGATCCCGACGGGGATGAACAGGGCTCCGATCCATAGGAACGACGATGGATCGGGTCCGCCGGCCGGGCGCGAGGCCATCTGTGCCGCCATTCCCGCCTTGAGGAACGGCAAGTTGACGAAGTAAAGCACGACTTGGACGGCGCAGATCGCCAAGAATGGCAGGAGGAAGCTCGGCTTCTCCCGGACCCGCTCGAACACCGCGCTCGGCTCGAAGAGCACTCGGAGCACGTCGAGGACGGCGCTGCCGCTGCTGCCTTGGGTCACTGGGGCTGGCTGAATCCCTGGGCCCATTCGGCCTCCTCTTAAAAGATCGTTTCACGGACCGCCCGAACGGCGTCGAATATAGACCGGGAAACGAGAAACGGGAAACGGGACACGGGACACGGTTTGCCTTGTCGTGTCCCGCTTCCCGTCATTTTGTCCGCGGCGAAACCTCAGCGGCTCAGTCGCACCCGCGGGATCCCCCAATACACAACAACGTTTTGTTGACGCCCATCGTCAGCGCATCCGCTCTGGGACCATAGAGCGCCTTTGTATTCCGGAACCAGTCGAGTCAAGACGTCCAGACACGTCTCACCGTTTCGCGCACGACCATCGGCTGCGCGGGCTTCTCGCGTGCTGGCCCCATGGGCGAGCACGTTCCCGCGCGTGTCCATGACCAACGCTACGGCGGTCTGTGGACCGGTGTGGCCAAACACTTCCGGGTGCAACTCACGAGCCAACCGACGGACTTGGTCGCCACGTGCCTGCATCTGCTCGATCTCGGTTTGACTCGGCAACCGGGGGATACTGTTTTGAGGAGGCGATTCGGGCGGGGCCAACCGCTTGCCCCGCGTACCCAGGCGGGCGACCACCGTCGGAGGCAGATCGCGCTCAGCATGCACTAACACGGCCTCCACCCGGAGCGTGTCATAGCGCGGTATGACCCGCGCCGCTGTTGCCGGCGCAAAGAAGACTGCGTCCTCCGGTGTCCGTCGCGCAGTGCCCCAAGCGACGACGCGACCGGGCTGGTCCACGACGAACCACACGATCACGGCACTGTCTGCCAAGCGCCGCGGGTTCGGACCGAAATACCTGGTCAAGAGCGGCTTCACGTCGGCGGAATTCACGCCGTCGCCACGAATGAGCACTTCACCTGGCTGTTGCGCCTCGAGAACGGCCGGTATCACCGGCCGTGGCGTTTCGCAGGCCGCCACCACCGCTCCGGCCGCGACCACGATCGCGAGGGCCGCGCCGGCCCAACGCCAGCGTGGGAGCGCGGTGATCATCCGGCGAATGCGAGTCTCCAGAAACGACACCGGCTCGCCCAACGCAGGCGCGCCCGCGACCAACTGTGAGCGACGCCGTCCCACCTGAAGCAGCAGGGCCCCATACACCGGCGCCGAGCCACCGCGCGCGATCACGCGTGTGTCGCAATCCATTTCGACCGCCAAACGCAGCCGCCGCCATTGCCACCAGAGAGCAACGTTCCACGGCGCCAGCATCAGCGCGATGACCCCGCACGCCAGGAGCCACGGGTCGCGCGCGCGCAGGTGCTCCTCTTCGTGGGCCAGCATCAGCTCCCGCTCCGCCGGCGTGAGCTGGAGCGACCACTCCGGTAGGACGACTCGCGGTTGCCACACGCCGACGACCGCCGGTCCGACATCGCGAGACACGAGGACGAGCCGCCCGGCGATCGCCGATGTGCGCCAAGCGCGGCGCTGGGCGGCCAGGCGGATGCCGGCAACGGCAAACGTGACGAGCAATGCGACCGACGCGAGTCCCCAGCCCCAGCGCAGCGGAGCGTCGAAATCGCTTAGCGAAAAAGACCGCGGGGGAGGTTGGTCGAGGATGGTGGAGGTCGTCGAGGTCGACGAAGTCATTGGCGACGGAGCGACCGCAGGAATCGGCGCCGCAAATGAGTCAAACGCGCTCGGGCGCAGCCAGGCAGCTGCCGGAACGACGTACGAGCCCAGCAATGCGATGACCCATGCCCAGCGCGTGGGCCTGCCAGCGAGATGCAGGCCCCGGTCGAGCGCATGTCCCACGACCACGAACGCCAGGCCAATTGCCACGCAATACACCATCCAGACGGCGGTCACTTGGCACCTCCCCTGAGGCGCGCTTCGAGCAGCTTGCGCAGCCGGCGCAGCTCCTCGTCGCTCAGATTCCTGTCGGAAACGAGATGGGTCATCAGCAGCTCGGGCGAGCCCTGGAAGACTTTGTCCACGAGACGGCGCAGCGCGTTGCGGCCGGCTGCCTCGCGCTTGACGAGCGGATGATAGCGGTGCGCCCGGCCCTCGCCGGTATGCGCCACATAGCCCTTCTGCTCGAGCGTCCGCAGCACCGTGAGAACGGTCGTGTAGGCGAGCTGGTCGGCGAGCTGCTCCCGCACCTGGGCGACCGTCGCGTCCCCGAGGTCCCAGAGCACGCTCATCACGTCGAGCTCACGATCGGTAAAGGCGATTCGCATGGGTTCCCGTCAGCTACTAGTGTTGTAGTAGTTATACCCGGCGGGGGCCCGTCTGTCAACTAGTTCTTTAGTAGCAGAGTCCCCAGGCCTTCCCAGCCCCGCGGCGGCGCTGTAGGCTAAGGAGACCTATGGTTGCTGCTCTCGCGGTGACAGTCGGGCTGCTGGTGCAGGCGACGCCCGCAGTCGACCCCGTTCGTGTCTGGCGAGCCGATTCGACGGCCTACGTCACGCTGCGCGAACCGGGACATCTGCTCCTCCTGCACGTGGACCCAATCGGCCGCATCACTGTGCTCTTCCCGTTTGGTCCGCACGACCGCACCAGCATTGACGGAGGCGTGGCCTTCGGGGTCCCCCTGCCGCCGACGGCGCAGGGCCATCCTGCGACGATCGTCGCCGTTCGCTCACGGTGGGCATTCGACTTCGCCGCGCTGCAAGCTGAGGGATGGTGGAACTATCACGCTGCGTTGTTGCTGCAGCCGACCGCCGGCGATCCCGTCGGAGCGTTGCTCGACATTGCCGACCGCGTCACAGACGGCCGGCCATACGACTACGGTGGCGTGAGATCCTCAAGAAACGGGACGGTGGCCTCTCTCGGACCCCCGCTCCCGCCCCAGGTGTGCCTGAGTTGTGTGCGGCCGAGGACGGCGGTCGCCGTCGCTGCCGCGCCGGGCCCAACGAACGCCGTGGACTGCTCGAACGCATCGCTTACGAATGCGTTCTGCGGCGTGAACAGCGGCAGCGTCTCGATTACGAGCGCCCCGCCGTTGCCAGCGTATCAACCCGCGCCGTCATATGTGCCGGCACCGGTCTACGTCCCTTACTACGTGCCGGTCTTCGTACACACAGCGCGCGCACGATTCGAGCGCCCCATTTCCCCCGTTGCTCCCGCTCGTCCGCAGCCCGCAGCGGCGGCGGCGTTCCCCATCGCACCGCGTCTCGTCGTGCCGTCGCGCTCCGCTTTGCGGACACTCACCGGTCAGCGTCCATAGTCGGAACGAAAAAGGGAAACGGGACACGGTGCGCGTTGCCCGTGTCCCGTTTCCCGTATTTCCTATCGATGGAGGCGCGGGGAATTGAACCCCGGTCCGAGCATGACTCCGATACCGCTCCTACGTGCGTAGACTAGGCTTTGGTGGTCTCGCTACCTCGGCGCCTTGTCAGCCCTGGTAGCAACAAGCCTCTGGAATCTCTTGCGGCGCCCGTTGAGGCCCCAAGTGCCGCCAGCCCGACTTTGCGATACGTGAGCGCCGCCTCAGGCGGGCTGCCACTCACGCAGGTGCGTGAAGCCGAAGCTTACGCAGCCAGAGCCAGTTCAGAGTTGGCTTGTGTGTCTTCCCAGTTGATTTACCAGGTGACTGAGA
>DASYTD010000159.1:0-31836 GCA_036002655.1 Gemmatimonadales bacterium
CGCATTAGACCTCGAGGTGACGGTGTTCGACAGCGAGGCACTGATCCATGACGAACGCGACGCCGGCCGCCTCGGCGCGCGTTTGCGCGGCCGCATCCATGACGCCGAGCTGCAGCCAAATCAGTTGGGGAGGAGAGCCCAGCGCGATCGCCTCATCTACAACGGCTCCTACATACTCGCTGCGCCGAAACACGTCCACCACGTCGATGGTGTGATCACGGGCGGCGTCGCGCAGCGACGGGTAGCTCTTCTCACCCAAGATCTCCCCGTGCCCCGGATTGATCGGGACGATGTGATAACCGACCTGTTGGAGATAGCGCGCGACCGAATGGCTCGGCCGGATCGGTTTCGGCGAGAGCCCAACCACTGCAATCGTGCGTGCCCGGCGCAGCAACGCGCGCAGCTCCTCCGCGGAAACCGTCATCCCTCGGGTTTGTGGATGTGGGGCGTGCCGCTCACGGCCCGCCCCACCAGAACCATCCCCGAGCGGTCGGCGATCGTTACGGCCAGGGTGGACGGCACACTGGGTGTGGCCACCCAGGCCAGCCCCGCGCGCGCCGCCTTGAACGCCAGCTCGGCGGAAATCCGGCCGGTCACGAGCAGGCCACGCCCGACGATCGGCGTGCGCGCGAGCACCGCTCCGCCGATCACTTTGTCCACCGCGTTGTGACGGCCGATGTCCTCGGCATGAAAGAGCAGGGCAGTGCCGTCCGTGAGCGCCGCGGCGTGAATGCCGCCCGTCTCATTGTAGCGCACGCCGCTGGCGAACAGTTGTTTGAAGAGTGTGCGGAGCGTTTCTGCCGGCGGAGGATCGCCACGAGCCGCTACGTGCGCCATGGCATGCGGGTCTGCGAGCATGGTGGCAACGGCGCCGCACCCGGATGCGAGCACCCGCTTGCGGTTCTCGCCCTTTACCTGCGCCAGCCGCTCGGGCTTTACGTCGGCCCAGAAGCCGAGGTCCGGCGCGCAGGGACGCAGCTGCACGAGATCGTCCAGCGACGCGATGTAGCCCTCGCCGTGCAGCCACCCCACCGCGAGCTCCTCGAGCTGATCGGGCGTGCACATCCACGTGACGGCGGGCTCGCCGTTCACTTCGAGCCAGACGGGCCATTCCTCGACCACGGCCGAATCGGCCTGCATGCGGCCCTTGCGATCCCCGGCCTGCCGCCCGGGGGTCGAGGACACTCCCGCTGACCCCGAGCGGTAGCTCGGGGAATCCGAATTCTCAGGATTCACCGAAGTACTCGGAGTAGAGATGAGGCCCCTCCTCGATGCAGACGCGGTGCAGCGTCACGCCGGGCGGCAGAAACTCGATGATGCGCTCCCACAGATACACCGCCAGCGCTTCGCCTGTGGCGAGCCATGTGCCGGTGGCGAACGTGGCGATGTCCTTGTTAATATGCCGCCCGTCGAGACGTGCTACGACTTCGCGCTGCAGCAGCGTGTCGAGCGCCTTCAGACTCATCACCCCACCACTCGCTGGAACGAAGACGCCTTTCACGGTCACCAGACAGCGATAGTCATGGCTGTGGTCGCTGCTGGCTCCGGCAAACTCCGCCACGTCGGGAAACCGGTGCGTTGCCGTAAACTCAACGATTCGAGTGAGATAAGCTGTCGGCATTGCTTAGAATACCCGGACGGCCGTGGCCTTGAAAGTGAACACCACCGCGCCCCCTGGGGCGAGGGAGAGATCACGCGCCGCCTCGGCCGTCACCGCCGCGACCAGCTCGACGCCGCCCATGTCGGCCCGGACGTGCACGCCGGCTCCGCGCCGCTCGATCGCCATGCCGGTCACGCGGCCCGAGAACGCGTTGCGCGCCGACGAGGAAAGCGGCGCCCGACTGACGAAGATGTCGTGGGGGGGCACGGCCAGCACGGCGGGTCCGGTGCGATCCGTCATTACCACGATCTCGAGGCCGCCGACGCGGACGTTCTTGACGCCGTCGCCCGCGGGAAGCTCGACCCGGAACAGATTCTCCGGCGTCACCGGCGACAGCCGGCCATCGGCGAGCGCGCGGATGTCATCCGCCCAGCGGTACGCATCCTCGAGCTGGTGCGAGGCGATACACACCGCGAAGGGTCGAGCCGCCCGCTCCGCCGCGAGCGTGCGGTACAGCGCGCCCGCCGCCGCGCGGTCGGCCGAGCTCGCCGGTTCGTCGAGCAGCAGCACGTCGGGCCGCAGCACGAGTGCGCGCGCGACCGCGATGCGCTGAACCTCGCCGTCGGAGAGCTCGTTGCGGCGGCGGTCCAGCAACGGCGCAAGTCCCAACTGTCCGACGACGTCGGCGACAATACCGTTGGCCGCTGCCTGTCCCACATCTCGCAGCCGCAGTCCGTATTCCAGATTGTCTCGCACCGTGCCGCGAAACAGAACCGGCCGTTGCTCGACCAGCGTCACCCGGCGGCGCAGCGCGGCGGGTGCGCGCCGTGGCACGACCGCTCCGTTGAAGAGGATCTGTCCTTGGGTCGGCGTTTCGAGCAGCGCGAGCAGCCGCAGGAGCGTGCTCTTGCCGGAGCCGTTGTGACCGACGACGGCCAGCACGCCGGTGCGCGGCACGACAAACTCGTCCAGATCGAGCACCAATCGTCCGTCGTAGCGGTGCCGCACGCCGCGCAGCTCAAGCATTGCCGCGGCCCTGCAAGACCTGCAACGCGATGTTGACGACCAGCGCCAGCATCAAGAGCACGAGTCCCAGCGCGAGCGCCAGACCGAAATCGCCCTGCGACGTATACAGCGCGACCGCGGTGGTCAGCGTGCGGGTCGAGCCACGGATGTTGCCGCCCACGATCATCGCCGCGCCAACCTCGGCGACGACCTGGCCGAACGCCGCGGTGATGACGGCCGCAAGCGCAAAGCGCGCCTCCCGCGCCACCGTCCACGCGGTCCGCCAGGGTCCCGCGCCCAACGTTTCAGCGGTGCGGCGGACTCGCGGGTCCACGCCCTGGATGGCGGCCGCCGAGAGCGCCGCGGCGATCGGCAGCGCGAGCAGCACGTCGCCCACGACGATCGCCTGCCACGTGTACAGCCAGCCAAGACCGCCAAGAGGACCGCGGCGCGACAGCAAGCCGTACAGCAGCAGGCCCACGACCACGGTCGGAAAGGCGAGTGCGGTATTGACGACGGTCAGCGCGGCGCGGCGTCCCCAAAAGCGACGCGTGGCCAGGAAGTAGCCGAGCGGCAAGCCGATCGCGCAGGACACAACGGTCGCAACGATGGCCACCTTCAACGTGAGGAGCGCGATGCCGAGGACTTCTGCATCGCCGGAGAACAACAGTGTCAGGGCCTGCCGGAACCCTTCGGCTAGAAAGTCCATCCAATGCCGAGGCTGATCCAGGGATGCAGGGTCCAGTCATTGAGCGGTTCCCGTGACGGCACGACGAGGGACCCGTCAGGAGCCGGCGTATGAAAGGAAAGGGGGTACTTCAGGCGCCAGAGGTGGGCGCGCACGTCGCCGTTGACCATCAGGCGTCGCGACGGGTACCAGCGCACACCGGTGGCGGCGGCGATGGTGATCTTCGTGCCAAAGCTGTACCCGCTGCCGGTCGTGTCGCCCGGCGAATTCACATCGAACATCAGTCCGAGCGCGGTTCCGACGTAGGGAGCGAGCCCGCGCCACGTTTTCGCGCCCGTGAGCCGCAGCAGCACTCCGACCTCCGCGAGGGCGAGGTCGGATTTCACCGGCCCGGTGCGACGCGCTGGCGACGTCGAATCGACACTGGGATCGAGGATGAACCGGTCGGCCTGCAGATAGGCGCCGGTGAACTGGAACAGGAGCGAGCGGCCGGCTGGAATTTCGTAGCGCGCGCCGATGGTGAACGCGTTGCTCGGACCGGCGCCGGCCCGTCCCCGGTCCGCCGACAGATGGCCGACGAACACCGCGGGCCCTGGGTGCAGCGGGATATCGCGATAGGGCGAGGACGCGGGGTCGTGGCCGATTTGGGCGGAAAGGTGGAACGATGGAATGATGGAAAGGAGAGCGAGCGCGCGTGCGAGCTTCGTTCTCCACGTTCTGTCATTCACACGTTCCACCATTCCATCATTCCATCGTTCCATCAGTCCACCTCTCTTAGATCCCGTCCGGTCATCTCAGCCGGAGGCTCGATGCCGAGCAAGTTCAAGATCGTAGGTCCGACATCGCGAAGCGAGCCGCCGCCCCGCAACGCATTAGTCCCCGCTCCTGGCCCGACGATGACGCAAGGCACCGGATTCGTCGTATGCGCGGTGTGCGGTCCCCCCGTCGCGGGGTCGATCATGAGCTCGCAGTTGCCATGATCAGCCGTCACCAGGACCGTCGCCCCGGCCTTGTCCGCGGTGGTCAGCACCTGTGCCAGGCACGTATCGACGGTCTCGACGGCCTTCACCGCCGCCGCTAGTACCCCCGAGTGTCCTACCATGTCTCCGTTCGCGTAGTTGCACAGAATGAAATCGTGCTGCTTCCGCGCAATCGCCTTGCACAACACGTCGGTCACGCCAGGCGCGCTCATCTCGGGCATGAGGTCGTAGGTGGCCACCTTCGGCGACGGCACCAGCAAACGCTCTTCGCCTTTGTAAGGCGGCTCGTATCCGCCGTTAAAGAAATACGTCACGTGCGCGTATTTCTCGGTCTCGGCCGTGCGGAACATCGTCTTGCCGCGGTCCGCCAGCACCTCCGCCACAATGCGCGACAGCACGATCGGCTCGTAGGCGGCCGGGAACGGCAGCGTTTCGTCGTAGCGCGTCATCGTCACCAGCCGCACCTGCGGCCGGCCGCGCACGTCGAATCCGTCGAAATCCGGCATCGCGAGCGCGCGAACGATCTGGCGCATGCGGTCGGCGCGATAGTTGAAACAGAAAATTCCGTCGCCGTCGCGAATGAGGGGCGCGCCCGTGATCACGCGCGGTTTGACGAACTCGTCGGTCTCACCCGCGGCGTAGGCCAGTTTGATCGCCGTCACGGGATCCGGTGCCGGCGCACCGATGCCTTTCACCATCGCATCATACGCCAGCTGCGTCCGGTCCCAGCGCTTGTCGCGATCCATCGCGTAATAGCGGCCAATCACTGTTGCGACGGTCGGACGGTCGGACGGCCGGACGGCCTGCAACAAGGCCTGCATAAATCCGAGCCCCGACTGCGGCGGGGTATCACGGCCGTCCAGCCAGGCGTGAATCGCCACCGGCAGGCCCGCCTGCCGACCCAGCTCGACGGCGGCCAGGAGGTGCTTGTCGAGGGCATGCACGCCGCCCGTCCCAATCAGACCCATCACGTGCAACGTGCCGCCGTGCCGACGCGTTTGTTCACACAGCTCAACGAGCGCCGGAATCCTGAAGAATGCGCCGCTGTCGATGGACTGGGAGATGCGCACGATGTCCTGCGGCACGACTCGGCCGGCCCCGAGATTCAGGTGACCGACTTCGCTGTTGCCGATTTGTCCTTCGGGCAGGCCAACGGCGAGACCCGCTGCTTCGAGCAGCGTGCGCGTGGGGCGCTCCCACAGCCGATGCCACACCGGCGTTTTGCCGAGCTCGATAGCGTTGCCGTCGCGACCCGGCCGGAAGCCCCACCCGTCGAGCACGACGAGTACCACCGGGCCCCCCGCCTTGCCCGTGCGCGTGCTGCGGGTCGTTGTCATATTGAAGGGGATGCAAGTTAGCCACATCGTTCGCGCCCTACCAGTTGTTCTGTGCCTTGCGACTCCGCAGATGGCCGCGGCCCAGAACGCGACGCGCTACCGCGTCAACGCCGACAATGCTTGGTTCTATCAAGACGTCGCGGGCCGGCGCATCGCGCGGCTGGCGCGCGGTGCGGTCGTCACCGCCGGGGGGGGCGGGGGCGCCACGCGCAACGACTGGATGCAGGTCACGCTCGACGGCTGGATCTTCAGTACGTCGGTGGGCCGCAGCGGGCGGCCCGATTTCGATCTGCTCGTGACTCGCTCGCCGAACGAAAATCTTCGCGCGGCGCCCGCCGGTCCGTTGGTCGCAGAGCTCGCGCTGGGGTTTGGACTCAAGCGCGCGGTGCCCGCCTCCGACAGCGGCAGCCGCTGGGTGCATGTGACGCGCGAGGGGTGGGTACAACGCAGCGCGCTGCAACCCATCGCGGACGTCGCCCAGACGCGCACGGCCGCCGCGACCGATTCCGACAGCGTGGCGGCGCCCACTGCTCCCGCGCGCGCGGTGGACTCGAGCCGCGCCCAACCGGTGCGCATGACGACGCTGTATCGCGCGCCCGACGGGCCCGAGGCGGGCACCGTCGCCGCCGACACACCGCTCCGCGTGCTGAGCCGCAACGGCGAATGGACGCGCGTGCAGTTCGAGGGCTGGGTCAAAGGGGGCGATCTGCAGGCCGCGCCTGCCGGCGTGCTGGTCGGGGTGACCGCGGCGGAGCTGCGGGCCGAACCGCAGCGCTACGCCGGCCAGGTGCTTCGTTGGAACCTCGAGTTCATCGCGATCCAGAAGGCCGACGACTTGCGGCCCGATATTCCCAGCGGCTCGTCGTACGTCCTCGCGCGCGGGCCGCTGCCGGAACGGGGCTTTGTCTATGTCATCATTCCGGACATCAAGCTGCCGGCATTCCGCGCGCTCACGCCGCTCGCCACGCTGCAAATCACCGCGCGTGTCCGAAACGGCCGCAGCCGCTATCTCGGCAATCCCGTCGTGGACCTGATTTCGTTGGAGGGAGGCGTAACGCCGTGAACGAAGTGCTCACCGAGCGCATTCGACGCAAGCTCGACGCCATGCCGGACGAGCAGGCGTACCAGGTGCTCGATTACATCGAGTTTCTCGAGTCGAAATACGCGCAACGCGCCGCCGGCGCGCCGGCGTTTCAGAAGGTCGCCGAAACGCTCGAAGACACCATGCGCGCCGGCCGTGTACCCGTGACGATCATCAAAGGCACGATGGACGCAGTCGGAAAGGCCGGACGATTCCTCGGTGGCTTGGCGGCCGCCGGAAAGGCCGCGGTGGAAGACGCGGCGAAGCGGCCCGCCGAGCAGAAGCCGGTGGACCAGAAACCGGCCGAGCCGAAGCCGGTTGAGGAAACCAAACCGCCCCAGTAACTTTCGCCATGGGAACCTTCCGGCCCGACGTCGCCCTCACCTTTGACGACGTCCTGCTCGTGCCCCGTCTCTCGACGGTGCACCCCCGCAACGTCTCCGTCGCCAGCCGCTTCACTCGCGCCATTCCGCTCAACATCCCGATCGTTTCCGCCGCCATGGATACCGTCACCGAGGCGGAAATGGCCATGGCCATGGCGCGCCAAGGCGGCATCGGGGTGATTCACAAGAACATGCCGATCGACCGCCAGGCTGCCGAGGTGGACCGCGTGAAGCGCAGCGAGTCGGGCATGATCATGAATCCGATCACGCTGGGGCCCGACCGGCCGCTGCGCGAAGCGCAGCAGCTGATGCTGCGGTTCAAGATCTCCGGGGTGCCGATCGTGGATGGCGCCGGCAAGCTGGTGGGCATCATCACCAACCGCGACCTCCAGTTCGAGCGCGAGCTCGATCGCCCGATTCGCGACGTCATGACCAAAGAGAAGCTGGTCACCGCGCCGGTGGGGACCAACCTCGACGACGCGGAGCGGATCCTCGCCAAACATCGCATCGAGAAGCTCCCGGTCGTGGACAAGCAGGGGCAGTTGCGCGGGCTCATCACCATCAAAGACATCTTCAAGCGGCGACAATACCCGGACGCCAACAAGGATCAGCACGGCCGGCTGCGCGTCGCGGCCGCCGTCGGGGGCACGCCGGACGCGCGCGCGCGCGCGCAAGCGCTGCTCGATGCCGGGTGCGACGTGATCGTCGTCGACTCGGCGCATGGTCACAGTCAGGGCGTGCTCGACACCGTCGCCTGTCTGCGCGATGTGTTTCCCGACGCCCAGCTGGTGGCCGGCAACGTGGCGACGGAAGCGGGCGCGCGCGCGCTCGCCGAGCGGGGCGTGGATGCGGTGAAGGTGGGAGTCGGTC
This sequence comes from Gemmatimonadales bacterium, assembly GCA_036002655.1. Lineage (GTDB taxonomy): Bacteria > Gemmatimonadota > Gemmatimonadetes > Gemmatimonadales > GWC2-71-9 > 20CM-2-65-7. The sequence continues at coordinate 7,945 of DASYTD010000159.1, forward strand.
CCGGCTCGATCTGCACGACGCGCGTCGTGACGGGGATCGGCGTCCCGCAGATCACGGCGATCGTCGATGCCGTGCGCGGCGCCGGCGACATTCCCGTCATCGCGGACGGCGGGATCAAGTATTCCGGCGACGCGGTGAAAGCGCTCGCCGCCGGCGCCGAGAGCGTGATGATGGGATCCATGCTCGCCGGCACCGAAGAGAGTCCGGGGGAGTCGTTCTTGCTCGAGGGACGGCGTTTCAAGGTCATCCGGGGCATGGGCAGCCTCTCCGCCATGGAGGAAGGCTCGGCGGACCGGTATTTCCAGGAAGGCGAGGTGTCCCTCCAGAAGCTCGTCCCGGAGGGCATAGAAGGGCGTGTCCCCTACCGCGGTCCCGTCGCCGACGTCATCTACCAGATGGTTGGCGGCCTGCGGAGCGGAATGGGGTACTGCGGGGTATGCGATGTCTCGGCGCTGCGGACGGAAACCGAGTTCATCCGCATCACCACCGCGGGGCTGCGGGAATCTCATCCCCATGATGTGGTGATCACCCGCGAGGCGCCGAACTACAGCCTGTAGAGTGCTCCGTTCCCCACGGAGGTAGCATGACCGTCTTGTTCCTTGCCGTGATCGTACCGGCTCTCGCCGCTCAAGCTCCCGACAGCGGCTCGACGTCTGATCCCGACCGAATCGTCATCGATGCCGCCGCCATCGTGCGTGAGGGGGGCGTGCACTCGCTCGCGGACCTGCTCAACAGCCGCGTGCCGGGACTCCTCGTGATCCAAGGGTCGGGACTGAATGGGGGCGGATCGCGCATTCGCTTTCCTGGTCCCCGCAGGCTGCTCTCCGACGGCTCGCCCCTGATTCTGGTGGACGGCATCCGCGTCGATGCGGCCGCCGACGCGGCCTTGTTGAACCTCGGTGGACCGGGGCCGCTGCGCCTCGAGGATTTCAATATCGAAGACATCGAATCGATCGAGATCGAGCGGAGTCCGGCCGGTGGGATGCTGTACGGCCCAGGCGCGGCGGAGGGCCTGATTCTGATTCGGACCAAGCGGGGACGTTCCGGCCCGCTCCAGGCGGACGGCTTTGCGCAAGGCGTGCTCGAATCGGTGCCGGCTCGCTGGCCGACGAATTACGGCGGCGTGGATGCGGACAATCCCGATCTCCGCATGCGCAGCGGCGGCTGCACGCTCGCGCATCAGGCCGCGGGGTACTGCGTGCAGGACTTTGTGCAATCCTTCAATCCGCTCGTGCAGCGCAGTCCCTTCGCGACGTCGATGCGCCATCATGCCGGCTTTCATGCGACCGGCGGGCCCTCGTGGGGCGCATTCCGGCTGGCCGGGGGAATTGATGGAGATGGCGGAGTGTACGACATTCCCGTCGCCCCGAATCCCGATTCCTATAACCGTTGGAACGTGACGAGTAGCGGAACGATCCGGCCCGATCCGCGGGTCGATCTGGGATTCACGCTCACCCATCTCTCCAGCAACCTGGCGTTGCCGGCCTATGGGCCGATTCAGTCAGCGCTCCTTGGCCCGAGTGACAGTGCCGGGTTCGCGTGGGCACCGATGTTCGGGTACTCGGCACGGGAAAAGGTCGGTCGATTCACTGGCGTCGTCGAAGCGAATGTCCGGCTGCTGCCTTGGCTGAGCGCGCATGGCCTGCTGGGTCTCGACAAGGTGGAGCAGGGTGACACCGCGGTGGTTCCGGGGTTGTATCGCTTCTACGGTCGACGCCACATCAGGCAAACGACCTCGGCGTTGACAATAGCGGGCGACGCACGCCCGGGGGCCAGCTTCCGCTTTCTGACGACAGTGGGTGTGGACCTGAGCGAGCGGCGTCGGCGTGTGGACCAGCGAGTCGGTCCCGACACGGTACCGTTCTGTGCCACTCTGTGCGGATCGCAGTGGCTGAGCATGCGGCATCGCACCAACGGCATCTATCTGAGCGAGCGAATGTCCGTACGCGAACGGCTCGTTGTGAGCGCCGCGCTACGCCGAGACCACTTCTTCGAATACCGCCAACACCAGACCAACCCGAGCCTCGCCATTTCGTGGCTGGCCCGACGCGACCGGCCCGGACGCTTGAGCGGGCTGCGGCTGCATGCTGCCTACGGCTCAGCCAGCGAAACCGGATCGGTCGATGGTCTGGACGTCGTTCTCGTACCCATCGGGACGACACTTCCCGCTGTTCGGCCCGACCGAGTGAAGTCGGTGGAAGCCGGGGTGGAAGCGCGGCTCTTCGACGGACGGTGGCGCGCCCACGTGACGGCCTACGACCTCCGGTCCGACGTGATGAGGCTCGTCGCCGTGCCTTCTACGAGCGGCTGCTGCGTGTACACGTACGCCTCGGGAACAACAATCGGGAATCGCGGAGTCGTGGCGATGCTCGCCGGTCCAGTCCTCGAGCGGGCGAGCGTGCGGTGGGATATGCAGTTGTCGGTATGGGGCAACCGTAACCGCTTGCTGTCGTTGTTCGGTCCGGAGGCAATTCTCAACGACCAGGGCCTTTTGGAGGGGTACCCGACGGCCGGTTACTGGGGTGAGCGCATCACCGGCTATGCCGACGCCAACCAGGACGGCATCATCGATGTCTCGGAAGTCGCCGTCGATCAACGACTGACCTGGGCCGGCACGCCATATCCAACGCAGGGCGCCGGTCTGCAGTCTTCGCTCAGATTGGGCCACCACCTCCGCATCTCGACGACTCTGGACTACAGGGCTGGGCACGTGCTTTACAATCAGAGCGCGTGGTACCGCTGTCAGCTCTCCACCGTCTGCCACGACCGGAACGATCCGCAGACCCCATTGCAGCGCCAAGCGGTTGCGGTTGCACCCTACCACGCCGTTCCGCTCCAGTACTTCGAGGACGCCGACTACCTGAAGCTGCGCGAGCTGCAGATCAGTTTCGCGATGCCTCCCAACTTCGCGGGCGTCATGGGCGCGCATGACGCCACGGTCAGCCTGGCTGCCCGCAATCTCTTCACGTGGACGAGGTATTCGGGCGGTGATCCGGAGGCGGGAAGCTACGGCAGCATGACGCCGGGTCCGCTGCTGACCGTGGCTGACTTCGGCACCGTCCCCGTCCCCCGCAGCTGGTCGTTGCGCGTTAGAGTCTCGTACTAACTATTGACAGATCGACGGCTTGGGCGGACGTTGGGTCCGTCTGCGCCGTCGATTCGTCACTTCTGCCGATCGGAGACCTGCATGAATTTGTGGGCTACCAAATCCATCGCGACTCTGCGCTCCGAGGCCGACGCGGCGGGCGAGCACCAGCTGAAACGGGCGCTCGGCCCCCTCAACCTGATCACGCTGGGTATCGGCGCCATCATTGGCGCCGGCATTTTCGTGCTCACCGGTCAGGCCGCGGCACTCCATGCGGGACCCGCGGTGCCGATCTCGATGGCGCTGGTCGGCATCGCGTGCGCGTTCGCCGGACTCTGCTATGCCGAGATGGCGGCGGCCGTTCCCGTCGCCGGCAGCGCGTACACCTATTCGTACGCGACGATGGGCGAGCTCGTCGCCTGGATCATCGGTTGGGACCTGGTGCTCGAGTATGCCGCGGGCGCAGCGACCGTCGGTGTGGGTTGGTCGGGGCACCTCGTGTCCCTGCTCAGCCAGCTGGGAATCACGATTCCCCCGCACCTCGCGGCATCGCCCACGCAATGGTGCACTGCCGTCCAGGTACAACAGGCCGTCGCGGGCTGCACGAGCGCCGGCCTCAATTTTACCGGCGCGTGGGTCAACCTGCCCGCGGTGTTCATCGTGGTGCTGATGTCCACCATTCTCGTCATCGGGATCAAGGAGTCGGCGAGCGTCAACAACCTCATCGTGATTCTGAAAGTCACGATCATCCTGCTCATCGTCGCGATCGGTTTAGGCCACATCACCCCGGAAAACTACAAACCGTTCATTCCACCCAACGCGGGCGAGTGGGGCACCTACGGGTGGTCCGGCGTGCTGCGCGGTGCGGGCCTCGTCTTCTTCGCCTACATCGGATTCGACGCCGTCTCCACGGCCGCGCAGGAAGCGCGGAATCCGCAAAAGGACATGCCCATCGGCATCCTGGGATCGCTGGCGATCTGTACGATTCTCTACGTCGTCGTCTCGGCGATTCTGGTTGGGATGGTGCCCTACAAGGAATTGAATCTGCCCGCGCCCGTCGCCTACGCGATGGAGAAGGTCGGCGCGCCGCACTGGGTCCGCATCTCGATCGACGTCGGCGCGGTCCTCGGGCTCGCGTCGGTGATTCTCGTGATGTTGCTCGGGCAGTCGCGTGTGTTCTATTCGATGTCGCGCGACGGGCTGCTCGGCAAATGGGCAGGTGTGGTGCATCCCAAATACCGCACGCCCTACCTGTCCACGATTTTCACGGGCATCGCGGTGAGCTTCGCGACAGGGTTGCTGCCGCTGCAGCTGCTCGGCCAGCTCGTCAACATCGGGACGCTGCTGGCGTTCGTGCTGGTGTGTGCGGGCGTCTGGATTCTGCGCAACAAGCGCCCCGATCTCGACCGTCCGTTCCGGACGCCGTGGGTGCCGCTGGTGCCGATTCTGGGCGTCGTGTGCTGTTTGGGCTTGATGGCGACACTGCCGGCCGATACCTGGATCCGGCTCATCGTCTGGTTGCTGATCGGCTTCGCGATCTACTTCGGCTACAGCCGCAAGCACAGTCGGCTCCAGCGTGAGCTCGGTGGAGGCTCCCTGCGGGGTCAACCGCCGCGCTAGTCGCGGGGTAGGAGAGAGGCGCCCGCCGCAAGTCCGACCAAAGGAGCTAGATCAAAGGTCTGGTAGCGGCGGGCGCAGAGCGTAAGGCCATTATCTTCCCGAGTGATGAACCCGACCGGCGTTCCCGTCCCGCCTGAGCGTGCCAAGGCGGCTCGAGACGTGGCGGCGGCGCTGACCGGCGCGCGCCACGTCGTGCTGACGACGCATGTCAACGCGGACGGCGACGGCGTCGGCAGCGAGATCGGGCTGTGGCACATGCTGCGCGACCGCGGGGTCTCGGTGGCGATTGCGAATCCCACGCGCATTCCCGAGCGATTCAACTTCCTCGTTCCAGACGGCGCGGACGCCAGCGCTCACGCCGTGCGCGAAATCGAGCGCGCCGACATCGTGGCGTCGCTCGACATTGGGGATATTGCGCGCCTCGGTGGACTCGCGTCCGTCATTCACCAGCGCCAGCCGACGTTCGTGTGCATCGATCATCACCTCGGTCCCGTGAAGCTTCCCGGCGGTCCGTGTCTCATCGCCCCCGAAGCGACGGCGACCGCGGAGCTCGTGTTCGATCTCGCGAGCGTCGCGGGCTGGCCGCTCACGCCCGAAATCGCACAGGCGCTGTACGTGGGGTTGCTGACCGACACCGGGGGATTCCGCTTCTCCAATACGACGGCCCGCGCGCTGCGGGTTGCTGCCGCCCTGCTCGAGAAGGGCGTGGACCCCGAGTCCATCTACGCGTCCGTGTACGCCAGCGCGCCCGAAGGCCGCGTGCGGCTGCTTGCCGAAGTTCTCCAAACCCTGGTCGTCGAGCCGGAATGTGGGCTGGCGTGGGTGAGCGTGCCGCCCGACGCGCTGCGGCGGCACGCCGTCACGGCGGACGATCTCGACGGGATCGTCGAGTTCCCACGCTCGATTGCCGGCGTCCACATGGCGCTCCTGTTCCGCCATATCGCCAACGGCCGCGTCAAGGTATCCTTCCGTTCGATGGGCGAGGTCGACGTTGCGGCATTGGCGCGCCAGTTCGGCGGGGGCGGGCACCATCGCGCCGCCGGCGCTTCGATTGACGGCACGATGGCCGAGGTAGAAGAGAAGGTATTGGGCGCGGCGCGCCGCTATCTGGCGAACGGCCAATCCGAGTGACTGCTCAGTCGGTGAAGTCCCGCGTCGAGCAGGCGCTCGGCGGTCTTACGAATCCCCGGTATGGACGCGACGTTGTCGCCGCCGGCATGGTGCAGGATCTCACCGTGGACGACCGCGGCGCCGTCGCGTTCACGTTTGTGCTGACGCGCGAGGATCCTGGGTCGCTGGCCCGTCAGGCGCGCAAGGCTGTCGAAGGCGTATCGGGTGTGACGGCTGTAAAGATGAACGTCGTGGATGCCGCAGCGGTGGGTGGCGGGCAGCCGGCTCCCCGCGCGGCGCCGCGCGGTTCCCCAACTCCAGGCGTCCCAGCTCCCCCCACGCCGGACGAGATGCCGGCCCTGGGAAAGGTCCTGGCCATCTCGAGCGGCAAAGGCGGTGTCGGGAAGTCCACCGTGTCGGCAAATCTCGCGGCGGCGCTGGCACGCGACGGGCATCGCGTCGGACTGATGGATGCGGATATCTACGGCCCCAACATCCCGCGCATGTTCGGCGCGAACGCCAAGCCCGAGGTGCAGGCCGGGAAGATTCAGCCGCTCGAGGCCCATGGCGTGAAGCTGATGTCGCTCGGCTTCATCGTGGAGCGCGACGCGCCCGCGATTTGGCGCGGGCCGATCATCATGAAAATCATCCAGCAGTTCCTCCGCGACGTCGCGTGGGGCGAGCTGGATTATTTCCTGGTGGACCTGCCGCCAGGTACGGGCGACGCGCAGCTCTCGCTCACGCAGATCGTGCGCCTGCACGGTGCGCTGATCGTGACGACCCCGCAGGAGATCGCCGTCGGCGATTCGCTGCGCGGGGCCAAGATGTTCGAGCGTGTGGGCGTCGGGATCATCGGCATCGTCGAGAACATGAGTTATTTCGTGTGCCCGCATTGCGGGACCCGCTCCGAGGTATTCCTCGCGGGCGGCGGTGGCCGCCTCGCCGCCGAGCTGGGCGTCCCGCTGCTGGGCCAGATTCCGTTGCAGGCCGGCATGGCGGAGCTGGCCGATCGCGGCGAGCCGATCGTCGTGAGCGAGCCCGATTCGGCGGCCGGCATCGCCTTGCGTGAGCTGGCCAAAAACGTCGCCGCCCGCACGGCGAAACTGACCCCCGCGCTTCCGATTACCGGCGCGCCACGCTGATCGTGGCTGCCCCCGTGCTCGCGGCGATCGTGTTGGTGCTTCAGAGCGCGCCGCTGGCGCTTCCGGTTCCTCCGCGGGCGGCACCGCCGCCGGACCCGCGGCGCGAATTGCGCGCCGGCCTCGACCTGTTGTACGGCGGAGAGTTCGAGCGCGCCGCGTCCTACTTCGTGGGCCTGGCCGCGCGCAACCCGGCCGATCCCGCTCCCGTGGTCTTCCAGGCAGGCGCCTACATCTGGTGGGCAGCAGCGCGCGATTCCGCCGACTTCGAGCTGCGGCGCATCGACTCGCTGCTCGGGACTGCGCTCGCGCGCGCGCGCACCGCGACCAGCGGGGGGGGAGCCAACGATTTCTGGCTGGCCACGGCGCTCGGCTATCGGGCGCGGCAGCGCGAGGAGCACGGGCACGCCTACAGCGCCGCGAAAGACGCGAAGGCGATGCGCGACATCTACCGCCGCGTCCTCGCGGCGGATTCTACGTGCGCCGACTGCTACTTGGGGTTGGGCGTGTACGACTACGGTCTCGCGCGGGCGAGCGCGCTCGCGCGCCTCTTCGCGCGGATCATCGGGCTGGGCGGCGGCAATGCGGAGCGAGGCATCCGGTACATGCGTCGCGCCGCGCATGACGGCGACCTCGCCCGGGTGGAGAGCACGTGGGTGTTGGCGGCGGCGCTGATGCGGGAAGCGGCCCGCGATCCCGCCGGCCGCGCCGTCCTGCAACGCGAAGCGCGCGGCTACGTCGAAACGTTAGCCGCGCGCTATCCGGGCAATCCAGTGTTTCAGCGTTTTTTGCGCGAGGTTCCGGCGCAGTCCTCAGCGGTTGAAGCGGTACGAGCGCCGGCTGGTGCCGCGACGGCTGCGATTGCCCTGCCGGCGGTCGGGCGGCGTCAACGCCGCGAGCTTCCCGAGCATGTTGTGTACGTGGCTCTTCACCGTGTTCGTCGCGATGTTGAGCCGTTGCGCGATTTCTTTGTTGCCGAGTCCCGCCGCGATCAGGTCCTTGATCTCCTGCTCCCGCTTCGTCAGCCGGACGGTGCTCGGCGAGGCGGCGGTGTTGCCGCGCGCGGCGACCGGGCCATCGATGGCGGCGCTGCGGGGTGCGGCGGGAGGTGGCGGCAGATCCGTGCCGCTCGCCACGGAGCGAATCGCTTTCACGATGTCGTCCGCGCTCGCGTCCTTCATGATGAAGCCATTGGCGCCGCCGTCGATGAACTGCGTCACGTCCTGCTGCGCGGGAACAAAATCCATGATGATCGCTTTCGCCTCCGGCGCGCCCGCCCTGAGATGCGCGAGGAACGTGTAGCTCTCGCCGTTGGCCAGCGCCGCGTCGAGCAGCACGACCTGCGGCTTGGCGTCGCGCAGCAGCGGCGTCGCGGCAGTCGCGCTCTCGGCGCTCGCGACAATATCCACGTCGGCGTAGGCGCCGAGCAGACGGCCGAGCCCGTCGCGCATCAAGCGGTTGTCTTCTACCACAAGCACGCGAATGCGGGCAGTTGGCGCCGGCGTCGTACCGACGCGACGCTCCGCGCGGCGCCGGTTCAGAGAACCGTCGCGCTCCGCCGCCCGATTATCCGATCCGCGCCTACGTTGGGGAGAAACCCGACGCTCGACACGGCGAATGGTCCAAGGCACACTCCACCCCCGTTCTTGGACGTAATTTATTCCCGACCCAGTGACCAATGCAGTGATCGTGGGGATGAGTGCACCTATGCCAGATCCCTCCTTTAGCTTAGGCCGGATGAGCCAATCATTACGCCGAGTGGCGCTGTTGTTCGGGCTCGCCGCCGTCTACTACTTCGCCGCGAAGCTGGGTTTACGGTTCGCCTACATCAACAGCAGCGTCACCACGATCTGGCCGCCCGCCGGAATCGCGCTTGCCGCGTTCGTATTGTTCGGCTACCGGGTGTGGCCCGCCATTCTCGGTGCCGCCTTTCTCGCGAATTTCACGACCACCGGATTCCTGCCCTCCTCGATCAGCATCGCGGTCGGCAATACGGCGGAAGGCCTGCTCGCGGCATACCTCGTCAACCGTTTCGCGCGCGGCGGGCGAGTCTTCGATCGCGTGCGCGACATCCTGCGGTTCACGCTGCTCGCCGCGGTCGTCAGCACGACCCTCGCGGCATCGATCGGCGTCGTTTCCCTCGCGCTGAGCGGGCTCGTGTCGTGGGGGGACGCGCCGCGCGTGTGGCTGACGTGGTGGCTCGGGGACGCGGTGGGCGACATCGTCGTTGCGCCGGCGCTGATTCTGTGGATCGGCGTGAAGCCCGCGCCGAACTGGCGCCGCGAGCGGACGCTGGAAGCGATCGCCTTGGCGGCGGCGACGATACTGGTGACGTGGGCGCTCTTCGGCGGCGTGTTTCCCTCGCGGCACTATCCGCTCACGGTCCTCTTGTGGCCGGTGATGATCTGGGTGGCGTTCCGCTTCGGTCCGCGCGAAGCCGCGACGGCGATGCTGCTGGTGTCGTTCATCGCGATCTGGCGCACGCTGCATGGGGTCGGCCCCTTCTCCGTCTACGGCGCCAACGAATCCCTGGTACTGCTCCAGGTGTGGACCGGCATCACCGCGGTGACGAGTCTGGTGCTCGCGGCCGTCGTCGCGGCGCAACGCGATATCCAGGGAACGTGGCGCGAGCTGGCCGTTACGGATCCCTTGACCGGGCTCGCCAACCATCGCCAGCTGGTGCAGTCCCTCGAGGCTGAGATCAAGCGTTCGCGCCGCACCGCGCAGCCGCTCGCGGTGGTCTTGCTCGACCTGGACGGCCTTAAGCAGATCAACGACCGCCACGGCCACCTCGCCGGCAGCCTGGCGATCCGCCGCGTGGCCGAGGCGCTGCTGGGATCGTGCCGGGCGACGGATACCGCCGCGCGGTTCGGCGGCGACGAGTTCGCGCTCGTGCTCCCGGAGACGGGGGAAGCGGCCGCCTGGCACGTCGCGCGTGGCGTGGTGGACCGGCTGGCTACGGACGCGGAAAAGCCGAATTTGTCCATCAGTGTCGGGGTAGCCGTCTACCCCGGCCACGGCGAAACCGTCGAGGCGCTGCTGAACGCAGCCGATGTCGCGTTGTACGAGACCAAGGAACGCCACAAAAACCGGTCGGCGGGCCTTGCTCCCTAACTGACCCGTACTAGGTTTCACCCATGGACACCAAGAAAAGCATGAGCGTCTCGACGCGCGCGTCGGAAGCACCGGCGCTGTCGGAATCGTCGGCCGGGCTGCTGCGCGAGCTCGTTGCCCACCTGCGGCAGAACCGCACGCAGCTGCGCGAGGAATGGGCGCGACGCATTACGCGCGCCGAGCTGCTGACGGCGATGACGGAAGAGGAAATCTTCGCCGAAGCCACGGCCGTGTACGACAACTACGTGGAAGCGCTCGAGACCGGAACCTTCGAGGCCCTGCAAGCCTACTCGCGGCGACTGTCGGAGCGAATCATTCCGCGAGGGGTCGAAACAGACGAAGTCGTCGGCATCGTGCTGTTACTGCGTGACGTACTCGCCCGCTCGTTGTTCAACAAATACCAAGACAACGTCGAAAAGCTGAACCGGATTCTCGACAGTTACGAGCCCGCGGCGAACCGGATTGCGAACACGGTGGCCGTCGGATTCGTCGAGGAGCGCGAGCGCATCATCCGGCAGCAACAGGAAGCGATCCGGGAGCTGTCCACGCCGGTGCTGCAGGTGCGCGAGCGGCTCCTGATTCTGCCGATCATCGGCGTCATCGACCCGCAGCGCGCCCGGCAGCTCACCGAACAGCTGCTCCGTGCGATTCGCGCTAACCGCGCCAAAGTCGTCGTGATCGACGTGACCGGTGTAGCCGCCATGGACTCAGGGGTAGCGAACCACTTGGTCCAGACGGTCGAAGCGTCGCGCCTCCTGGGCGCGACCGTGATCGTGACCGGCTTGTCGCCCGAGATCGCGCAGACGCTCGTGACGATCGGCGTTGACCTGAGTGAAATGGCCACCGTCGGTGACCTCCAGGGAGGCATCGAAGAAGCCGAGCGGCTGCTCGCCGACCGCGCCGCGCCGACGACGCAAGTCCGCGAAATCGCGCCAGAATCGGCGCGCTAACACTCCCCTCCGGAGGACGCAGTGGAAGTACCAATTCTGCGGCAGGGGCAGTATCTCATCGCTTCAATTCAGTCTGCCCTCACCGACGCCGATCTCTCACACCTTCGCGAAGCGCTGATCGCCCAAGTCGGGCGGTCGCGCTGTCGCGGCGTCATCGTGGACGTGACCGCGCTCGACGTCATGGACTCCTTCGCGGTGCGGACCTTGCGTGACATCGCGCACATGGCCCGGCTACGCGGTGCTGAGACGGTGATTGTCGGTATCCAGCCCGACGTCGCGTTCGCGATGGTGCAGCTCGGTCTGACATTGAAGGGTGTCGCGACCGTGCTGGACCTCGAAGAGGGTCTCGCCTTCCTGAATCGCCGGACGGAAGACCGGCTCGCCGAAGCCAAACCCAAGAGACCAAGCGGCCGTGGGTGAAGAGCTGCGCCTGCCGATCGCCGCGGACGTGGATGTCGTCGAAGCCCGGCAGCAAGGCCGCGCGTTAGCGGCCGTCGCCGGATTTTCCAGCGGCGAGCAGACGGTCATCGCCGCTGCGATCTCGGAAATCGCCCGCAACATTCTGATGTATGCCAAGAAGGGCGAGATCACGCTCAGTCTCGTCCAGAATGGCGATCGCCAGGGCGTCGCGATCGTCGCCGTCGATCTGGGGCCGGGCATTCCGGATGTCGAACGCGCGATGCAGTACGGGTACTCGACGTCACACGGCGTGGGTGCGGGATTGCCCGGTGCGAAGCGGCTGATGGACGAGTTCGAGGTGGATTCGGTGGTCGGGCGGGGAACGACCATCACGATGAAAAAGTGGCGGCGCGCAATTTGAAAATCGAGACGGCATTCGCGACGCTGCCGCTGCCGGGACAGGCTGAGTCCGGCGATCTCTCGCTGATCAAAAAGGTTGGTAAAGGTACGCTCCTGGCCGTGGTGGATGGACTGGGCCACGGGCAGGAAGCCGCGTCCGCGGCCCACGCCGCCGTGGGAGCGCTCGACCGGTACTCGCGTGAACCGCTTCCCGATCTGGTGCGCCGCTGTCACGAGGCGTTGGTCGGACTGCGCGGCGTGGTGCTCGGCCTCGCCTACCTCGATCCGCAGGCTGCGAACCTGACCTGGCTGGGTGTCGGCAACGTGGGCGGGATCGTGCTGCGGCGGGATGCCGCGAGCCGCCCGTCGCGTATCTCGCTGGTGCCGAGCGCCGGATTCATCGGCGCGGAGCAGACGCACCCCACGACGCGCAGCGTCCCGCTCGCGCTCGGCGACACCGTCATTCTCTACTCCGATGGCATCCGCGACGGATTCGCGGAAGCGGTTGTGCCCGCGAACTCTCCGCGGGAGATCGCCGACTTCGTCATTTCCCGGCATGTGAAGGGCACTGATGACGCCCTCGTGCTGGTAGCACGCTACGCCCGCTAAACCCCCGGACATAGCGTCACCGGCTCCCGCGGGGGGCTCGTTGACAATCGGGCCGCTGCGGCCGGTGGTGCTGCGACTCGCCGCACCCGCCGTCGCGATGATGGCGTGCCATTTCTCGTTCAATCTGATCGACAGTATCTGGGTGGGCCGGTTGATCGGTCCGGCTGCGCTCGCAGCCGTCTCCACGGCGGGATTCTACGTTTGGGTGAGCTTGAGTCTCGGAGAGATGGTGGAGATCGGGTTGATCGCCGTCGCGGCGCGCCGCCACGGGGAAGGCGACCGCGAACGGGCGGCGCGGGCCGCCGCCGCGGCGGTCGCGTACGCGCTCGTCGCCGGGCTCGTCGTCAGCGTCGCGGGGCTCCTCGTCGCCGGCAAGATGTTCCGTCTGATGACGGTGCCGCCGGAGGTGGCGGCCCTGGGCCGCGCCTATCTGTCCACGTGGCTGCTGGGGTGTCCGCTCGTGTTCGGCTTTTTCGCGATCGAAGCCACGTTCCGAGCCGCGGGTGATACGCGCACGCCCTTTCTGATGCTCGCGGGATCGGTAGGCTTCTCGATCCTGCTCGATCCGGTGCTGATTATCGGCATCGGCCCATTGCCGAAGCTCGGGGTCGAGGGCGCCGCGCTGGCCTCCGTGACGGTGCGCGGCGGCGGCTTCCTGCTCGGTCTGGTCATCGCGCTGCGGCGTGGATTGTTGCGCATCGCGGCGCCGGATTGGCGCGCCCTGCCGACGATCATTCGGATCGGCGCGCCGCTGTCGCTCTCCGGCGTCTTGCTGTCCGTCATCTATATGTGGCTCACGCGCTTTACATCGCAGTTCGGCACGCCGGCGCTCGCCGCCCTGGGCGTGGGCCACAAGATGGAAGGGCTGGGCTTTATCGCGATCAGCGGCTTTGCGCTCGCGGCCAGCGCGCTGGTCGGCCAAAACCTCGGCGCCCGTCAGGAAGCAAGAGCCCAGGAGGCGGTGCGGCTCACCGTCGCCTATTGCCTCGCCGTGACCGTGACAACGGCCGTGGCGTTCCTCGTGATTCCGGACAGGCTCGTGGCGTTGTTCACTCGGGATGCGCAGGTCATCGCCGCTGGCGTGCTGTATCTCCGCGTCATTGCCTTCGCGCAGATCGGCCAGAGCTTCGAGTTGATTCTCGAGGGCGCGCTGGCCGGCGCCGGCTATACCTTCTGGCCGCAGATCGCGAGCACGAGCCTGACGGCGATGCGGATTCCCCTCGCCGCCTGGTGGTCGGGGGCGATCGGCCTGCTCGGCATCTGGCTGGCGCTGAGCGTGACGGCCATCGCGCGCGGGATCGCCATGATCCTGTTTTGGAAAGCTGGGAGGTGGCGTGCGATCAGAGTCTAAAAACGCGTGCGGCGTGTGGCGTGCGGCGTTAAAAGGAATGGTTCACGCGCTACGACGCTCACCTATACACGCCGCACGCGCCACGCCACACGCCGCATGTCGATAATTACCCTGCTCACCGACTTCGGTACCGCTGACAGCTACGTCGCCGAAATGAAAGGCGTGCTCCTCTCCCGCGCGCCCGGCGTCACGATCGTGGACATCAGCCATCAGATCGCACCAGGGGACATTCGCGCCGGCCAATATCTGCTCCACCGCACATGGAAGCATTTTCCCGAAGGGACGGTGCATTTGGCGGTCGTCGATCCGGGTGTTGGGACGGAGCGTCGAGCGCTCGCGGCGGAGTGTGGCGGCCAGCGCTTTGTCGCTCCGGACAACGGCCTGCTGTCGTTCCTGCCGCCCAATCGACGCTTCGTGTCATTGCCGATACCGGCGGGCGCGGCTCCAACCTTTCACGGCCGCGACGTCTTCGCGCCGGCCGCGGCGGCACTGGCCGGCGGCGAGGCGCTCGAATCTCTCGGCACAGCCATTACGGATCCATTCTACTCCCCGCTCCCTGCTCCCTCCCACGACGGTACTACCGTGGTGGGAGAAGTCATCTACGTCGATCGCTTCGGCACGCTCGTCTCCAATATTCCCCCGTCCGCGGTGGAGCCTGGTGTGCGCATTCGGGTGGGCGATACCGACGTCGGCCCGCTGCGGCGCACATTCGCGGACGCCGCACGCGGCGCGCTCGTGGCGTTTACGGGGTCGGGTGGATCGGTGGAGATCGCGGTGCGCGACGGGAGCGCGGCGAGGATGCTGGGGGTCGGTGTGGGAACGGAGGTTCGGGCGTGATGTGAGTAGGGGCGCAGCATGCTGCGCCCCTACGGTGTCACGCCGTCCAGTCTCCGGAGGGCGTCGGAACCTTCACCTGCGCCATCACGCGATCGGCGAACCCGGCGCTCGGCGCAAACTTGGGAAGCTGGACCAGCTCGAGAATGACTTTGCGCTCCCGGTCCGCTTCGACGCGGCACAGGGAGCAATCAGCGAGGTGAATCGCCCGGGAAGCGGGGAGTAGCCCCTGCGCCCAGAGCTCGATTTCATCGGTTGTGAGATGCATGGTTAGGTCAGTCATTGGGTGCCCTACGGCCTGGGTTTAGGACCGGTTTCAGTCCCGGCGGTCTTCCAAATAACCACGCAATTCATTACGGGCCCGATGGATATAAGTTTTGACGGTCCCCAGGGGCAGCTCCAGCGTTTCCGCGATTTCCTCATAGGAAAACCCCTCCACATGCCGTAGCAGGATGCACGACCGGTACTCCGGACGGAGCCGGGCGATGGCCCGCTCGATGGCGGTGCCGAGCTCGCGATTCTCGACCTCAGCGAGGGGACTCTCCGCGCGGTCGCCGAGCTGGAGGGAAGTCGCGCGCACCTGCTCCGGTGTCTCGGCGCTGGGGGCGCCGTCGAGCGATAGGGTGTCGATACTCTTGCGCCGGAGATGATCGATCGCGGCGTTGTTCGCGATCTTGAAAATCCACGACGAAAACTTGAACTCGGGCCGGTAGGATTTGATGCCGTTCAGGACCTTGATGAACGTTTCCTGCGCGAGATCCTCGGCGAGCGCGCGATCGCGCACCATCCGGTAGAGCAGCGAGAACACCGGCCGTTCGTAGCGGCGGACCAGCTCGCGGAACGCGGCGTCGTGACCCTGCTTTGCCCACGCCACGACCTGCTGATCGCTGGCGGCGCTCAGGTGGTCCGGCCTATCTTTCGCGCCTATGGCTCCCCCCCGCTCTCCGGGATATGTGCGCGGCATGTTCACCGCGATCGCGCCGCGCTACGACTTCCTGAACCATCTGCTGAGCCTCAACGTGGATCGGTCCTGGCGTCGCACCGCGGTGGCGCGGCTCGACTGGGAGGCGAAACCGGACGGCACCTATCTCGATCTTTGCGCCGGAACGCTCGATCTCGCGGCGGAGCTGGCTCGCCGGGACGGCTTCCGCGGCCGCGTGATCGGCGCCGACTTCGCCGTTCCGATGTTGGAACGGGGCCGGGACAAAGCTCCCCGGACCGTTCCGGTCGCCGCCGATGCGCTGGCGCTGCCGTTTCCCGCGGCGCGATTCGACGGCGCGCTGGTGGGATTTGGCGTCCGCAACGTCGCCGACCTCGACAGGGCCTTGAGCGAAGCCGCCCGGGTCCTGAAGCCGGGCGCGCGCTTCGTCATTCTCGAATTCGCCACGCCCCGCTTTGCGCCGCTCCGCGCCGTCTACCTCTTCTACTTCCGGCGCATTCTGCCCGCCATCGGGCGGCTGGTGTCGAAACATAGAGATGCCTATACCTACCTGCCAGAGTCGGTGCTCGGGTTTCCCGAGCCCGAGGCGTTGTCGCGGCGGCTCACCGCTGCCGGGTTTTCGCGAGTGGGGTTCGAGCGCCTGACCGGCGGTATCTGCGCCGTGCACTATGGCACTCGATAACCTTCGCGCCTTCATCGACGCGGTCGACGCGGCGGGCGATCTCACGCGCGTCGAGCGCGCGGTTTCGGTGGACAAGGAAATGACGGAAGTCGCCGACCGCTGCATGAAATCACCGGGCGGCGGACCGGCGCTGCTGTTCACGCACCCCACACTGTCCGGCGGCGGCCGGTCGCGGTATCCGGTGGCGGTCAATCTTTTCGGCTCCGAGCGGCGCATGGCGCTCGCGCTCGGCGTCGAGTGCCTCGACCACGTGGGAGCGCGGATCTCGGAGCTGGTCGCGCTCAAAGTGCCCGAGGGATTGCTCGGCAAACTCGCCATGCTGCCGCGACTCGCGGAGGTGGCGAAGTTCCCGCCCAAGACGGTCGGGGGGGGCCGCGCCGCATGCCAGGACACGGTCATCACAGGATCGGACGTAGACCTCGCGCAATTTCCAGTGCCGATCTGCTGGCCCGAGGACGGCGGGCCGTACATCACGCTCGGTGGAGTCATTACGCGCGATCCCGTGTCCGGTGTCCGGAACGTCGGGATGTACCGGGTCCAGGTGCTCGGCAAGAACGCGCTGGCGATGCACTGGCAACGCCACAAGGTGGGCGCGGCGCACTGGCGCGCGATGGCGGAGCGCGGCGAGACGATGCCGGTGGCGATCGCCTTAGGCGGTGACCCCGCCAGCATCTACGCCGCTTCGGCGCCGCTGCCGCCGACGATCGACGAATTCCTGTTCGCCGGCTTTCTGCGCGGCGAGCCCGTACGCCTCGCGAAAGCGGTGACCTCCGACCTCGACGTCCCCGCCGAAGCGGAGATCGTCATCGAAGGACACATCGATCCGCGCGGCGAGCTGGTCCTCGAGGGGCCATTCGGCGACCACACCGGCTTCTACTCGCTGGCGGACTACTACCCCAAGGTGCATGTCACCGCGGTGACATTCCGCAAGGATCCGATCTGGCCGCACACGATCGTCGGCCGGCCGCCGATGGAAGACTATTACCTGGGCCATGCGACGGAACGGATTTTCCTACCGCTGCTGCGTCTCACCATCCCGGAGATCGTCGACCTGCACATGCCGGCCGAGGGGATCTTTCACAACCTCGTGTTCGTGAGCATCGACAAGCAGTACCCGGGGCAGGCATACAAGGTGATGAATGGGTTGTGGGGCCAGGGGCTGATGTCGCTGGCCAAGGTGATCGTGGTCGTGGACAAGGACGTGAACGTGCGCGATCCCAAGGAAGCGTGGTGGGTCGCGCTCAATCACATCGATCCCGAGCGCGATGTGCGCTTCACGATGGGACCGATCGACGTGCTCGATCACTCGAGCCGCGGCTTTACGTACGGGTCGAAGATGGGAATCGACGCGACGCGGAAGTGGAAAGAGGAAGGCTTCACGCGCGAATGGCCGAACAAGATCGTGATGGATGCGGCGACCAAGCAGAAGGTTGATGAGATGTGGAAGGATCTGGGCATTGAACTCTGACGGCCCGACGGCCGGACGGCCGGACGGCCGAGAGGGTCAGACGTTCGCCGGTGAGAGTCTGTTGATCCGTTACGCCAACTTCGTAAAGCTCCCACACACCATCTTTGCTCTGCCATTCGCGCTGCTCGGCGTGATCGTCGGGTCGTACCAGCAGCCCGTGACGTGGCGCGTGGCGTTGCTCGTGGTGTTGGCGTTCACGGCCGCGCGCTTCGTCGCGATGGGCTTCAATCGGATTGCGGACCGCCGGCTCGACGCGAGAAACCCACGCACTCAAGGGCGCGAGCTGCCGGCCGGTCGCCTGACGGTCAGCCAGGCGTGGGCCGGCGTCCTCGCCGCGATGGTGGTGTTCCTGTGGACGGCATGGGCGTTGAATCCGCTCTGCGCCGCGCTGGCTCCGCTCGCCCTCATCTGGATCGCCACCTACAGCTACACGAAGCGGTTCACGGACTGGACGCACCTGTGGCTCGGAGGCGCGCTCGCGATCGCGCCGGTGGGGGGCTACGTCGCGATCACCGGCGCGTGGAGCGAGCCGTGGTGGCTGTTGTTCGTCATCGCCCTGGCCGTCGCGTGCTGGGTCGCGGGATTCGACACTTTCTACGCGCTGCAGGACGAAGCTTTCGATCGGGCCGAGCGCCTGCGGTCACTCGTGGTCCGCTTCGGCCAGGCGCGGGCGATACTGTTCGCCAAGCTGCTCCACGGGCTTGCGATCGTGGCGTTGCTGGCGTTTGGCGTCGGAGCGGGACTGGGCGTGCCCTATTACGTCGGCGTGGGCATCGGTGCGGGCCTCATTGCCTGGGAGCATCAGCTGGTACGGCCAGGCGATCTTTCTCGGCTCAACGCGGCATTTTTCACGGCCAACGGCATCGTCAGTATCGTCGTGTTTCTCGGTGCCCTTGTGGACCGGCTCCTATGAAGCGCGGGAAACGGGAAGCGAGAAACGGGAAGCGAAAGGTCGTGAAAGACCCACGTGTCCCGTTTCCCGTCTCACGTTTCCCGTCTCCACCGCAGCCGCCCCGCCATCCGAAACGGTCCCCGACCCCCAATCGTCGCGGGCGCTAAGGCTGCGCCAGGCCCGCGAGATCCAGCAGGAACGCATACTCGAACGCGACATCGTGCCACCGTTTATAGCGGCCCGATGACCCGCCATGTCCCGCTTCCATGTTCGTGCGCAGGAGCAAGCGGTTGTTGTCGGTCTTCAGCGCGCGCAGGCGCGCGGTCCACTTTGCCGGCTCGAAGTACTGCACCTGGGAATCGTGCAGTCCCGCCGTAATGAGCAGGTTCGGGTACGCTTTCCGCTCGACATTGTCGTAGGGAGAATAGGACAGCATGTAGCCGTAATACGTCGTGTCGTTGGGATTCCCCCATTCATCGTATTCGCCCGTCGTGAGGGGAATGGTCGAGTCCATCATCGTCGTGATCACGTCCACGTACGGCACACCGGCGATCACCCCTTTGAACAACTCGGGTCGCATGTTGATCACGGCACCCATCAGGAGCCCGCCGGCGCTGGCGCCGCGGGCAAACAGCCGATCGGGTGACGTGTAGCCGCGACGCACCAAGTCGTCTGCGACGTCGACGAAATCGGTGAACGTGTTCTTCTTATGCAGCAGCTTGCCGTTTTCATACCACTCCCGGCCCATTTCCGAGCCCCCGCGAATGTGCGCGATGGCGAAGACGAAGCCGCGGTCGAGCAGAGAGAGCCGGTCGGACGAGAATGACGGATCGCTGCTCGATCCGTACGATCCGTAGCCCGCCAGCAGCGTGGGCGCGGGCCGCGCCGTGCCCTTCCGAGAGACCAGGGACACGGGTACGCGCACGCCGTCGCGCGCCGTCGTGTAAAACCGCTCGGTGACGTAGTTCGCGGGATCGAAGCCGCCCAGAATCTCGTCGCGCTTGAGTAGCGTCTTCTGGCGCGTGCTCATGTCGTAGTCATAGATGGACGTCGGCGTCGTCAGCGACGTGTAGCCGAACCGCAGGACGCGCGTATTGAACTCGCGGTTGGTGCTCACGTAGGCGAGGTATGCTTGCTCGCCGAAGTCGAGGTAATGCTCGGCGGCCCCCCCGCCGCCCCCACTCCAGGGCCGTACGCGGAGCTGTACCAGCCCGTCCTTGCGCTCGCTCAGCACGAGGTAGTCGCGGAAGATGTCGAAGTCCTCGAGCAGGACGTCGGGTCGATGCGCAATGACTTCCTGCCAGCTGGCGATACCCGGATTCGAGACGGGCGTCCTCATGAGCCGGAAGTTCTTGGCGCGATCGTTCGTGAGAACGTAGAAATAGGCGCCGAAGTGATCCGCGAAATACTCGCGCCCGCGCTCGCGGGGAATGAGCACGCGGAACGGCGCATTGGGCCGGTCGGCGGGAACGTAGCGGTACTCGGTCGTCATCGTCTGCCACGATTGAATCATCACGTAGCGCTTGGATCTCGTCTTGAACACCGACGTGTAGTAGGTCTCGTCCTTGTCCTCGTAGACGAGCTGGTCGGCCGATGCGGTCGTGCCCAGGCTGTGGCGATAGATCCGGCTGGGTCGGAGCGTCACCGAGTCTTGCTTGGTATAGAACAGCGTGCGGTTGTCTTCCGCCCACGCCATGTTGCCGGTAACGCGCGGAATGACGTCGGACAGGTCCTGACCGGTCCGCAAATCCTTGATGCGAATCGTGGCGATCCGCCGCCCGATCGTGTCGATCGCGTACGCCAGCAGATTCTCGCCGGAGCTGATTTGCCATCCCATCACCTGGAAGAATGGCTTCCCCTCACCGAGCGCGTTGCCGTCGATCAGGATCTCTTCGGGGGCCTCGAGCGAGCCGCGCTTGCGCGCGTAGATCGGATAGTTTTTCCCTTCCACGAGCCGCGTATAGTAGAAGTAACCGCCCTGGCGATAGGGCACAGACTGATCGGTTTGCCGCACGCGTCCCTTCAACTCCTCGAACAGCCGGTCCTGTAGCGCTTCGGTGTGCGCCATGACCGCCTTGGTGTAGGCATTTTCGTCCTCGAGGTACTTGATGACTGCGGGGTTGTCGCGCTCGCGCAGCCAGTAGTACTGATCGATCCGCACGGTGCCGTGCTCGTCGAAGCGATGCGGCCGCACCGCGGCGACCGGCGGTGTGAGGACGGCGCTGTTGGCGGCAGCCGGCGCTTGCTGTGCGAGGATGGAGCAGGGCAGGAAGGCGGCGAGCGCCGGGACGAGCAAGCGAATGTGTGCGGACATCGGAGCCTCAAGGAATGAGTGAGGGTAGCTGAATTGAACGTCTGCCCGACCCCCGCCGCCAGAGGGTATGTTTCCGGCCGTGACACCATCCCAGTCTCCACTCGTGCTCGCCATCACCGGCGCTTCCGGCGCGCCGTACGCGGTTCGCCTGCTCGAGATGCTTGCGACGAATCACGTGCCGACGTGGCTGCTCGTCTCCGCGCACGGCTGGCGTCTGCTCGCTGAGGAATGCGGGATCAAGGACGAAGCCGCCCTGAAGCGGGCGACAGGCGGTGATTGGGGGTGTGTGCGGATCTTCAACGACACCGACCGCGGCGCCGAGCCGGCGTCCGGGTCAGTGAAGACCCTCGGCATGGTCGTGTGCCCGTGCTCGATGGGCACGATGGCCGCGATCGCGCATGGGACGAGCCGCTCGCTGATCGAGCGGGCGGCGGATGTGACGCTCAAGGAACGGCGCAGGCTCGTGCTCGTCCCGCGGGAAACGCCGCTTTCCCTGGTCCATCTGCGCAACATGACGCTTGCGACGGAAGCGGGCGCCGTCGTGCTGCCCGCCGCTCCTGGCTTTTACCACACGCCGCGACAGGTCGGTGAGCTCGTCGATTTTATCGTGCAGCGAATCGTCGACCAGATCGGACTCGACATCCAGCTGACGAAACGCTGGGAGGGATGAGCGTGGACGTCCGGGACCTGTTGTCGCGCGAGGTGACGCCGGACCAGTACCGGGAGATCCGCGAGCTGTGGAAGACGCATTCGATTGCCGAAGACCGACGCGATATCGCCGGCCTGATCTCCACCCTCACGCCTGACTGTCTTTACGAAGTTCTTCCCGATGGCGGCCGGTGGGAGGGTCACGCGGGGGCGACGCGCTTCTATATGGAGCTGCTCTCCGCCTTCCCCGATATCCATTTCGACCTCCAGACGATCGTCATCGGGCCACAGGGTGTCTGCGAGGAAGCACGCGTCAGCGGCACGCACAGGGGCAAATGGCTCGACCGCGCGCCGACCGGACAAAAGGTCGAGTTCCGCGTCGTCATTTTCTTCCCCTGGGATGCTGCGAAAAGGAAATTCGCCGGCGAGCGCGTCTTCGCGTTCCTGTGAGACTCGGCGTCATCTCCGACACACATGGCATGCTGCGCCCGGAAGTCTTTGACGTCTTCCGAGAGGTAGATCACATCCTGCACGGCGGCGACGTTGGGCGTGAAGACCTGCTGATCGAGCTACGGGCCTTGGCGCCGGTTACGGCGGTATACGGGAACAGCGACGGCTTGGGTCTGCGCGCCAAGCTGCCGCAGGTCGCCGAGGTCGAGCTGGACGGGTTTGCGGTCGTCGTGACGCACGGCGATCAGTTCGGCAGCCCGACTCCCGCCAAGCTGCACGACGCCTTCCCCCGAGCCGAAATCATCGTCTATGGACATAGCCACCGGCCGCTGCTCGAGCTGGTGGATAAGACCGTAACCGTGATGAATCCGGGCGGAGCCGGCGCGCCGCGGTTTGGCATCCCGCCGAGCGTGGGGATTCTCGAGCTCGAGGCGGGGATTCCGCCGCGAGGGAGGATAGTGTCGCTCTAGTCCTTACGGCCCGCCATTCCGCGCGTGCGGCGAGCTGCTGGCCGCCTGCTTCTGCTTGCGGCGATCCGTGAGAGCAATGTTGAGGAGCAGCAGCAACCCTCCTCCCACCGCGGCAAGAAAGAACAGCATCGCCAACCCCGGATAGCCCAAGATCGTAAACGACGTCGGGATGCGCATCAGCATGGCCGCGCCGACGATCAAAGCCGCCAGCACCAGCCCGAAGGTGATCCGGTTCGCGACCGTCTGCAGCCCCATCATGAAGCCGGCGGCGTCGATCCCCGTGTCGATCTTGAAGCCGAACTTGTTGCTGGCCGTGGCGTCCAGAATCTTGTTAACGCGCGACGGCAGCCGCGTCACGAGGTCTTTCATCTCGAGCAGGCCGGCATACACGTTGCCTCGAGACACGGCTTTCAGCATCCGCTGGCGCATGATCTTCGAGGAGTTGCGCTGAATCGAGGCGCTGGGATCGAACTCCGGCGCCAGCACCCGCCCGATCCCGTCCAGATTGAGCAGCGCTTTGCCGAGCACAGACAATTCCTGCGGCATCCTGATGCCCGCTTCACCGGCCTGCTTGGCCATATCCAGGAAAACCTTCCCCACCTGGAGCTCGCCCAGGGGCACATCCTGCGTTCGCGCCACGACCTCTTCCACGCGGCCGCGGAATTCCTTCTCCTGGAATTCCTCGGTGGTCTCGCCGATCTTGATGGCGACGTCGGAGACTTCGTCGGCGCGCCCCTCGCTGATCGCCAGCACCATCTGCAGGAGCTGTTCTTGCAGCCGCGGCCCGATCCGATCCACCATCCCGAGATCGAGAAGCGCGATGCCGTTGTCGTCCGTGATGGACACGTTGCCGGGATGCGGATCGGCGTGGAAGAACCCATCCACGAAGATCTGCTTCAGGTAGGCGCGGAACAGCTCCTCGGCGAGAGCGTCGCCATCGACTTCCAGCAGCGCGACGGGACTCAGGCTGTCGATCTTCTGACCCGCGACGTAGTCCATGGTCAGCACGCGGGCGGTGCTGTAATCGGGCACCGGGCGCGGGACTACGATCAGCTCGAAGTCGGCGAGATTGTCGGCGAGCATCGTCAAATTGCCCGCCTCGCGGCGGTAGTCGAGCTCGGCGAGCAGGGTCTTGTGGAACTCCTCGACCATACCGCTGCAATGGTAGCGCTTGCCGATCTTCGTGCGGCGATCGAGCACGCCCGCAATCTCCGCCAGAGACTCAAGGTCTTCGATGACTTGCTGGCGGATATTCGGCCGCTGAACCTTTACGACTACCTGACGGCCGTCTCGCAGCGTCGCACGATGCACCTGGCCGAGAGAAGCCGCGGCCAGCGGCTCCCTCGAGAACTCGCCGAACGCCTTCGAGATCCGCACGCCCAGCTCTGCGGTGACGATCTGCTCGACTGCTTCGTACG
>DASYTD010000160.1:0-52403 GCA_036002655.1 Gemmatimonadales bacterium
GTAATGCGTCTTGACGTACTGGTCGCGGTGTTGGTCCGTCTCTTCGATCACCTTGTCAGCATTCGCCGGATCCACGCCGAGCCGCTCCACCGCCACCTTTCTGCGAAACGGCTTGGACGCGATGACGTAGACATGCAGCGCGTTGGCCCGCGTGGCGAGCACCGCCTGCGCCCCGCGGCCCACCAGCACGACGCGCCCTTCTGACGCCGCTTCCTCGATGACGCGCTCGGTCATTTTCAGGACCAGCTCTTCGTCGGCTTCGACCGGCGGTGGCGAGCCGCCCGTGCTGATGAACATCTCGGGCGATGCGACGGCGAGCGTCCGTGCCAGCCGCTCCAGCAGTCCGGGTGCCCGTTCGTCCCGCCGCGCGACCTCGTCGTGTGATAAGCCGGCGAGCCGCGCGACCTGATCGACGAACTCGTTGTCGATCAGCGTCCAGCCGAGCCGCTCCACGACCAGCCGCGCAATCTCCGAACCGCCTGAGGCGTACTGCCGCGTGATCGTGACGAGCGGCGGCTGCTGATTCACGGATCAGGTGAAGAGGTTGGGCCCGGCTCCGGGCCCGGCCGGCCCTTTCCCAAACGGCGGTTTCTGCTCGGCGCGCGCCCGCACGTAGCCTAGCTCTTCGCTCCGGGCGATGCGCTTCTCGGCCACCAGGCCTTCGAGCACCAGCTCGCAGGCGGACACCAGCGTGGCGGGATCCTTCTTGCCGGCCAGCCCGACCTGGTCGATCAGATCGAGGAGTCCGGGAACGACCGTGAAGCCCTTGAGCAATGCTTCGGAGCGCTCGTCGGGCGTGATTTTCAAGGCGCCGCCCTCATCGAACCAGTGCACGATATCGTCTACATTGGCGCCGCCCACACGACCTTCGAACGTGCGCCCGGCGGCCCGGCGGATCAGGTCCTTGGCGATGGTCTCGGAGCCTTGCAGCTCGCCCTCATACTCGAGCTCGAGCTTGCCGGTGATCGCCGGCAACGCCGCGTAGACGTCGGAGATGCGGGGCACGACGCTCTTTTCCTTCGTGAGAATCGTGCGCCGCTCGGCGTTCGACAGCACGTTGTCGAGCACGCTGATCGGCAGCCGCTGTGACACGCCGCTGCGGCGGTCCACGCGCTTGTCTTCACGCGCCTCGAAGGCGACCCGCTCGATCAGCTCGGCCATGAAATCGGGGACGCGCACGGATCTCGGACCACCATTTCTGTCCACCCACGCCTCTTGTTGCGTAATCGTGGTGCCCAGCTCGACGGTCAGCGGATAGTGCGTCGTAATCTCCGACCCGATCCGGTCCTTGAGCGGCGTGATGATCTTGCCGCGGGCCGTGTAGTCCTCGGGGTTCGCCGTAAAGACCAGCGCCACGTCGAGATTCAGGCGTACGGGGTAGCCTTTGATCTGGACGTCGCCTTCCTGCATGATGTTGAAGAGACCCACCTGAATCTTGCCGGCGAGGTCGGGTAGCTCGTTGATCGCAAAAATCCCGCGATTGGCGCGCGGCAGCAGCCCGAAGTGCATCGTCAGCTCGTCGGACAACAGATGCCCGCCGCGCGCGGCCTTGATCGGGTCCACGTCGCCGATGATGTCGGCGATCGTGACGTCCGGCGTCGCGAGCTTTTCGACGAAGCGCAGCTCGCGGGCCAGCCAGGCGATGGGCGTCTGGTCGCCGCGCTCCGCGATCAGCTCACGACCGTACTTGGAGATCGGCTCGAAGGGATCGTCGTTCACTTCGCTGCCGGCGAGAATGGGGATCTCCTCGTCGAGCAGCGTCACGAGCTGGCGCAGGATCCGGCTTTTCGCCTGCCCGCGCAGGCCGAGCAGAATGAAGTGATGGCGTGAGAGAATCGCGTTGACGAGCTGCGGTATGACAGTCTCTTCGTAACCCACGATGCCCGGAAACAGCGGCGAGCCGTTCTCGAGCAGACAAATCAGGTTCTCCCGCATTTCGTCTTTGACGGTGCGCTGGCGGCGAGCGGGACTGGCCCACTCCGTCCCTTTCAGGTCACCGAGTGTCGTCGCTTGTGTCATGGCTCGACGTTAAACCCTTCAACCGGTGCTCTGCAACCCTTGCGCAATGCCACGCACACTTGCCAGCAACGCCCGGAACACTTCGTTGTCCGGCCGCCCCTCCGCGCGCCACCGCTGCAGCAGATCGATCTGGAGGAGGCTCATCGGGTCTACATAAGGATTGCGGAGCAGAATCGAGCGCTGCAGCACGGGGTCGGAGTCGAGCAGCGCAGTCTCGCGTTTCAGCGCGAGCACATTGGCCACGGTGCGATCGAACTCCTCCCGAATAATGGGGAAGAAGTATGCGCCGAGTTCTCCCGCGAGCCCCGCGTAGCGAGCGGCGATGGCGAGATCCGCCGTGGCCAGCACCATCTCCACGTCATCGACCAGTGTCCGCAGGAACGGCCAGTCGCGGAGCATTTCGCCCAGCGCGTCCGCGCCGTGACGCTCGGCCGCATCTTCCAGCGCCGACCCCAGGCCATACCAGCCGGGCAGCAGATGCCGGCTCTGCGTCCACGCGAATACCCACGGGATTGCGCGCAGCCGCTCGATTGCGCCGCCCGGTTCATCGGCGCCGGGGCGTGACGCAGGGCGGCTGCTGATTTCCATGCGCTCGATGACGTCGATCGGGGTTGCCTGCCGGAAGTACTCCACGAACCGCCGGTCGTCATACACGAGCGCGCGGTAGGCGTCCCGGCTCTCGCGCGCGATGGCGTTCATGATGGTCGTCCAACCGGCCTCTCGCGCATCCGGCTGGCGGGGTAGGGCAGTCGCGAGCGCCACGGCGCTCACCGTCTGCTCGAGCGTGCGCAGGGCGATGCCTCGCAGCCCGTACTTCGAATTGATGGCCTCGCCCTGTTCGGTCATCCGGAAACGTCCCCGGACCGAGCCCACGGGCGCGCTCAGAATGGCGCTCGTGATCTTGCCGCCGCCACGGCTGACGGTCCCGCCGCGACCGTGAAAGAAGGTCAGATCGACGCGTGACCGTTCCATGGTCGCGACGATCCCCGCCTGCGCCCGATACAGCGCCCAGCGCGACAGCCCGATCCCGGCATCCTTGTTGCTGTCGGAGTACCCGATCATCACCATCTGGTGCATGCCACGCTCCGCAAGGTGCGCGTGGTAGTAGGGATCGTCGAGCAGCGTGCGCATGATGTAGGCTCCGTCCTCGAGATCGGCGACGGTCTCGAACAGGGGCGCGACGTCCAGCGGTACGTGCCCCCCCTGCCCGGACGATGCGAGGCCACCCCAACGGGCAAGCAGCAGGACGGCGAGGACGTCGTCCGCGCCCTGTGTCATGCTGATGATGTAAGGTCCCACGGCGTCCGGTCCAAAGCGGCCGCGGCAGTCGGCGATCGCCCTGAATACGTCCAGAGTGCGCGTCGCGTCGGCGTCAGGCGATCCTGCCGGCTTCTCTCCGTGCTCGAGCGCGCGGCGCAGCCGCGCGAGCCGGTCGGCTGGGGTGCGAGTGCTCCAATCCGGGTCGCGCAACAGGGTCGCGAGCACGGCGCGATGGACATGCGCGTGTTGCCGCACGTCGATCGTAGCCAGGTGAAAGCCGAACGTCTCGACGCGGCGCAGGAGCCGCTGCACACCGAACAGCCCCGCGTGCTCGCCACGGTGCGCGCGCAGACTTGCGATGACCACGCCCAGATCACGCGCGAGCTCGCCGGGGCCGGCGTACCCGTCCGGCGTATCGCGGCGCGTCGCCTCCAGCCGCGCCGCCATCAGGCCAAACAGCACCCGGTACGGCATGTCGTGATAGCGCGTAGGGATCGCGGCCAGCGCTTTGGGGAACTGGGCGCTATAGGTGGCGACGCGCTCGCGCACGGCGTCGCTCACCCCCGTGAGAGCTCCGGATTGCGACAGCCGGCGCGCCAGCTCCGCTGCCTCCCGGCGGTAGCGCCCGAGCACCAGCTCGCGTTGGCGCGCAAACGCCGCGCGCAGCGTCTCGGCGCCGACGCTGGGATTGCCGTCCATATCGCCGCCAACCCAGGAGCCGAACCGTAAGATGGGCCTCGTCGGGGGAGGCACCGCGACGTCGTACACCTTGTGCACGGCCCGCTCCAACTCCTCGTAGAACGGCGGGACGATGCGGTACACCACGTCCGTCAGGTAGAAGACCACGTTCTCGAGCTCGTCCATCACGGTGGGACGCGCCGAAGGGTGCGGATCGGTCTGCCACGCGCCGGTGACTTCCTCGCGAATCCGGCCCAGCGCGGCGCGCTCTTCATCGGGCGTGCGCGAGGGGTCGAGCCGCTCCACGAGCAGCCGCCCGATCACCTGCTCCTTTTCGAGCAGCGTGCGCCGGGTCGCTTCGGTCGGATGCGCGGTGAATACGGGCTCGATCCGCAGCCGTTGAAGCAGAGCGTCGGTCTGCGCGGGCGTGACTCCGGCGGCGGCCAGCCGCGCCACCGTGGCTTCGAGACTGCCCTCCTGTGGATCGCTGGCGCCGCGCAGATAATCGCGCCGGCGCCGGATGCGGTGGATCCGCTCGGCGAGATTGACGACCTCGAAGTAGGTGGCGAACGCGCGGACCAGCGTTTCGGCATCGCGCGGTGGCAACGCCCGTACCAGCGCATGCAGCTCGTCATTCGCCGCGGCCTCGCCGCCCCCGCCCCCCCCACCCCCCCCACCCCCCAGCCGCCAGCGGATCGCGGCGAGCCGGGCGCGTTCCACGAGCTGGAAGAACGCGTCCCCACACTGCTCGCGCAGTACCTCCCCGACGAGCGCGCCGAGCGTGTGGACGTCATCCCGCAGCTGGGCGTCCTTCGGAGCAAACTCGACTTCGCGGCGGTCGCGGCGGGTCAGGGACCCTCAGCAGGTGTGAAGAGCCGGGCTGCCGCGATACCCCACGCGGCGAGATCGACCGACGCGCGGCCGTCGCCCGTCACAGGAATCGCATCACCGTTTTGCTCGACGAGGTTGGTGCGGCGCGCGAGCTTGAACGCGAACGCGGCGGGCCACACCCCGACCGCCCGCGCCTGGCCACCGACGTCGAGCAGCTTGACGATGACGCCCTCGCCGTCATCGGCGGGCTTCGCGCCGACGATCATCACGTTCTTGTCGGCGTAAAACAGCGCCCGGTCCTTGGCGATCAGCGGGCCCGGTGTGTCGTTCGTGTATGACGGACTGAGGTACAGCGGATCGCATGCCGCCCAGCCTCGGCGCACCGGCTCGGCCGCGTCGCCGGGCGCGAGCAGTGACAACCGGAAACGGAACGTCGCTGCGCCGCCCTGCGACGCCGCGTAATTCGTGTGCCAGTAGTTGTTCATCGCGTAGGCGAACAGCATGCCGTCGGGCACGATGCTACGCCGCCACGCGCCGCGGAACAGGTCGTTCAGCGTGAACAGCGGGGAATCGGGTCCGCTCCAGAGGACGCCGTCGTTGCCCTCATGCAGCCATACCCAGTGCGCGTGACAGTACCAGTCGCGGCAACTCCCGGGCTGCTGATCGCGCTCGACGCCCATACGGCCGAGCGGTACTTCGATGTCCACGGCCGGCTTCGTGAAGGCAAATGGAAACGCGACGTAGAGCGCCTCTTTCGCGAGGGTCGCCGTTTTCACGATCCGGTTTTCGATATCCACCCATGGCAGCTCGTCGTACAACGTTACGGTGGACGTAATGGCGGGAAAGCCCTCGAGCGCCCGCTCGACCACGAGGCGTACGCCGATCCCGGGCAGCCGCTCGCGGCGGCAGCGAACGAAGCGTGACTGCGTGATGGCGAGCTGTGGCGGATTCTTGAGCTCGTTGCGATCGCCGGACGTCCACAGTGCGCTGCGCTCGCCACCGCGTGCATAGATCAGCTGATTCACGCCCGACCATGCGGAGGCTTTCACGCGCTCCTTGCCATCTGGGCCCGTCAGTGACCGGATCGCGCCGCTCGCGGGGTCGAGCTTCACCGAGAACCCTCCCGCCGTCGCCTCGAGGGCCTCGCCATCCGCAGTTGGCGGGCGCGCCTCGCGATCGGCTTCAGCCAACGCCAAATAGCCGAGCGGGGGCACCTCTCGGAACAGGACGAGCGCATCGCCATCCTCGAGGTCCACGGACGCGAGCTCGCGTCCTTCATAGGCGAGAGATTGCGCGGCGCCGCCCGTGACGCGTACGACGTCGGTGCGCTCCCACGTGCCGGCGTTGAAGACGAGGCGGCCACGGCCCGGCCGAGATGCCTTTCCCAGCCGCAGCAGTCCGTCGCGCAGCTGGTCGCGCGCGGCGGCCGCGCCGGCATCAATGAAGCGCTTCTTGTAGTCCCACTGCGCCACGGTTTGGCGCGACGACGGCGCAGCGATGCTTTCGTCCGCGCCCCAGGTGTGCTCGCCGAAGAGCAACAGATCCCGCCACATGATGCCCCGTGTATCGGCACGGTGACGACGGCGTTGGGGCGCGTCTTCGTCCCGAGGCTCGATGCGGTCGTCCCACAGCGCCGCGATTTCCGCCGCGCGGGCGGCGAGCTGCGCCGACCGGAAGGCTGCGAGCTCCGCCGCTGTCGAGGCCGCGCCATCTTCCCAATAGAGTCCGGTGTCGCCGCGCCGGACGGGAATCCGGGCTCCATAGCGCCGCTCGACGTCGCGGAAGAAGTCCTCGGCCCGTCCCATGAGGATCCGCGGCCACATGAACCGGCGGCCAAATTCCTGGACGTTCGCGACCAGCGCTTCCTTCATAAGCGCATTGTCCTGCCAGTCGGCACCGTACAGCAGGGCGGTGTCATACGGCCAGTTCTGCGCCAGAAATGCCGGCTGATTGAGCAGCCAGTCGGAAAGCCGATGTCCCATTTCATCCGGACCGGCGTCAAATCCGAAGCGGGTCCCGTCGCCGTAGTGATGCGCCCGCCAATGCAGGACCCGGCTGCCGTCGGGCCCCTCCCAGTAGTAGAGCTGCGGGTAGGCGGTACCCTCAGCGGTCCCCACGCCCCCGCCGGCGCTGGGTGGAAGCAGCGGCGCCGCCCGCTCGGGATTGGGACCGCTGGCGAGGTACTTCACGCCGCTCGCGGCGAGCAGCGTCGGAAACGTCAGCGTCTGACCGGGGACGTCGGTGATCTGCGCCGAGACGAACGTCAGGCCTCGCTCGCGCGCGAGCCGGCCCGCCGGCCACACCAGTCGCGCGAACGTCTCGTGATCGAGCAGACCGGTGAGCATGTTCGCGAACAGCGCCTGCCAACCGATCTTGGCGTCGCGGATCGCCTGTAACAGCGCGTCGCCGGCGGCGTCAGAGCGGTTTTCCAAGTACGAGAGCACCTGCAACGCGCACTCGGCAGTGAAATGAAAGTCGCGTCGCGTGGAGAGCCAGGCGAGCGCGGCATCGAGATTTTTGCGATGAATCTCGAGCGCTCTCTCTTGGAGGTCGGTGTAGCCGACGTCGGTGTGGATCGACGACAGCCAGTGGAGCGTCCAGCGTTTGGGCGGCGAGAGCCGCAGCCGCCGCCGCGCTGCGCGTTCTCGGCCGACTTCGACGTCCACCTGATAGTCCGAGGGCTCAGAGAGTGGGACCCACAGCTCGCCGCCGAGCGTCACGCCTTCGGGAGAGGGCAGCAATCCCGCGGTACCGACGAGTGCGCCGCGGCGGTCGGTGACGCGCGCGCGCGCGGCGGGCGCGCCCAGCCCCGACACGGTGACGCGTACGAGATTCTTGCGTCCGTCGGGTTGTTGAAACAGCGCAGTCGGCCGCACGTCGATGACGGGTTGCTGCCGCTCCGCTGCGAAGAGGGAGCGTCGCAGCGCGGGCAGCGTCGCGAGCCACGCGAGAAAGTTGCGACGGTCAAAACGGAGCATGATTGCTATAACTTAGCGCTGCTTGACTGTGCAGGTCGCCTATGTACGTTTCGCCGTCTCCCGGACCCTCCGATACCTCAACAGGAGCTCGCATGAAGCGGATCGCATTGGCCGTGGCGCTTGTCGTCATGGCCGCAGGCGCGTGTAAGAAGGCTGAAGACCGCGGTATGGCCGCCGACAGCGCCGCGATGGCCGACTCGATGAAGATGGCGCCTGGTGACACGACGCACATGATGACCGACACGACGAAGGCTCGTCGTCCGTAAAGCTCGTTACGTGATTCAAGCCCGGGCGCGGCCCGGGCTTTTGTTTTGCGCCGCTCCAGTCTGTCCTGCGACCGTGCGCGCGATCGCCGCGCGCGTATCGAACGGCGGCGTCCATCCCAGCTCACCGCGGATCTTCGCGACGCTGAAGGGATTCTCTCCGGTCACAAATGCGATCGCCGCTCCGGCTAGTCCCGAATAGCGGAACGGCTGGATGAGGTGGAGCAGGGCGCCCCACACCGTTACGCCCATGCGCGCCAGGAAAACCGGGATAGGAACAAAGCGCGGCTCGCGACCGATGGCGCGGGCGAATGCAGCGAGAAACTCGCGTTGGTTGAGCTGGGGCGGGGCATCGCGCGTCACGTTGTAGGCGCGGAACCCTTCAGCCGCCGGCGCGTCCGCCGCGGCGAGGATTGCGGAGGCGACGTTGCCGGCGTATACGCACGACAGGTGATTCGTCGCCGGACCGATCAGCGGGACGATGCCGCGCCGCGCGACCGCGATCACGCGGTTCGTAAACAGCTTGTCGCCCGTGCCGTAAATGATGTTCGGGCGGATCGCGATTGCCGAGAGACCTCCCCCGGCCCCCGCCTCCTGGAGCACGAGCTGCTCGGCCGCGCGCTTGCTGCGCGCATAGAAGTCGGACGCAGGGAGAGGCTGAAACGGAAATGTCTCGGTCACCCCGTCCTCGCCCGCCGCATACACTGCGGTACGGCCATACACCGCGACGGACGAGATATGAACGAGGCGTGCGCCCGCGCGCCGGGCGGCTTCGATGGCGAGGCGCGTGCCCCCGACGTTGACCCGGATGTATTCGTCGAGCGACGCACGCGACGCGACCAATGCAGCCGCGTGAATGATCGTGCGCGCGCCGTTCGCGGCGCGTTGCCACGTCACCGCGTCGGTGACGTCACCGACGATCGCCTCGGCGCCGAGCGCCTCGACGAATGCACGCGAATGCTCCCGGACCAGCGCACGCGGCCGCTCAGAGCGTGCCCGCAATGCGGCGAGCAGATGGCTGCCGACGAGGCCCGCCCCGCCGGTGACGAGAATCGTCACGCTGGACGGATGTTGGGAGCGTCGAAGGGGAGGCTGACGACGCGGGCTTCGCGTCCCGCCGCGCGGACCATCGCGCCGGGCGGCACTTCGCGGCGCACCATCGCGAGACCGATCCAGCGGCCGAGCAGGGAGCCGCCGCCGTCGGGCAGCCAGGCGATGCTCGTCACCCGGCCGACCTCTTGTTCCGCGTGTGTGACCGCGCTCCAGCCGCTGGCCGGCGCCGCCGGCGGATCGGTCTCGAACAACAACCCGCGCAGGTGACGATTGGCGTGCCCGCGGAAATGCAGCCGGCTGACGGTCTCCTGGCCGGTGTAGCAGCCTTTCGTGTACGACACGCCGCCAATCTCATCGAAGCGCACTTCCTGCGGGATGGTCTTCTCGTCCACTTCGGACCCGAGACGCGGCCAGCCGGCGAGAATGCGCGCCAGCTCGAGGGCCGCGGGTGTGGCGCTGTGCGCGCCGCCGCTCACCAACCGGTCCAGCACGGCGCCGTGGTGCTCGGTGCCCATGCTGATCTGGAAGACGAAGGATGCTTGATCAGCGCTGCGCGCGACCTCGACCGGCACCGCCCCGGCTGTGCCCTCGAGCACATGATTCGGGCTGTGCGGCACCGGCAGCCCGGCCGCGCCCATGACCGCGACGGCGTGGGTCCCCGCGACACGCAGGACGGCGGTGTCGTCGGTGCGATCGGCGAAGCGCGCGAGTCGCGGCGGGATCGATCGCTGCAGAATCGCCAGCGCGCGCTCGCGTCCTTCCGCCGGCACGGTGAACCGCACGCGCGAGCCGAGCCGCGCGGCCCAGCCGTCCACGACGATCATCCCCTTCGGGGTGAGCAGGGCTCCGTAGACAAACGCGCCGTCGCCGGGTTTCTCGATGTCACTTGTCAGCAGACCCTGAAACGCCGTGACGGCGCCGTTGCCGCCCCCGCCGCCCCCGCCGCCCCCGCCGCCCCCGCCGCCCCCGCTGGCCGTCACATCAATCACGCCCACGTCGGCGGAAGCGACGATGGCGCCCGCACGGAGCCGATCCACGACCTCGGCGGGCACCGCGTCGCGCTCGAGGCGGGTGACCGTGGGCGCCGGAGCGCTGGGAAATGCGTCGATCATAACTCGGCCAGCTCCGCCGCCGTGTGACCGGCGAGCGAATCCCACACCAACGCCGCACCGCGTCCCTGGAGCGCGTGGGACGGATGGCTCGTCGTCAGCATCACGCAGGGCATTCCGGCGGCGCGTGCCGCCTCGAGTCCAGGCAGCGAATCTTCGATGACGACGCAGGACTCGACCGCAAGCGGCTGCCGCCGATTGAACGCGCTGTGCGCGGCGAGGTAGGCGGCGGGATCGGGCTTGCAGCGCGGCACGTCGTCCGCCGCGATGATGCTCTCGAAGTGGCTGGCGAGCCCCGAGCGGCTCAAGACGGCGTCGATCTCGCTGCGCAGCGCTCCCGAGACGATGCCCAGGCGGAACTGCTGCCCCGCATCACGCACGAATTCCGGCGCCCCGGCAACCAGGCGCAACGAGGTCGTGACGAGACCGAGATACACGCGCGATTTCTTCTGCACGAGATGTCGCAGCAGCTCCGTCGTTAACGTGCGGTGAGCGCGGCGGAACGCCTCGACAAACCCGGTGCGATCATCCATACCGAGATAGTCGGCGTAGTACTGTTCGCGGGTGAGCGTGATGCCTTCATCGGCGAGCACGCGTTGCAGCGCTTCGCAATGCTGCGGCTCGTCGTCCACCAGCACGCCGTTGAAGTCGAACAGCACGGCCTCGGTCACAGCGTCTCCTTGAGCCACGTGACGATGCTCGGCCAACACGAGTCTCGCGCGCGCTCGCTCAATACCAAACCGCGGTGCGACAATCCGGGCCCGACTGCGAGCGCCTTGCGAGCCGAACCTACACGATCGACCACCTGCCGGCACGCAGCCGCGGGCGCGAAGATCCGGTCGGCGCCGCCCGCGACGCCAAGGTAAGGCACGCTCAGCGCCGCGAGCCCGGCAAAGTAGTCGAAGCCGTCCGTCCCCAGCCACGCACCGCGGACGTTCCACTCCATCCACGCGGCGATGACCTCCGCGGCCTCATCTTCGTTGCCGAAGCGCAGCGCGCGCGCCGGAAATCTGCCCAACGCCCGCGACACGGCGATGGTCGCAGCGGCCAGCGTCCGCCGTACCGGTCCCAGACGGCGCGGACCGGGCGTCCCGAGCGTCACGACCGCCCGCAGCGGCGCCGCGGCGGCGACCCGCGCGAGCCAGCACAACCCCGCGGCGCCACCCGCCGAGTGGCCCAGCCACGCCAGCGGCGCACCGTCGGTTTCCTCGCGCACGCGCGCGACGAGCGTGGGCGTGTCGTGCAGCACCCAGTCCTCGAACGTCCACGCCCCACGCCGCGGTTCGCGCGCGCTCTCGCCGTGATGGCGCAGATCGGCGAGCCAGACGTCGAAGCCCGCCGCGCCGAGAAAGTGCGCCATCCCTCCAACGCCGCCGGCGGCGCCGTCCGGAGAGTGCAGCCAGAAGCGATGGTTGGTGAACGCCCCGTGGACGAGCAGAATCGCGGGGCGGCCGTCGCGGAAGGCGCGCAAGCGGTGCAGCGCGAGCTCCACGCCGTCGGGCGTGGACACGCGCCGTGCGGTCATTCGTAGCGCCCGGCGACGCGGTAGGCGTCGTCCAGGAGCTCGACCGGATGGCGCGCCCGTGCGGGAATGCCGGCGGCCGCGAGACCGGCGCCGATCTGCATGAGGCAGCCCGGGTTTCCCGTGGCCACGACCTGGGGTGCCGCTTCGCGCAGCCGCTCGAGCTTCGGAGCGAGCACGGCGCGCGACATTTCCGGCTCGAGTAGCGTGAACAGTCCCGCGCTGCCGCAGCATTCGGCGGCGCCCGGGACCGCGACCAGCTCGAGCAGCGGAATCGCGGCAAACAGCTTCAGCGGCGGCACGGCGACTCCCTGTGCGTGCAGCAAATGACACGGCGGATCGTAGGCGACGTGCAGATCGAGCGGAGCACCCGGTACGGGCGGGGCCAGCACCTCCGTGACGTCGCGTACGCGTGCAGCGAACCGTTCGCCGCGGTCGTCACTGAGCAGGTGACCGTATTCCTTCATGAGCGCACCGCAACCCGCACTGTTCACCACGATCGGCTCGTCGCTCTCACCGAACGCGGCGACATTGATGCGCGCCAAGCTCCTTGCCTCGTCGAGCAGTCCGGCGTGCGCGTGCAGCGCGCCGCAGCAAACCTGGCCCGGGACCTCGAGGGTCTCATAGCCGTTGACGCCGAGGGTGCGGATGGTGGCATCGTGCACATGCGAGAACAGGCCCTGCTGGACGCAGCCTCTGAACAGCAATGCGGAATGCGGAATGGGGAATGCGGAATTGACGCCTGCACGTTCATTCCGCATTCCGAATTTCGCATTCGGCATTGGCTTCGTCGCCGCCAGCATTCCGAGGGCAAACCGAATCCTGCCCCACCCAGCAAGTCGGCGGGGGATACCGGTGCTTCGGAGCAAGCGGGCAAACCAGTAGACAGCCGCGCTCACTCCCGGCGTCGTCAGCGCCCACAGCGCGAGGCGGGCAAGCCGGGGAACGCCGCGGACGGCGGTGATGCGGGACCGCGCCGCTTCCAGTCCGTGGCCGTAGCGCACGCCTGAGGGGCAGACGGGCTCGCAGCCGCGGCAGCCGAGACAGCGATCGAGATGGTAGGAGAGCGCCTCGTCCGTCGCGGCCAGCTCACCGCGCTCGAGCGCCCGCATCAGCTCGATGCGGCCGCGTGGCGAATCCGATTCGTCTCCGGTGGCGAGGAAGGTGGGACACGCTTGAAGACAAAACCCGCAATGGACGCATGCGTCCAGCCCTTCGAATCCTCCTCGCGTCATGAGCCTTCTGTGGCAACGACGAGAGCGCCTCCGGGATCGAACGTGCGGCGGAGACCCGCCACGAGCGGACCCACGCCCTCGCGATACGCGCCGAAGTGCCCGACCGCGCCACGCAGCGGCCACGGTGCGCGCTCCAGCGTGAGCGGCACCTCGAGGCCGGCGAGCGTGCGCCGCAGCCGCTGCAGGCGATCGACGCTCGTGTCCCCCGTCCAGCGGATGGCGCCGGCCGCGGGCGATGCCGAGATCCACTCATCGCCGAGCTGGTGCTGCAACAGATCCAGCAGCTCGTCGCTCGCCGTCGGTACGCCGCCGATGCGGAACGTCACCGGCCGGACCGCGAATCCCTCGGCGAGCCGCATCCAAAACGCATGCGCCTCCTCGGCGCGCAGCGGCGTGAACCGGCCTCCGCCGCTCGCCGCGCCCAGCCCCGCTTCGTCCGCGGCCACCAGCGCCGGTGATCCCGCGAGCCGCACGCCCAAGACCCAGCGCTCGCGCCGCGCCAGGGCGGGGGAGACGAGCTCGAGCGCCGCCGGGGTGAGCCCGGCGGCCGCGATGTCTTCGCCCACTTGCGTCAGGTCCTCGCGCGCGCCTTCGAGCAGATACGTGACGTCGGCGCGCGGCAGCGTCCGCAGCCGCAGGTGAACGAGCACGATGACGCCGAATGCGCCGAAGCCGCCCGCCTGCAGGCGCGTGAGGTCGTAGCCGGCGACGTTCTTCATGACGCGGCCGCCGCTCTGGACCATGCGACCGTCGCCCGTCACGAACGTGACGCCGAGCAAATGATCTTTGATCGGGCCGAAGGCGTGGCGCAGCGGACCGGCCGTCGCGGTGGACACGACGGAGCCGAGCGTGCGGCCCGCAAGACCGGGCGGATCGATCGCGAGCCAGGCTCCGCGATCGGCGAGCTGCTGGCGTAGCTGATCGAGCCCGATGCCCGCTTCGGCCGTCGCGGTCAGGTCGGATGGCTCGATCGCCGGAATGCGGTCCAGGCGCCGGGTCGTCAGCGCCAGGTCGGCCGGGGCGTCGCTTTGCAGCCAGGTGCCCGCGCCCTCGATCCGGACGCGCCACCCTTCCTGGTGGGCGGTGCCGAGCAGCAGCGCCACCGCGTCGGGCGAGCCGGGGGCGATGCGCGGGACGCGGTCGGTGCCGGCCTCTAAGACCGCACCCTCGCCGAGGAGCGCGGTCACTTTCTCGAGGATCGTCATGGCACAGGCTCTAATGCGGAATGCGAAATGTGGAATGCGGAATTGAAGCTTGCATTGTCATTCCGCATTCCGAATTTCGCATTTCGAATTGATGTCCATTCCCGGCACGCATGCACCGGCACCACCTTCCCCGGATTCACCCGTTCGTCCGGATCGAACACCCGTCGGACGGCCTGCATTGCTCCCAGCGATTCCGCGTCAAAGATCAGCGGCATGTAGCGCAGTTTGTCGAGGCCGACGCCGTGTTCGCCCGTGATCGTGCCGCCTGCCGCGATGCACGTCGACATGATCTCTGCGCTCGCGGCTTCGACGCGCTGTTTCAGCTCCGGATCGGTCGCGTCGAACGAGATGTTCGGATGGAGATTGCCATCTCCCGCGTGAAACACGTTGCTGACGACGAGCCCGTAGCGCTGGGCGATGCCGCAAATCGTCTCCAGCACCTGCGGGAGTGCCGAGCGGGGGACGACGGCATCCTGCACCACGAGGTCGCGCGACAGCCGGCCCATCGCACCGAAGGCTTTCTTGCGGCCTTGCCACAGCCGCTCGCGCTCGGCTTCACTGGCCGCAGATCGCACTGATCGCGCACCGGATTTACGCAGCAAGGCAGCGACGGCTTCGCTCTCGGCGGCGACGGCGTCCGCGTTGCGGCCGTCCAGCTCGGCCAAGAGAATCGCGGCGGCGTCACGCGGATAGCCCGCGGCGTACACGGAGTCTTCCACGGCGCAGACGCAGGACTGGTCCATCATCTCGAGCGCCGCCGGGACGATGCCGGCGGCGATGATGGCGGACACCGCTTCACCCGCCGTCCGCAGGCTGTTGAAGTCGGCCAGCATCGTCCGCACCGCGCGGGGCAGCGGCGTCAGGCGAACGGTGATCCTCGTGGCGATCCCAAAGTTGCCTTCGGAGCCGACGAACAGGCCCACGAGATCCGGACCCCACGGCTCGCCGCCGGGGCTGCCGACCTCGGTGAGCGAGCCGTCGGCGAGCAGCAGCTCCAGCGCGAGGATGTGATTCGCCGTGACACCGTACTTCAAGCAGTGCGGACCGCCCGCATTTTCGGCGACGTTGCCGCCGATCGTGCAGGCACTCTGGCTCGACGGATCGGGTGCGTACTGCAGCTCGTATGGCCGCGCGGCGGCGCCGAGCTTCGCGTTGACGACGCCGGGCTCGACGACCGCCAGTCGATTGCCGCGATCGACACGGAGAATCCGATTCAATCGCGTCAGCACGAGCAGGACCGTGCCTTCATCCGCCAGCGCGCCACCCGACAGCCCGGTCCCCGCGCCGCGCGGCACAAAGGGAACGCCGTGCGCGGCGAGCAAGCGCACGACGGCAATCAGCTCTTCACGAGTACCAGGGAGGACGACGAGATCAGGAACGCGGCGGTGGGTTGGCAAGCCATCCATCGCGTAGGTAACACGCTCAGCTCGAGCTTCGCGCACGTGTTTGTTGCCGACAACGGCAGCAAGGTCTCGTGCGAGGGTCGGGAGCATGCATATATACTAGCGAAGAGGGGCCAGGAAGCACTCTTCCTGACCCCTCCCGACTCATATCCCCTCAGCGTCTCGGCGGCTCGGCGTCTACGCAGCTCGCCAGAATCCCTTGAGGGCTTTCCCGTCAGGCGACTCGCGTAGCTTCTCAAACGCCCGTTCGCGAATCTGCCGGATGCGTTCACGGGTAACTCCCATGAGCGCTCCGATCTTTTCGAGCGTCATCGCCTCGCTGCCCTCTTCGAGTCCGTAGTAGAGATAGAGAATCTTGCGCTCGCGCGGCGTCAGGTACTTCTGGAAAATGCGATCGATGAACTCGCGCATCAGCTTGCCGTCGGTGCGCTCCTCGATCTCGCCGCCTTCTTGGCCCGCGAAGCGCTCGCCGAGCGTCGCCGCATCCTTGTCGGTGCGATCGACGGGCGCGTCGAGCGACAGCTCCGCCGCCGTCATGCGGCGCGCGGTGCGCACGTTCTCGACGCTGTCCTCCAGCGCCTGCGCGATTTCGTTGTCCGTGGGTTCCCGGCCGAGCTCCTGCGAGAGATACGTCTCTGTGCGGCTCATGCGAATCAACTGTGAGTTCTGATTCAGCGGAATTCGGACGCTGCGCGTCTGCTCCGCCAACGCCTTCAGCACCGCCTGCCGCACCCACCACACGGCGTACGAAATGAATTTGACGCCCTGATCGGGATCGAACTTTTTCACGGCCTTGAGGAGTCCCTCGTTACCGATCGCGACGAGCTCCGAGAGATCGAGTCCGTGGCCCTGATATTTTTTGACGTAGGAGATGACGAAACGAAGATTGGCGGTGACCAAACGCTCGGCAGCTTTTTCGTCGCCGCGTTGCACGCGACGCGCGAGGCGACGTTCTTCAGCGGGATCTTTGATGAGGGGAAGTTTTTGTATGTCTTGCAGGTACTGGTCGAATGCTCCGGAAGGGGTGGTGCGGAAAAAGGCCTTCGCCTTGCCGCCATTCGACCTCGCCATGCGGGACTCCCCTTGAAACGCGAGTTGTGTGTGGAAACGGCGGGTGACGGCCGCCATTTAGGCCACCTAAACCACGCGCCAATATAGGTTTTCGTGCCAATACGTGCAAATGGGCGCGGTTATCCACATCACAAATTATTGGGTTTAGAGGCATTCCATTGTTTGTCCACTATCCACAGGACCTGTGGAAAACGACGTGCCTCGTGAGATGACCCGCATGAAGGCTCGCTCAATCCGAAGGATGAGTGAAGCCCTGTGGAGAGGTGGATAGGAATGTGGGCTACGTGTTGACCAGGACCTGCCGGAGCGCGTGCTCGTCCACCGCCACCGTCCACCCCGCGCGGTCGTCTCCATGTGCGCTGCCAATCGCACGGGGCAAAGCCAGGCGAATCTCCCCGGCGCGCACCTTCTTGTCCGCGCGCATCGCCGCGATCAGGTCATCCACCTGACTGCCTTCGGGGCGCTCGATCGGCAAATGCAGACGTTCCAGGATGCTCCTGATCCGCTGCACTGTGCCTGGTGCGGCAATCCCCAGCGATTCCGCCAGCCGACCCTCGTACACCATGCCGATCGCCACCGCTTCGCCGTGCAGCACTTCGAATTTCGACGTCGCTTCGATCGCATGCCCGACCGTGTGACCAAAGTTGAGGATCGCGCGCCGTCCTTTCTCGCGCTCGTCCTGCGCGACGACTGCCGCCTTGATCTCGACCGAGCGCCGCACCACGCGCTCCAGTGCCGGCGCATGTTTCGCGAAGATCGCCGCGTACTCTGCCTCGAGAAACGCGAAATACTCCGCGTCCGCGATGACGCCGTGTTTCACCGCCTCGGCGAGTCCCGCGGCGAGCTGCACGCTCGAGAGTGACCCCAAGAGGTCCGTATCGGCGACGACAACCCGCGGTTGATGGAAGGCCCCCAGCAGATTCTTGCCCGCGGGAACGTCTACGCCCGTCTTCCCACCGATGGATGAATCGATCATCGCGAGGAGCGACGTCGGCACTTGCACGAGCGGGACGCCCCGGAGATAGGTCGCGGCGACGAATCCGCCGACATCGTTGACCACGCCGCCCCCCAACGCGATGACGGCGCAGTCGCGACCCAAATGCGCGGCCAGCATGCGGTCGGACAGCGACGCCCAGGTCTCGCGGGTCTTATTCCACTCGCCCGCTGGGAAGGTGAACAATTCGGCCTTCAGCTGGGCGCCTTGCAAAGTCGCGCTCAGCGATTCGCCATAGACCTTGCCCACATGAGAGTCAGAGATGATCGCGTAGGCCGCCGCGGGGCAGTACTGCGTTAGGACCTGGTCCAGCTCGTGGACAAGACCCGGTGCAACGAGGATGTCGTAGGAGGCATCCCGCTTTTCGACGAGCGGGACGCGGATCGTCACCACACGATGTCGGAACGGCCGGCCTGACTGTTCACCGCGCGCGCGAGCACGAAGAGCAGATCGGAGAGCCGATTGAGATAGTGAATGATCACGGGATTGATCTGCTGATCGCGCGACAACGTCACCACGGAACGCTCGGCGCGCCGGCATGTCGTGCGCGCGAGATGGAGGGCGGCCGCTTTGGGTGTGCCACCCGGGAGAATGAAGTTCTTCAGCGGCGGGAGGCCGGCCTCGTGCTTGTCGATCACTTGCTCGAGCGCGCTCACCTGATCCGTGGTGACTGCGGCGCGAAGCTTCGCGGGATTGGGCGTCGCCAGCTCGGCGCCGATGGTGAACAGGTCGCGCTGCACCGATTCCAAAGCGGCTGCTGCGAAGCCGGCCGGATCGAGGGCAGCCGCGAAGCCGATGGTCGCGTTCAGCTCATCCACGTCGCCGTACGCGCGGACGCGCGGGTCATCCTTCGGCACGCGACCGCCGCCGAATAATCCCGTCTCGCCTGCGTCGCCGGTCTTCGTGTAGATCTTCACGGCGGGGAACCTATGCTCAGGGGCAACGGAGCGCGAGCGGCTGCGCGGCGATCACGCGTCGCGTCGCAGGATCCACGGCGGTCGCGCGGGAGTCGCGCGCCGACACATCGGTGATTTCGTCGAGCAGCAGCAGCGTGCCGCCCCCCTGACCGGCGACGGTGCCGCGCACCGAGTAGCGCACGCCCGCGCTCGCGCGCGGAATCATTCCGCCCGTAAGCCGAATCCGCTGCGGCCGCACGACCCAGCGCACGTCGTTCCGCTCGAGGTCCGTCGTCGCGACGCCCGTCACCAGCATCGTGTCCGCCGCGCGCGTCACGAATCTCGCCCGGAATCCGACGCCGTATCGCGATCCCAGCGAAACGACTTCACCGGCATCCGCCGATTGGTCGGCGTCGAGGACGAGCGGCCGCAGCAGGGTGGCGACGCTTTCCGCGCGGTGCACGACGCGGTTGACGAGATCGAGTGCAGCGGAGCGATTGAGCACGGGACGCAGCGATCCCGCGCCGCCGGCGAACGGGGGCGCGTCGAGCAGCGCGACCACCGCCACGTGAGAGCGCGGCGTGCTACGGCCTGCCGCGCTCCCCGGAGGGAACGCCAGCACGAGCTCCGTGACGATTCCCGCATAGCCACACGTCTGCGGCGCATGGAACCGGGCCAGCGTCAGCCGAGCGGGGGCGGCGCCGCTCGCCGAAAGCACCGTCGCACTCCGCGCGCGTCGTGTCTCCACGGCGACGAGTGGCCGCCGCCGGAGTGAGTCGGACAGGCGGCGGCTGCCCGTGAGCTGGCGATAGAAATCGCGCGCAAAACGATCGCTGGCGACAAACACGTGCGCTTCGCCGCCCAGGCTCCAGCCCAAGGCGCCGGGTCGCGTACCACCGGCACACCCCAGTACCACCAGCACAAGAAGCACGTTAGCGTTGGCCCGATGCAAGACGCCAAAGATATCACGATCATCGGGGCCGGCCCGACGGGACTGTTCGCCGCGTTCTATGCGGGAATGCGCGGCGCGTCGCACCGCCTCATCGACAACCTCGATCAGGTGGGCGGCCAGCTCACCGCGCTTTATCCGGAGAAATACGTCTTCGACGTGGCCGGCTTTCCCAAGATTCTCGCGAAAGACCTGGTCAAGGGCATGGCCGAACAGGGCCTCCAGTGGAAACCGCCGGTCCACCTGGCGCAGAAGGTGATCGGTCTGCGCCGCACGCAGGAGAACGGCAAGCCGCTGTTCACCATCGTGACCGACCAGGACGAGTATCCGGGACGCACGGTGCTGATCGCCGGCGGCATCGGCGCGTTCACGCCGCGCAAGCTGCCGCTCAAGGACGTGGATCAGTGGAACGACAAGGGACTGCACGACCGCGTGCTGCATCCGCAGATGTTCGCCGGCAAACGGATCCTGATCGTCGGAGGCGGCGATTCGGCGTTCGACTGGGCCGTAAACCTGCACGGCATCGCAAAGCACATCGTGATGATCCACCGGCGCGACGGCTTCCGCGCTCACCAGGCGACCGTGGACCAGGTGCAGGCACTGGCCGCGGCCGGCAAGATGGAGCTGCGCACGTTCTGGGAGCTGAAGGCGATCGCGGGCGACGCTCGCATCGAGCGCGTCACGATCTACAACAACAAGACGAAGGAACAAGAGACGCTGGCGATGGACTGCGTGATTCCGCAGCTGGGCTTCGTCTCCTCGCTCGGCGCCATCGCCGAATGGGGGCTCGAGATCGAGAAGGGCGACATCAAGGTCGCGCCGACGATGGAGACCAACATTCCCGGGATCTACGCCGCCGGCGACATCACGACCTATCCCGGCAAACTCAAGCTGATCGCGACGGGTGTCGCGGAGGCTTGCATCGCCGTGAATCACGCCGTGCACTTCCTCAATCCGGCGGCGAAGTTCGAGCCGGGCCATAGCTCGAACATGGCGATTTTTGGACAGAAGGACGATTAGCGCGCGAGCTGCACGACAACCGAATCGATCTGCGCCAACATCTGTCTCGTCGGCACATCATGGGCGTTTGCCTGAATCGAGAACGTGATCACCCTTCCGTCAGCGCGCTCGATGTAGCCCGACAGCGTATTCACTCTCGCAATCGATCCGGTCTTCGCCAATACCCGTCCCTCGAGCCGCGTCCCCGCGAAGCGCCGCAGCAGCGAGCCGCGCTGCTGTGCCCGCGGCAATGCCGCGAGAAACGGCGCGCGTTTGGGGTGGCGGTACATATAGGCCAGGAGCTGCACGAATGCGCGCGGCGTCACGAGATTGCCCGCCGAGAGACCCGAGCCATCCTCGAGCGCGAACGCGGTCGAGTCGATCTTCACGGAATCGATGAGAAACCGCTTCTCGATATCGAGCCCTTTGGCCCAGCTGCCCGTGTCCCCGACTTGCCGTCCCAGAATCTTGAGCAGCATCTCGGCGAACCAGTTCTGGCTCGTGTTCAGGATGGGAAATACGATGTCGGGAAGCGGCCGGCCGCTGTACTCCGCGATCGGGCTGGAGCAGCAGCGCAGCGCGCGATAGACCATCGAGTCCGTCGTGCTCGCGGCGCCGCCTTCGACGGAGATCCCTTT
Organism: Gemmatimonadales bacterium; assembly: GCA_036002655.1. Taxonomy (GTDB): domain Bacteria; phylum Gemmatimonadota; class Gemmatimonadetes; order Gemmatimonadales; family GWC2-71-9; genus 20CM-2-65-7. The sequence continues at coordinate 21,104 of DASYTD010000160.1, forward strand.
CCTTTGTAGAGACGCCTCGAGCGCCCGCGCGGCGAACAGATTCGGATCGGGCAGCGCGAAGCTCTCGATCCAGGGCGTCCGGCTCAGCGAGACGGTGCCTTCGGCCCAGATGTCGAGCGTCCCCGGCCTGCGGAAGAAGTTGTCGCCAATCGTGGTGGAGGAATCCGGCGGCACCGTGCGAGCACGGTTCTCGAACGTGAGCAGGTGCAGGTCGGGGTTCCACGTGATGGTGGGCGGCTGGTCTACGGCGGCGCCGGGCGTGATCTGGAAATCCACGCTGTTGTCGTGAAAGCCGAGCCCGGAGACTGGCGCGGCGTACCACCAGTTGAGATCGAACGAATCCCAGCTCCAATGCGTCAACGTCGGCTCGAAGTACGAGCCATCACCCACGATTCGGCCGGTGATGCGCCGCAAGCCGCGCGCCCGCAACGAATCGGCGATCGCGTCCACGGCGGTCCAGGTGGAATCGCAGCCGCCGGGGGCCAAGGTGTCGATCGTGTAGCAGCGCTCCGACCACGTGGGGTCGCCGCGGCCATAGAGAATCAGGTCGCCCTGGAGCACGCCATTGGTGACGGTGCCGTTCGCGTAGACACTGGTGCGCGCGCGATAGTCGGGGGCGAGCAGCACGATTGCGGCTGCGGCCACGATCAGCTTGGTATTGCTCGCCGGCACGGAAAAGCGTTCCCCATTGTGATTGAATAGCACGCGGCCGCGGTCGTCCTGCGCGTAGATATTCCAGGTCGCCCGCTGAAATGGCGGCTGCTCGAGCAGCCGCGTCACGCGCTGCTGGAGGGAGCCCCCCCCGCCCCCCCCGCGGTTTTGCGCCTGGAGTGAGACCGCAGCGCTAATCGTAAGCGATGCGAGGATCAGCTTTCGCATAGAGCACGTCAGTGAGAAGGTTGACCAGCACAAAGATCACGGACAAAAAGAGAATGCTGCCCTGGACCGCCGGCAGGTCGCGTTTCTCGATCGCCAGCAGCACATAGCGCCCCACGCCGGGCCACGAGAATATCGTCTCCGTCAGGATGCTGCCCGTTAGATAGTTGCCGACATCGAGACCGAGGACGGTGATGATCGGCAGCAAGGCATTCCGCAGCGCGTGCCGGCCGACGACCCGCCGTTCGCTGAGCCCCTTGGCGCGTGCCGTGCGGACGAAATCGGACGGCAGGATCTCGAGCATCGCGCCGCGCGTCATGCGCGCCAGAAACGCGATCGAGCGCGTGCCCAGCGTCAATGCGGGCAGCACGAGAAACGCGATCCCGCCATACCCCGACGGCGGCAGCCAGCGGAGCGCCACGGCGAACAGCAGAATCAGCAGCAAGCCGACCCAATAGACCGGGAACGAGACCCCGACATAGGCGATGAGCATGCTGATCCGGTCGACGGCGCCACCCGGGCGGATGGCAGCGAGCACGCCCAGCGTGATGCCGCAGGTCGCCGCGAGCAGCATCGCCGCGCCGGCCAGCTGGAGCGTCTTGGGGAAGCGATCGGCGAGGTCCCCGAGAACCGGTCGCTGGGTGATATAGGAACGGCCGAGGTCGCCGCGGACGACACCCCAGAGATAGTGGCCGAACTGCGCGGGGATGGGCTCATCGAGGTGCAGCTCGGCGCGCAGCCTGGCGATCGTGGCGGAGTCGGCGCGCTCGCCGACCATTTCGGCGACGGGATCGCCGGGGACGACATTCAAGAGCAGGAACGCGACAACCAGAACACCGAACAGCGTCGGAATCGTCGTCAGGAGCCGCCTGCCGACGAGCTGAATCACTTCACCCGCGCCTTCGTCCAGCGCTGGCCGTTGAAGATCACCGGAACGTCCCAGCCGTCTATGGACGGCTGCACCGCCCAGAGATCCACGGGGAACCAGAGGTAGAGCCACGGCGCGGCCTCGTGCACGCGGTTCTCGATGCGGCGATACAACGCTTCGCGCGCCTGTTGATCCACCGTGCGGCGAGCCGCCAGAATGAGCGAATCGGTGACCCGGTCACTATAGAAGGAAACGTTGCCGCCCGGTCCGAAGCTGGCGCTGTGAAACAGCGGATAGAGGAAGTTGTCGGCGTCGGGGTAGTCGGCCCACCAGTCGAGCAGCGCCATGTCGGTGTCGCCGTTGCGGGCCGCTTCGCGCATGCTCGAGGCGTCGCGCGACACGATCTCGATCCGGATGCCGACCGCGGCGAGCTGGGCCTGAATCGCCTGCGCGACGCGTCCCAGCTCGACGTTCGTTCCCGACCGCCACAGCTGCAACGCGAAACCGTCGGGGTAGCCCGCGGTCTGAAGCAAGCGGCGCGCCGCCGCCGTGTCGCAGGCATAGGCCCGCCGGCCAGCGTCGCTGCCGCCCAGTGCCGGGGGGATCGAGCCCGCCGCGGCGACGCCCCGGCTGTTCCACACCGTCCGCAGAATCTCGGGGACGTTGACCGCGTGATTGATCGCGCGCCGCACGTGGGGATCACGCAACGGGCCTCGGCGGTTATTGAGCGCCACGTACACCACGCGCAGCGCCGCTTTGCGGCGCAGCCAATCGGGATGCTCCTGCTGCCATTTGACCGTCTCGCCGAACGGGATTTCGGCGACGGAGAGGCGGCCCGCGAGAAACTCCGCGGCGCGCGTGAGCGGCTCGGGGACGATGCGCACGGTGAGCGACTCCGCTTGCGGCGCTCCGCCCCAGTAGCTCGGATTGCGCGCGAAGCGGAGGTAGTCGTCATGCTCCCACGCGACGAAGCGCCATGGTCCGGTGCCGACCGGCCGCTGCGCGAAATCGGCCGGCACGGAGGAGGGCACGACCGACGCGACCGGCATCGCGAGGAACTTGGGGAAGACGGCGAGCGGCTCGGTTAGCGTGAACGCGACCGCGGTGTCGGCGAGCAGCTCGATGCCGCGCACGTCGCGCGCCCGCCCGTCCGCATAATCCGCGGCGCCCGCAATCGGCAGCAGCGGCCACACGCGCCCGCCGCGCGCGCGCGGATCGAGGACGCGGAGGAATGAGCGTTTCACGTCTGCGGCGACCAACGGCCGGCCGTCGTGGAAGGTGACGCCGGAGCGGAGATGGAAGACGTAGCGCTGCGCCTTGCGGTCCGCGGTCCAGCGATCGGACAGGCTAGGCAGCAGGCGCCCGTCGGCGTCGAACTGCGTCAGGCCGTCGAACAGCAGCGTCACCATCTCGCCCGTGGGCACGTCGGTAGAGAGGGCCGGATCGAGCGAGCGCGGGTCGTATGTTTCGTAATAGACGAGGTCCCGAGCCTCGACGCCGCCTGACTGACCGCGACAGGCAGCAAGAATACAGAGGAACAGGGCGCTCTTCGCGGTGTCGAAAAGGTTGACAGTGCGGAGCAAGTGTCGCAACATAGCCGAGATTGGCAAACTACGTCAATTGCGCGTCATACCCCTGTTGTTGCTCGCCGCTCTTTCGGCGACCACCGTCCTCTCCGCTCAAGACCAGGAGCGGGTCGTTCGGGGTCTCTCGTTCGTCGGTAACCGGGCGCTGGACGATGTGACACTCGAGAGCGCGATTGCCACGACAAAATCGAGCGCCTGGGCCCGCTACGGGATTGTGCGCTGGTTGGGACTGGGCGAGAAGCGCTATTTCAGCGAGGTCGAATTCCGCCGCGACGTCGTCCGTCTGTTTCTCCTGTATCGCCAAAGCGGCTACATGAACGCGGTCGTGGATACCGTCGTGCGCCGCACGCCCCGCGATGTGTACGTGACGTTTCGCATCCACGAAGGGGAGCCGGTGCGGGTGGTCCGGCTCGACGTCCGCGGTGTCGATGGCATCCTGAATGTTGCGAGACTCAAGCGCGACCTGCCGCTGCAAGTTGGCGATCCCTTCAACCGCTTCCTCATGCAGGCCTCGGCCGACACGATCGTGTCCAAGCTGAGAAACGGCGGCTATCCGTATGCCGAGGTGCTCCGCAACTTCGATTCGGAAGCCGGCGTGTTGCGTGCGGAAATCGAGCTCGACGCGCAGCCGGGGCCGCGCATGCGCATCGGCGAGGTCATGATCCGCGGGTTGCGCGACGTGGATACCAGCACGGTGCGGCGCGTCATGTCGGTGCGGCGCGGCCACTCTTTCAAGCAGGATGCCCTCTATCAGACGCAGCGCGATCTCTATGGCATGGGCGTCTTTAACTCCGTCAATGTCCTGCTCATCGACTCGCTCCCGCCGCAGGGAGCCGTGACGGCCGATTCCCAGGTCCGTGTCCTCGTGCGAGTCCTGGAAGGGCCGCGTCACCAGGTGCGTCTGGGGGGCGGCTACGGCAGCGTGGAGTGCTTCCGGGTGCAGAGCGGCTGGGCGGCGCACGATTTTCTCGGCGGTGCGCGCACGCTCGACCTGTCGGGCCGCGTGTCGAAGCTGGGGGGCGTGCCCAAGGGATCGACGGGATTGAATCAGCTCTGCAATCCGTTCGGCGGCAGATGGACGTTCGACACGCTCAATTACAGCGTCGGCCTCACGCTCCGGCAACCGGCGTTTCTGTCGCGCTCCCATGTCGCTTCGCTCGGGTTTCTGGCCGAACGGCACTCGGAGTTCTCGGTGTACACTCGGGAAGCCATCGGCGGGAATGCAGACATCACGTTCAACGCGCGCGGGCGGTTGCCGGTCACGGTTGGATACGGCTACTCCTATGGCCGAACCGAGGCGAGCGCCGGAGTTTACTGCTTTTGGTTCCGTCTGTGCGATGCGGCGAGCCAGGACTTTCTGCGCAAGCGGCGGGGCTTCGGCGCGGCCACAGTCACCTTGGTGCGCGACCGCGTGAACAACATCCTCGACCCGTCCGAGGGCAGCCTGATGACCGCCTCGGTGGTGCATGCCTCGCGACTCGTTGGTTCCGACGCGACGTACGAGTTCAACCGCGGCGAGCTAGAAATCGCGAAGTACTACCCGATTGGCCGCCGCAGCGTGTTCGCCTGGCGGATCCGCGGTGGGACGATTCTCCCGCGCAACATCACCCTCTCGGGCCAGCCGGTCCCATACGTGCCGCCGGATCAGCGCTTCTACGGTGGCGGGCCGAACTCCGTGCGCGGCTATGGTCGCAACGAGTTGGGTCCGCGCGTCTACGTCTTCATCGGCGCCGACACGAGCAGCCCCGCCGCGGTCGACACCGCCGCAACTCGGAAGGCCGGAGGCGGAGATGAAGACAAGGTGTTTCGGAACGTGCAAACGCGGCCGACGGGCGGCAACACCGCCATCATCCTGAACGCCGAGCTGCGCTTGCCGTCGCCAATTCTCGCTTCTCGCATGCGCCTGGGGTTGTTCGTGGATGCCGGCCAGGTGTGGGAGCGCGGTGACGAGATCGTCTCGATCCGAGGCATGCGCCTGACTCCCGGGGCTGGCGTCCGCTTCACCACGCCGCTGGGGCCGGTGCGTATCGATGCGGCATATAACGGCTACGCCGCGCAGGTGGGACCGCTGCTGTATCAGGCAAGCGACACGTCCAGCACGATCACCCAGATTCGGCCCTCGTATCCGCCTGTGCGGGCGAGCAAGTCGTTCTGGCAAAAAATCGTCGTGCAGTTCGCTGTTGGGCAGGCGTTCTAGATGCGCCGCTCGTTGGGCGTCGCGCTCTGGTCGCTGGTCGGCCTGCTGGCGTGCTTCCTCGGCGCGTTGAACGCGCTGGTGGGCACCCGCGCGGGACGCACGCTGCTCGCACGCGTGGCGAGCGCGGCGGTCGAGAGCGCCATCGCGGGCAGCATCGAAGTCGGCGAAGTGCGCGGATCGCTGCTCACGGGCGTCGTGCTCACCGACGTCCGGTTGGTCGACCCCGATTCGACGCTCGTCGCGTTTCTGCCGCGGGCCGAGCTGGGCTACAACCCGATCGACTTCGCGGCCGGCCGCGTCGTGTTCATGGAAGTGCGGCTCGATCGCCCCGTGATCAACATCGTGCAGCACGCCAACGGCAAGACCAACTTCGACGAGCTGCTGCGGCTCGGCGAGAAGGACACGGTGCGGGTGCAGCCGCTCGGACCGGCCGGCCCCCGCTCGCTCATTCTGCTGCGCAATGTGCAGATGGTGGACGGCTCGCTCACCCTGCGCCTGCAGAAGCACGGTCAGGCGAGCAGCGCCGAAGAAATCGAGTCGTCCGGCGAGGACGGACGCTATCGCGTGCGTCGCTTCGAGCACCTCAATGCGCGGCTCGCGGCGCTGCGCATCCAGGCGCCGCGCGAGAAGGGCATCCGCATCGATATCCTCCGGCTCGCCACCGAGAGCAGCGACCCCAAGCTGTCCATCGCCGACGTCGTGGGCCGGATCACGATCGACGGCAGGACGCTCGACGTGGACCTGTCGCGCGTGCGCTTTCCCGCTACGCAGTTCAGCGCCAAAGGCACCGTGCAGTGGCCGCGTGACACCGTGCTGTGGAATCTCGTCATGCGCGCCGACTCGGCGACGCTGACCGACATCCGGTTTCTCGATCCTCGCTTTCCCGAACACGCGGTGCTGCACGGCGGCGTGACGGTCGCGTCGCATGGCGGCCGCTTGCTCGAGATTCAGCTCCGGCCCCTCGACCTGACGTTCGGTCAGGGTCGTCTCACCGGCCGCGTCACCGCGTTCAGCGCCGCCGACTCGGGGCTCGTCGCGCTGCGCCAGGGTGACCTCACGGCCCGCGATCTCTCGCTCGACCTCGCCCGCGTGTACATCGACTCGCTGCCGTTTTGGGGGCGCCTGACGGGACAAACCATCGTAGACGGGCCGATGAGCGCGCTGAAGATCGAGACCGCGTGGTCGTTCCGCGATTCGCTCGTGCCCGGATGGCCCGAATCACAGATCCAGGGAAAAGGCGAGATCAATGTGGCGGGGTCGGACCTCGCGTTCCAGCCGTTCGCGATCGAGACGGGCCGCATTGATCTCGGCACGGTGCGACGGCTCGTCCCCGCGGTCGACTTGTCCGGCGAGCTGGATGCAAGCGGCACGCTGACCGGCACGCTGAAGAACACGATGTTCAGCGGGACCCTGCGCCACCACGACGACGACCGGGGGGGGCGGGGGGGGCGGGGGGGGCCCGCGAGCGTCATCCGCGGGGTCGTCGGCCTCGACACGCGCACGGAGATCCTCGGCGTGTTCGCCGATGTGCGCGCCGATTCGCTGTCGCTCGAAGGTCTGACCTCCCGGGTGGCCGATTTTCCGCTGCACGGCACACTCGCCGGCACGATCCGCATGAACGGCAATCTCGCCGGCGTCGAGACCCATGCCGACCTCGAGATGCTCGGCGGCGGGGGCGTGGTGCGCGGAGATGGAACGTTGTTGCTCGGCGCGCGGGACGTGCACCCGGGCTTCGGCGCCCGCAACTTCACGCTGCGCGCGTTCGACCTGAACCTGCAACGCTGGCTGGCGCGCGACGCTCCGCCCTCGCGCCTCACGTTCACCGCCACGGGGACCGTGGCGGGCGACAGCACCGCTCCGCCCGCGGGCGCGTTCTCCGCGACGCTCGCCCCCTCATTGTTCGCGGGAACGGTGATCGATAGCGGCGCGACGACCATGCACTTTGCCGATGGGAAGCTGTACGTGGATTCGCTGCGGCTGCAACAGCCCGGTTTGCTCACGCGCGGCAGCGGGTCGCTGGGGTGGAGACGGCCCGATCGCGGGACGTTGATGCTCGATCTCGACGCCGACAGCCTCAGCGTCCTCGACTCACTCGTCACGTGGATCGCCGGTCCCGCGCTGACCGGAGGTTCATCGCCCGAGGACGCGCTGAAGGGCTCGGCACAGGTCCGCGTGACGCTGAACGGCTCGCTCGACTCGATGTCCATTGGCGGCGATGCCCGGGTCGCGGATCTGACGTGGCGCGGCTGGCGCCTCCCGAAAGGTCGGGGGACGATCGCGTATCAGCCCGGCCCCGTGCCGAGGTTCGACGTCGAGGCCGACATTGACTCGCTCGGCTATGGACGGCTCGGTTTCGGCGCCGCCGCGGCGCGCGCGCGCGGCACGCGCGACTCGCTCACCTGGTTTGCTCGCTCGCGGGTCGGTGACTTGGGCGCATTCCTCGCGGGCGGCCGCTACGAGCGCCCCGGGGACGGGGGGGGCGGGGGGGCTGGGACCGCCGGGGTGCAGCATGTCGCCCTGGATTCGCTCGCGCTGCTGCTCCCCAGCGGCGTCTGGTTCCTCGAGCGACCGACCGCCCTGGCATTCAGTGATTCCTTCCTGCACGTGGACTCGGCGTCGCTCAGGAACGCCGCAGGCTCGGGACGCCTGACCCTCGACGGCGATCTGCCGCAGCGCGGTCCGATCAACGCGCGGGTCTCGCTGGACAGCTTCCCGCTTACCGGCATCTACGCGTTGATTCAGCGCGACACGATCGGCGTCGCGGGTGCGCTCACCGCGACGATTGTCGCGAGCGGCACGCGCGCCAACCCCGAGTATGCCGGCTCCTTCGCCTTCTCGAACGCTTCTTTCGGATCGTTCCGTGCGCCGTTCATGGACGGGAACATCGATTACCGCAACCGGCGACTGAAGGGCGAAGTGCATTTGTGGCGGTCGGGCCAGCAGATCCTGAACGTGAAGGCGCATCTCCCACTCGATCTGGCGCTCGTGCCGGTAGCACAGCGGCAGCTGCCGGACACGCTCTCGGTGCAGGCGCGCGCGGACAGCGTGGATCTAGGCGTGCTCGCGGCCGTGACAACCACGTTGCGGCAAGTGGAGGGGATGTTCAACGCCGACCTCGGGATCGGCGGCACCTGGGAGGCCCCGCGGCTGCGCGGCGGTCTCCAGATCGGCAACGCCGCCGCGACCATTCCGGCGCTCAACGTGCGGTACACGGACCTGAACGGCAGTCTCTCGCTCCGCGGCGACACGATTCGCGTGGACAGTATTACGGCCGTGAGTGAACGTGGACGGGCGCAGCTCAGGGGCTACATGCGGCTCGAGCGGCTCACCAAACCGCTGCTGGCGCTGAACATCACCACGTCCGAGTTCAAGGCGCTGGAACTGCGCGGCTATCTCACCCTGACCGCGAGCGGCCGCGTGGCGCTGACGGGTCCGGTGTTCGGCGCGACGCTCACGGGGCGCGGGACGGTCACCTCCGGCGTGCTGCATTTCGCCGACCTCGTCAACAAGCGCGTCGTGAACCTTGACGAGCCATGGGTGCAGGACTTGATCGACACGTCGCTCATTCGCACGCAGCGGCTGGGACCGGAGTTCCAGAGCTTGTTCTTCGACAGCCTGCGGGTGGAGAATCTGCAGCTCACGATGGGTGAAGACGTGTGGCTGCGCTCCAACGAAGCGAACATCCAGCTGTCCGGCTCGGTCATTGTCAATAAGGTCAAGAACAACTACTTGCTGAGCGGCACGCTGCAGGCGCCGCGTGGCACGTATCGCCTGATCGTAGGGCCGGTGACGCGCGAGTTTGTCGTGACTCAGGGAACGGTGCAGTACTTCGGCACACCCGATCTCGATGCCGCGCTCGACATCTCGGCACGGCACGTCGTGCATCCCCTTCCCGGGCCTGGGACCGACAACAGGGACATCGCGGTCATCGCGCACATCCGGGGCACGTTGCGAGTGCCGAAGCTGACGCTCGAGTCCGAGCAGCAGGACAAATCGCAGACCGAGCTGATTTCCTACCTGATGTTCGGGAAACCGACATTCGAGCTGGGCGGCGGCGAGGGCGGGTTCGTACGCAGCACCGCCGCGTCGCTGCTGGCGGGTGAGCTGGAGCGAACGTTCGTCTCCGACCTGGGCGTGCCGCTCGACTATTTCGAAATCCGGCCGGGCGACCCCGCGAACCCGTTCTCCGGCGCTCGGGTCGCCGCCGGTTGGGCAATCGGCTCCAAGACGTTTCTGGTGGTGAACGCCGGCTTCTGTCAGCAGGTGCAAAGCCAGAACCAGTCGCGTCTGACGAACACGCTGGGCGCGAGCTTCCAGTTCCGATTCAGCCCGGAGTGGCGCACGGAAGCCAGCTTCGAGCCGGTCCGCGCATGCGGGCTGGGGAGCCTGCTGCAGGCGCCGGTCTCGCGTCAGGTCGGCGTCGACGTGTTCTGGGAGCGGCGCTACTAGGTGACGCGCGCGCTGCTGATCACCAATCCCTTCGCGGCGCGTGCGCATGGGCGGGCCGTCACCACAATCCGCGACATTCTCCAAGGCGGAGGCTGGTCGGTGGATGTGCAGTCCACCACCAGCCACGGCGATGCCCGGCGCATCGCCGAGCAGGCGCGCGGCGAGGGGTTCGATGTGCTGGTCAGCCACGGCGGCGACGGAACGGCGATGCAGGTCGCGGCCGGAATCGCGGGGACGGGGATCTCGTTGGGCCTGGTGCCCGGCGGCACCGGCAACGTGCTCGCCGGCAACCTGCGCATACCCCGGACGACCAAGGCCGCGGCGCGGGCGTTGCTGAGCGCCCGCCGCCATCCGATTGACCTCGGCGTCGTCGCACGATCCGACGGTCCGCATTACTTCGCGGTCGCCGCCGGTACCGGGTTCGACGCGCAGCTGATGGCGGATACAGGTCTCCAAGCCAAACGCCGCTGGAAGGTCGGTGCGTATCTCGCGCGCGCGGTGCTCACCCTGAGCTCCGTGCGCAGCGCCGCGCATCGCGTGACGGTAGATGGGACGTCACATGAAGTCCGGGCGGCGATGCTGCTCGTGCTGAACTGCGGCCAGCTGCCCCCAGGCTTCTTCAAGCTGCGGGACTCACTCGCCCCCGATGACGGCTGGCTCGACATCGTCGCGTTGGACGCGACTGGCGTGTTCCAAAGTGCCAGCGCCGTGTTCGAGCTGCTGTTGGGAAACGGGGGGCGCGCGGACGGTAAAGGACGGCGCGTCTGGTGGGCACGGGGCCGTACGGTCCGTGTCGAAGTGACGGACGGCGCGGCCCGTCCGGTGCAGCTCGACGGCGAGGTGACGGGCTCGACGCCGTTCGAAGCGCGTTTGCTGCCCGGTGCGCTCGCCGTGTTGGTGGGCCCGGCGTTCAAGGCTCACCATGGCTGACACACTGTTGCTGGTGGACGACGACGCGAGCGTGCTCCGGGCGATCGGGGACTACTTCGAGCGCATCGGCTACGAGGTTTGGCGGGAGGGCACGGGCGAGCAGGCGATGGAGACGTTCCGGCGGGTGCGGCCCGACGTCGTGCTCCTCGATCTGCATCTTCCCGATGCGAATGGACTCGTGGTGCTCGAGCGGCTGCGCCGCGAAAACGCCGCCGTGATCCTCCTGACCGGACAGGGCGACATTGAGACCGCCGTGAAGGCGATGCAGCTTGGCGCCGAGAACTTCCTCACCAAGCCGGTGGACATGACGCATTTGTCGGCCGCGATCGCGCGGGTCGCGGAGAAGGCGCGTCTGTCGCGGTTGAACGCGCGGCTGCGCGCGCTCGACCACGAGGGAGAAGGCGTCAGCTCGCTCGGCGTTTCGCCGGGGATGCGGGAGCTGGCGCGCCAGATCGAGCTGCTTGCGGCCAGTGAGCGCTCGACCGTGCTGCTCCAGGGCGAGAGCGGGACAGGGAAGGGATGGGTGGCGCGGGTGATTCACAATCTGTCGCCGCGCTCCGGTGGCCCCTTCGTGGAAGTAAACTGCGGCGGCCTGTCGGCCACGTTCCTCGACTCCGAGCTGTTCGGGCACGAGAAGGGCGCCTACACCGACGCCAAAGAGCGGAGGGTCGGGCTGTTCGAGCTGGCGGATCAGGGCACGATCTTCCTCGACGAAATCGGCGAGCTGGCGCTCGACCTGCAGCCCAAGTTGCTCAAGGTGCTCGAGACGAAAAAATTCCGGCGCCTGGGCGGGACGCGGGAGCTGGCGGTGGATGTCCGGCTCATCACGGCGACGAATCGCGATCTGGTCCGTGAAGTGGAAGCGGGGCGCTTTCGCGAGGATCTCTACTACCGGCTCAACGTCATGCCGCTGACGCTGCCGCCGGTGCGCGAGCGCTCGCGAGAGGACCGGCTCGAGCTGATCACGCGGATCATCGCGGATCTCAAGGCGCAGCTGCCGGGCTGCCCGAGCGAGTGCAGCTCGGACGTGCTCGACCGGCTGCTGTCAGCCGCATGGCCCGGCAACGTGCGCGAAATGCGCAACGTGCTCGAGCGCTCGATGATCCTCGGACGGGGGCAGGCGTCGATCGGCATCGAGCAGCTCCCGGTGGATCTGCGGCAGCGGGCCAACACCGACCGCCGCTATCAGGCCCAATCGCTCTCAGAGGTGGAGCGGCAGCATATCGAGCGCACGTTGCGCCATCATAGCGGGAACCGGACGCGGGCGGCTTTGGAGCTTGGGATTTCGCGCGCGACCCTGATCAATAAGATTAAGGCCTACAGTTTGAACCTCTGAGGCGTATGGAAAAACCGAAGCTGAAAGAGCACGATGGGATGGTCTGCCGCTACTGCGGGAATGAGGAGCGGGCCTCGGAGGGCTACCCCTGCTCGGACTGCGGGACTTTCATCTGTCTGATTTGCACATTCCGCGGCATCACGCGCTGCAAGGCCTGCGAGGAAAAGGCCAAAGCCGCGAAAGCCTAGGCCCCCGCCCGCCGGCGCTTCAACTCCTGCGCCAGCTCCTCCCGCGGGGCTCCCAACTCTTCCGCCAATTTGCTCAACGCCGCGTCGGTGCCGTCCCAATCCCGCGCCGCTGCCAACGCATCGAGCGCCACTTCCTCGATGGCCGCCGAGCGCTCCTCGAGATCGCGCGTGCGCACCGCGACCTCGCGCGCCAACCACTGCTCGAGCTCGCGCCGGTCCACTTCCAGCTGGCGCTGACGCAACGCATGCTGCAACGACAGCTCCAGCTCGTCCAGGTCCACCGGTTTGATGAGGTAGTCGAACGCGCCGAGCTTGAGGCATTCGATCGCCGTGCGCGGCTCGTCAATGGCGGTCAGCATGAGCACCGCGAGGTCCGGATCCTGAGCGAGCACCTTGGGCAGCAGCTCGACGCCGCTGGTCTCGGGCATCCGGATGTCGCACAGCATCGCCTGTGGGTGGTGCTCCGCCTGCTGCGCGAGCGCCTCGGTCGCGTTGGCCGCCGCCTGCACCTGATAGCCCAGGCGCGTCAAAAAGCGGGTCAGCGCCTGCCGAATGCCGTCCTCGTCATCCACCACGAGCACGGTCGTGCGGTCCACGGGCACTTGGGGAGGAGTCATGGCCGTCAACGTTGCTGACGTTATCTTGGCGCGTCAATGAGCAAGTCGCGCATGAATCTAGCCGCCGTGCCCGGCATCACGGTCGGGCATACGACGATCGAAGCGCACGGCACCGGCTGCACCGTCGTGCTCGCTCCGGAGACGGGAATGCGGGCGTCGGTCTGCGTCCGCGGCCGCGCGACCGGGACACGAGAGCTGGATGTCCTCGATCCGGGTCACCTCGTCGAACGGATTGACGCGATCCTCTTCACCGGCGGCTCCGCATTGGGCCTGGGCGTCGCCGATGGAGTGATGCGGTGGTTGCGCGAGCGGGGACGCGGCCTGCCCGTCGGCACGATGGGCACGATCCCCATCGTTCCGTCGGCCGTGATCTTCGACCTCGGTAACGCGGGAAAGCCGCTCGGCTGGCCGAGTCCCGACGACGGCTACCGCGCGTGCGACACCGCGAGCGCCGATTACGCGGACGGACTCGTGGGCGTGGGTCGAGGCGCCACCTGTGGCAAGGCCGCGGGGCTCGAGAAGATGATCCCCGCCGGTCTCGGCTCATGGGCCGAACGCTCGCAAGACGGCGCGATCGTCGTCGCGGCGCTCGTGGTCGTGAATGCCATCGGCGATGTGAGAAATGCACGCGGCGAGATCATCGCCGGAACCACCGACAGCCTCCGCTACCTCGCCGACGGTGGCGCGCCGCTCGGCGATCCCGAACGGCTGACCCGCAATACGACACTCGCCGTGGTCGCCACCAACGCGGAGATGGACCGCGTGCAGCTGCAAGCGCTGGCGCATTCGGGCAGCGATGCGCTGGCCCGGCGCATCACGCCGTACGGAACGCTGTTCGACGGCGACGTGGTGTTCGCGGTGAGCACCGCCGCGGTGAAGCCGAGGTCGCCGCTGCAGGTCGAAGCGCTCGCGGCGCTCGCGGTGCCCGAAGCCGTGGAGCGTTCGGTGCGCCGTGGATAGAGTCGAGCGCGCGGTCGACGACCTGCGCCGCAAATGGGTGCCGGACGGACGGCTCGGCGTGTTCGATGTCACTATCGCGGCGAATGTAGGGGCGCAGCATGCTGCGCCCCTACTCACGGGCGCGACATCGAGCCGGGATGCTCGGGACGCATTGCGGCGCCTGGCAGGCGAAACTGGATTGACCGAAAGGGTGCGATTGCTGCCCGATGAGACCGTCGTGGACGCCGCCGCGATCGTGACCGCGGCGCTCGCCCCGCTGCTCGGCGAGCCGAAGGTGTCGGCGCCGCGCGTCAGCGAAGCGCTCCATGGCGAATCGCTCGACATCCTGGAGCAACGGGACGAGTGGCTGCGCGTCCGCGCCGCGGATGGCTACGTCGCGTGGGTGAACGCGGGGTATGTGGCGACCGGGCCGGCCGATTGGTCGGAGGACTGGCGCGAACGCGCCACCGCCCGCTCGCTCAGCGCCGACATCCTCACCACGGACGGGCGGCGCCGGCTGCCGACGGGGGCGCGCCTGTCATTCCGCCGCGGGGTCGTGGAGCTCGCCGATGGGCAACGCGGCGCCGTGGCCGCGGGCAGTGTGCGCCGGGACCAAGAGTTGCGCGTGGAAGCGCGCCATCTCGCGTTGCCCGAGCTGGCGCAGAAGTGGTACGGCGGCGCGCCGTATCTCTGGGGCGGACGCACCGAATGGGGCATCGATTGCTCGGGACTCGTTCAGGCCGTGTATGCGGCGCGCGGCATCCAACTGCCACGCGACAGCGACCAGCAGTTCGGCCAAGGACGCGAGATCGCGATGTCGGAGCATGGAGACAAGTACGAGGCCGGCGACCTGCTCTTCTTTGCGGAACGGGGCCGCGTCTCGCATGTGGCGCTGTGGGCGGGGGCGGGGCGGATCGTGCACGCGGCGCTATCACGGGGTGGTGTGGGCAGCGACAACCTGTTCGGCGACGAGCCGCGAATGGTGCGACTGTTGGCTAACTTCGTGGGGGTTCGACGGATGTAGGGGCACGCCATGGCGTGCCCCTACATTATTAGGCATGCGTCTGATCCTCTTCGACATAGACGGAACATTGCTCTGGACCGACGGCGCCGGCCGCCGCGCCATCCATCGCGCCCTCGTAGACGAAATGGGCACTGCGGGGCCGATCGACGGCTACCGCTTCGACGGCAAGACGGATCCCCAGATCGTGCGCGAGCTGATGGAGATGGCCGGCCATCCCGACAGCAAATCCGTCGACCGGATTACCGCCGTCTGCCGGCGCTACGTCGAGCTACTCACCGCTGAGCTCGCGAAGCCCACGCAGGCGACGAAGATCTATCCCGGCATCAAGGATTTGCTCGCAGCGCTCGAGCCGCACGAAGCCGAGGGCCGGGCCCTCGTGGGGCTGCTCACGGGCAACGTCGAGCATGGCGCGGCTCTGAAACTGCGCTCTGCCGGTCTCGATCCGTCGCGGTTCGTGGTGGGCGCGTTCGGCTCCGATTCGCACGCCCGAGCCGATCTGCCTGCGGTCGCCGCCGAGCGCGCCGCGCAGCGCACCGGCCGCCGGTTCACCGGCGCCGATCTCGTGATCGTGGGCGACACGCCGGATGACGTCGCCTGCGGACGTCCCATGGGCGCGCGCACGGTCGCCGTCGCGACCGGCTTCTACAGCGCCGATGCGCTCCGGGCGGCAGGTGCGACGCACGTCTTTGAGAATCTCGGCGACACGCAGGCCGTGCTGGACGCCCTGTTCTCGTGACCCACTCCGCGGACGAGCTCGAGCTGAAGGCGCGCGTGGACGATCCCCCGGCGCTCGAGGCCGCTCTCTCGGACGCCGGCGCCGAAGTCGTGTTCCGCGGTGAGATGATCGACCGGCGCTATGACCGCGCCGGGGAGTTGGAGCAGCGCGACGAAGTCCTGCGCCTGCGCGTTTACCGGCCCGATAGCGATGGCGCTCCGTTCGGTGTGCTCGGATGGAAGGGTCCGGTCAGCGTGCGCGACGGCTACAAGCATCGCGAAGAGCACGAAGTCCAGGTGGGCCAGCCGGAGGCCGCTCGCGTCATTCTCGAGCGCCTCGATTATGAGGTCGTATTGAGGATTGACCGCAAGATCGCGGAGTACCGGCTCAGCGGCGCGACGGTCCGGATCGAATGGTATCCCGCCATGGATGTGCTGGTCGAGATCGAGGGTGAGCCCGAGGCAATCGAGCGCGCGGTTCGCGCCACCGGACTCGCGCGCGACCGGTTCCTTCCGGAACCGCTGCCGCATTTCGTCACCGCCTACGAGCACCGCACCGGGCGGACGGCACGGCTGGCTCTATGAAGCTGTTGATGCCGTTGCGCGTGCCCGAGCTGGCTCCGTCGCTCGGGCGCATCATCGTGCCGCGCCGTCAGCGGCAGCCCTGGGTGCCGCTCGACGACATCCGCGAAGAGCTGGCGACGCGCGTGCTCGAGCTCGGTGGTGAGGGCCGGGCGGTGGATCGCGGGCGTGTTCTCGAGACGACGGGCCGCGGAGCCTGGGCAGCCGCGTGGGACAACGCCGTGCGCCGCGCGGCAAACCGTGTCGCCGACGCGCTCAATGCCGAAATCACGCGCACCGCGCGCGAGGTGCGGCTGCCGCGCCGCCGCCTCCGCCGGCATTTGCTCACTACGCCCGAGAAGCGGGCGATTGCGGCGCGGCTCGGGACGGGAGGCGGGACGTTCGTCGTCGCGCTCGATGCGCTCGAGACGGCGGCCGCGCGAGCCGGCGATGCGTCGGTCCTCGAAAAGGATGCGCATGCCGAGTGGCAGGAAGCGCTGCGAACCGTGGCTCGGCGGCTCGAGGCGGCGTGGCTCGCGCTCGAGACGGAAGTGGAAGAGGAGCGCCTGCGCTGGGACTCCGAAATCGAGGCACTTGCCGCCTGGCGCCCCACGCTCTGGCCCGTCTTTCTCCTGTGGGTTCCCTGTTCCGTACTACTCGTCTGGTTCGGCTTGATCCTTGGCGGGTACGTGCCGGCCCCAGCATGGCTCGCGGCGCGCCTGGGCTTCTAGCGCTCCTCCTGTGCGCCGCCGCCGCTCCGGCGCCGGCGCAGCTGCGCGTGGTCGAGGTGCCGATCGTCGGACGCGCGAGCCTCGATTCGCTGGCGCGTCTGGGGTTCGAAGTCGCGGCTGTGCGGATCGTCGGTGCCGCGCAACGGGCCGTGATCGTCGTGTCGCCGGAGACCGAAGCGCTGCTGACGCGCCGCGGCTTCGCGACGTTTCCTCCCGCGGTCGCGCGGGTCACGACCGGCGCGGCCGCCGACACGTTCCGTAACTTCCATTCGTTCGACAAACCCGGCGATGGGATTCGTGCGACGCTGGCCGCCTGGGCCGCAGGGGACACATTGATTCACGTGGACTCCGTCGGCGCGTCGTACGAAGGGCGTCCGATCCTCGCGGTGAAGATCGGCGCGCCTGACGACGCTCTCAACCGGCCCAACGTGTTGTTCATCGCCACGCATCACGCCCGCGAATGGATTTCGACCGCCGTGGCGATGAAGCTGACTCGCTGGCTCGCCGACTCGGCGGCGGCGCTCGTCGCCACGCACGACGTGTGGGTGATCCCGGTCGAGAATCCCGACGGCTACCAGTACACGTTCACGACCGAACGCTACTGGCGGAAAAACCGCCGCCCAAACGGCAACGGCAGCTATGGCGTGGATCCGAACCGCAATTACCCGACGTTCTGGGCGGTGGACGATTTGGGCTCGAGCGGCTTTGAATGGGCGGAAACCTACCGGGGAACAAGCCCCGGCTCGGAGCCCGAAACGCAGGCGATGATGGCGTTTCATGCCGCCCATCCACCCGTTGTGTCGGTCTCGTTCCACAGCTACAGCGGGCTCATCCTGTACCCGTGGGGGTTCCGCGCCGGCGAGCTGGCGCCCGACGTGTCGCGCTTCCAGGCGTTGGCGGGTACCGATCTCGTACCGGCGGTCCTCGACAACACCCCCGAGTCTCCGATCGATCATTACCACCCCGGACCCGGTTGGAATCTGTACCCGACCAACGGCGAGTACACCGATTGGGCATACCGCACGTACGGTACGATCGGCTTCACGGACGAGCTGACCAGCGGGTGTTGCATGCAGGGCTTGTACTATGGGTTCGAGTTTCCCGACGACAGCGCGCTCATCGAGCGCGTGTTCCGCGACAATCTGCCCTTCGCGAACTCGCTGATCCTCGCGTCCGGCGACCTCGCGCGGGCGCCGGGTGTCGGGGGCCTCGTTCCCAGTGCGGCACGATTCACGACTCTCTGGCCCGATGCCTGGCTGAGTCTCGACGCCGCCGCGCCGCGGCCGCCGTCATTAACGCTGCGAACCGGCACGGGAGCGCTGGTCACGCGTAGCGTGCAGACCGATTCGCTGCGGCGCGGGACGTTGCGCACCGTGTGGCGCACCGATCTCCGACCCGACGCCGTGCGAGCATTGCGGGCGGACGGCACCGGCGTCACCGCGGAGCTGCTCACGCTCGCCGGCGCTGAGCCGCTCGATGCCGGGTGGCGAGGGGGATGGTGGCGGGATACGGTGCGGCTTGCGGGCCAGTATTCGTGGGCCGCAAGCCGCAATGACACGTTGACTTCACCGGTCGTGGATTTGGGCGGCCGCACGGAGGTCTGGCTGAATCTCTGGACTCGCCACTACGGCTCGACTTTCACTCCGCAGCAGCGCGGCGTCATTCAGTTCTCGCCCGACTCGGGAGCGACGTGGAACGACGTCGCCGTGATCATCGGCGACGGGCCAAATTGGTACCCGATGCGCGTGGACCTGCCCCACGCGGCCGGTAGCCGCGGCGCGCGCGTGCGCTTCATCTCCCATCAGTTCACGTGGTGGCTGGATGCCGTCGGATTCGCCACGGACGCGAGCGTCGCGTTCGTGCAGCTGGCGGCCGCGGGCGGTGCGGAGGTCTCCGAGAATCCCGTGCACAGCGACCAGGTGGTGATCTCCTGGCCGGCGTCGAGCGAAAACGCCCGCGTCTCGGTATTCACTTTTACCGGGGAGCAGATCCACGCGGCCACGGTGGACGCGCCCAGCAACGAATATGTTTGGAACCTCACATTGGGCGGGGGAACGCGTCGCTTGGTCAATGGGGCCTACATCGTCGTCGTGGAGGTGAACGGGCAGCGCTACCGCCGGCGACTCTTCATCGCCCGGCCCGCCCCATGAGCGCCGTGGGCGTGGGTGTGGACCTCGTTGAAGTCTCCCGAGCGCGCGCAATGCTCGCCGACAAAGGCGCGCACGTGTTCGACCGGTTGCTGACACCCTCGGAAGCCGACTACTGCCGCTCTCGACCCGACCCCGCCGAGCACGTCGCCGTGCGGCTGGCGGCAAAGGAGGCGGTGTACAAGGCGCTGCAAGGGAGCGACGCCGCGCGCGGGATTGGCTGGCGGGACATCGAGGTGACCCGTGCCCCCGATGGGCGCCCGGACGTCGCCCTCAGCGGCTTGGCAGCCAGCCGGGCCAAGGAGCTGCGAGTGAGCCGGGTGCTCTTGTCCCTGTCCCACACCCATGAGGCAGCGGTCGCAATTGCAGTCCTATCAACAGATTGAATTCCCGACAAAATCACTCTAGTATGTGTAGTGCGGTTTTGTAAAACCCTTCTCCTGTTTACCGCCTGCCTTGCACAGCCACTCGCAGGGCAGGCGGCTGACTCTTTGGCCGTGGCGCGCCGCGTGGTCGCCGCCGCCTCCCTAGCCGCCAAGGAGTATGCCCTCGGCGTGACCCCGACCGGCGGGCAGATCACCCAGCCGGAAGAGGTGGACGAGGCCAAGCTCTTCATCCAGCAGGCCCAATTCGACGTCCCCGGGCTTCCCGAGGCCGCGCGCGTCCCCGCAGCCCACGCACTGACCCGAATCGCGGAGATGCTGGAGCGGCTCGCGCCCCCCGATTCGGTGGCCCTGGTGACGGACGTGCTGGTTGGGCGGATCACCGCGGCTGCTGGTGGGCGCAACGTCATCGAGCAGTTTCCCGCCAAGCCGCCTTCACTGGCCCGCGGCGCCGTCGTCTTTCGCGAGCGCTGCGCTGCCTGCCACGGAGAGACGGGACGGGGCGACGGGCCCAAGGCCAAGACGCTGAAAGGCCCCCCACCGGCCGACCTCAGCGATCCCAAAGTGATGGGCGGGACGACGCTGCTCGAGATCTTCCGCCGCATCGCGATCGGTGTGCCGGGGACCGCGATGCCCGAGTTCGCCGAGGATCTGTCGGAGGAGGACCGGTGGGCGGTGGCCGCGTACGTCGGGGCGATGCAGTACGGCGGATCGGCAACGGCTGCCACGTTCGCGGCGGTGCGGCGGCAGGTGGATTCGGCCCTCGCGCTCCGGTCCGACAAGCTGGCCTTCAATGCCTACCTGACGTTCGAGCAAGTGGAGACCGAAGTCCGTGCGAAGAACCCCGGGCTCGCCAGCGAGCTGGAGACGACGTTCGCCTGGCTGCGCACGCGCGCCGCACAGGCCGATGAGACGGAGCGTCACGCGATCCGAGAGCGCCTGCTGGCAGGACTGGAGCGCGCCGAGCGCGTCGTCGCCGATCACCCGTCTCCCATGAGCCTCTTCGTTGCGTCGTTCTTCTTATTGGTACGCGAAGGATTCGAGGCGATCCTGATCGTCGCCGCGCTGATGACGTTCCTGGCGAAGGCCGGGGCGCCTGAGCGGCGGCGCGACGTGGCGCGCGGCGCGTGGCTCGCGGTCGGGGCGAGCGTGCTCACGTGGGCCTTGGTCGAGCTGCTGTTCCAGGCGACGCCGGGCCAGCGCGAGATGATCGAGGGCGGCACGATGCTGCTCGCAGCCGCCGTCCTGTTTTACGTGAGCTACTGGCTGCTTTCCAAGATCGAAGCCGCCAAGTGGACCGCGTTCGTGCATGGCAAGATGCAGAGCGCGCTGTCGTCCGGATCGGGCATGGCGCTGAGCGCGGTGGCGTTCCTCGCGGTCTATCGCGAGGGGTTCGAAACGATCCTGTTCTACAAAGCGCTGTTCACCTCGGCGGGCGCGAGTAGTGTGTCGGTCATCGGTGGCATTGCCGCCGGCTCGGTGGGGTTGGTGGCGGTGTACGTGCTCATCAATCAGCTGGGTCTGCGCGTGGCGATGAAACCGTTCTTCGCCGTGACGGGTGTGATGCTCTACTACATGGCGTTCGTCTTCGCGGGGAAAGGGATCGCCGAGCTGCAGGAGGCACGCATCATTCCGCTCACGGTGATCGAGGGCGCACCCCGCATCCCAGTGCTCGGCATCTATCCGACCGTCGAGTCGTTGATCGTGCAGGGGTTGCTGCTCGCGCTCGCGATTGTCGCCGCGGGCTGGGCGATGCGAGGGGGGCGGGGGCGGGGGCCTAAAGCGTCACGTGCGGAGCGGGACCTGCTTCGGTCGCAGTGATTCAGGCAACGGCTGCGGTCCGGCCGGCTCCCGCCAAATGTAGAGCAGCGTAGCACCCACGAGCATCAGCAAGATGCTGGTCGCCTGGGCCAGCGTGAACGATCCCAACAGCCGGTCGTCCTTCGCCCGAAAGATCTCCACGAAAAACCGCTCCGCTCCGCCGAGCACCAGGTACCAGGCGAACAACCAACCGATGGCGTGACCGTGATCGCGCCGGCGCCACAGCCACCAGAACACCAGTAGCATGATGACCGTCTCGTAGATCTGCGTCGGGTGAACCGCGACGACCTGCATCGGGTCGGCGTTCACCGGAAACTGGACGCCCATCTCTTGCAGATTCGATACGGTCGTCGGCGGCAAGCCGGCTGGAAACTTCATGGCCCAGGGGACACTCGACGGAATGCCGTAGTCGTCATTCACGAGGAAGCAGCCGACCCGTCCCAAGGCATAGCCGAGCGCGAGCGGTGCCGCGCAAATCTCCGCGGTGAACCGAGCAGGAACGCGCCGGCGCCAGCCGTTCAGGAGGATGCCGAGCGTCGCGCCGAGGAATCCGCCGTACCATACGAATCCCCCGCGCTGCAACAGCGCCTCCGACTTCCCGGTCAGGAAGACGTACCACAGTTTGGCGCCGATCAATCCGCCGATGACGCCGGCGATGACGATGTCGGCGGCGTAGTCCTCGTCGAGCCCGCGCTGGCGCAAGTCGAGCTGAATCGCCCATCCCGCCATGAGGAAAGCCACCATCATCATCAGCCCGTAGCCGGTCAGCTGGAGCGGGCCGAGCTGGAGCACGAAGGGATAGACGGTCATGTCGTAATCTCGGCGGTTTCGAGACCGGGGAGCGGAAGATCGGCGCGGGCGTCGAGCGTCCAATCGCTGCGCTCGCCGAGCCGCAGGCGATGCCAGCCGGCGCGCGCGATCATCGCGGCATTGTCGGCATTGAGACGTGGGCTCGCGACCGCCACGCGCGCCACACCTTTCAGTCGCTCGGCGGCCCGGGCCGACAGCGCGCGACTGCACGCCACGCCACCGCCCAGCACGGCGGTGGCATAGCCGGTCGCCCGCACGGCGCGTTCGAGTTTGGTCACCAGCACGTCGAGGACGGCGTCCTGAAAGCCGCGGGCTAAAGCCGCGCGATCGCCGTCGAGATCAGCGGACGCGCGGACGGCATGCAGCACGGCCGTCTTCAGGCCGGAGAACGAAAACTCGAATCCCTCGGCGATCATGGGGCGCGGGAAGGTAAAGCGATTCGGATCACCGTCGCGCGCCAGCTTCTCGATCGCCGGTCCACCAGGATACCCCAGGCCGAGCAGCGTCGCCACCTTGTCGAACGCCTCGCCCGCCGCATCATCACGGGTCTCGCCCAGGAGCCGGTAGCGCCCCCAGGCGGGAACGTCGAGCAGGAGCGTGTGGCCGCCCGAGACGAGCAGCGCGACGAAGGGCGGCGCGAGCTCCCGGTCTTCGACGGCGGGCGCGAACAGGTGGCCTTCCATATGGTGCACGCCGATGAGCGCGCGGTCGCCCGCATAGGCGAACGATTTCGCGTATACGACGCCGACGAGCAACGCACCGGCGAGGCCTGGTCCAGCCGTCACCGCCACCCCGTCAATCGCGTTCGGCGCCAGGCCCGCCTCCGCCAACGTGCGGTCCACCACGGCCGGCAGCGCGGCAAGATGTGCGCGACTGGCGAGCTCGGGGACCACACCGCCAAAGATCTTGTGAACGTCCTGCGACAGTATGACGAGACTCGCCAGCTCGCCGTTCACCAGAACGGCCGCCGACGTCTCGTCGCAAGAAGTCTCGATGCCGAGGACGACGTCAGCCACGGCGGGACGGGGCGCGGCGCCGGAGCGTGACCGAATCGGGAATCGCGCGCGCCGTGATGCCGCGCGGCGCCACGACGGTGATGCGCGCGACCCCGCCGCTCGTGCCGGTGATGTGGGCAACGACGCGCAGCGAGTCCCGCGTCAGCGCCTGCACGCGCTCCTCGGGCCCGCGGACGACGACGGACACGCGCGCCGGCGTCACGATGAAGTTCGTGATCGCGCCGGCGCCAGTCACGACGGGGATCCCCGCAAATGAGCGCTCGGCGATGACGCCCATCTCGCCGGTCACCGTCACCTGCTTCGGGGAAAGACGCACGATGCCCAACGGCATCGTGTCGATCGGCACGTTGCGGGTGAATGCGCCGGAGACGTTGGTGATTTCCATCGGCACGGTGGTCACAGAATCGATCGTCGCAAGACTCTTTTCGGGTCCGACCAGCCGGGCCATGGTCGGCGTCATGGACATGCCGCCGTGCAAAAACTGACCCGGCTCGGGGGTCACGCTCACGAGCGACACGATGCGCACGTCTCTGCGGGCCACGCTGTCGAGCGCGAGCGTGATCTCGCTCGGCCGGACTTCCATCACGCGCACGTCGGCCCCCTTGGGCAGCTCCAGCTCTACTTCCGCCGGGTCGAGGTGGATCGCAAAGGTGGACGCGGTCAGCGTGTCGGGGACGCGGCGCGTGATGTCGCCCGCGAGTGAGCGCAGCTTGAGGATCTGGCTGCCTTTCCCCGAGATCTGCACGCGGACCTTGGGCGGCTTGTGCACCAGCGCGCGACCCGGCGGGAGCTGCACGTTGAGCGTCACGTCGAAGCTCGTCGTCACCGGTTGCTGCAGCTGCACCGCCACGTAGAGCATCAGCGCGAGAAACAGCGCCGCGCCCTTGATGGGCCAGTTGCGCGTGATGAACTGGAGCAGGCTAGCGCGCGCCATCGAGCAGTCGGCGGATCAGCGTCTCGTTAACGGGCGCGTCCCAATCGGCGGCACCGATGACTTTCTTCACGATCACCCCATCGCGATCGATGACGAAGCTCTCCGGCACACCCGTCGTCTGATAGATCCGGCGAATGGACCCATCGCGGTTGTGCAGAATCTCAAACGTGAGACCCATGTCCTTCACGAACGTGTTCACCACGCTCGAATCTTCCTCGTCCACGCTGACGGCGACCAGCCGGAAATCGCTGCCCGGTCCCGCGAGCTTGCGGTGCAAGCGCTCCATGGAGGGCATTTCGACTTTGCAGGGCGGGCACCACGTGGCCCAGATGTTGAGCAGCACGACCTTGCCGCGATAATCCTCGATCCGGACCGGCCGCCCCGAGGGCAGCTCCACCGCGTCGAAGTCAGGCGCGGTCGAGCCGACCTCGATCAGGTTGAGCTGGGGCCGCAGTTTGATCGCGAGCGCGACGCCGAACACGGCGGTCATCACGACCCCGGCGATGAGCGTCCACTGCTGGCGGTTCGTCACACCGTCACCATGCAGCGCCGCCGCAGCTCCTGCACCTCACGCGCCGGATCGACGCTCGCGAAAATGGCGTTGCCGGCGACGAATGTGTCGGCGCCGGCCTGATGTGCGGCCGCGATCGTGTGTTTCGTGATCCCTCCATCGACTTCCAGGAAGCAGCGTGCGTTGTGCGTGGTGCGTAGTGCGTGGGCGCGCCGAATCTTCTCGTTCGATCCTTCAAGGTAACTCTGGCCGCCGAATCCGGGATTCACGGTCATGATGAGCAACAGATCGAGATCGCGCACGACCTCTTCGGCGTGGGCGAGCGGCGTTCCAGGATTCAGCGCCAGGCCCGCCATCATGCCGGCCTGCTTCACGGCGTCGAGCTGGCGCTGCCCATGGATTGTGGCCTCGGGATGAAACGTGAACACCGACGCCCCGGCGTCGGCGAACGACTCGATATAGTGCTCCGGCTCGACGACCATGAGGTGCACGTCAATCGGCTTATCGGTCAGCTTGCGCAGCGTCTCGATCATGTTGGCGCCGAACGTGATGTTGGGGACGAACCTTCCATCCATCACGTCCACGTGGAGCCAATCGGCCCCCGCCTCGAGAACCCGGGCGACCTGCTCTTGCAGGCGCGCCAGATCGGCGGAGAGAACGCTCGGGGCGATGCGAATTCCGCCGCTGGTCATTGTGGGCTCCGAGCGACGACGATGTCGATGACCGTGCCGGGGGCCGCGAGCGTGCCGGCGGCGGGCCGCTGGCCGACGACCGTTCCGGGCGACGCTTCGCTGGTGCGCCGCCGCGTTACCGTGCCGAGCTGGAGTCCTTCCATTTCCAGTCTGGTTCGGGCATCTCCGGATCCCATGCCGAGGAGATCCGGAATCGGGATTGTCGGCGCGCCGCGGCTCACAACGACCGTCAGCCCGGCTCCGGGCGCGAGCGCCGTGCCGGCCGGTGGCCGCGTCATCATCGCCAGTCCTGTCGGCGACGCAGCTTGCACCGATTCCACCTGGCTCACGGTCAATCCGGCCGCGGCGACCAGCGACTGCGCGAGTCCCGCATCGAGACCGGCAACGTCCGGCACCGGAATCTTGGGTGGGCCGGCGCTCGACACCAGGGTCACTTTGGTTCCCTCGGGCGCGATGACCCCCGGCGGAGGATCCTGCCAGATCACCACGCCCTGCGTCGCGGTGGGATGGGGCTCGGCGCCGCCGTCGGTGGTTTGCAGCTGCGCTTTCTGAATCTCGGCCTGCGCCTCGGCGAGCGTGAGTCCGAGCACCCGTGGCACGGCCTGGTGGCCGGGCAGGATCGGCGCGGGAAACAGAATAAGGAAGGCCGTGAGGTAGCCGGCCAGGATGGCACCCGCTCCCACCGCAAGCCACATCACCAGACGGCGGTTGATCCTGAAGTCTTCCCAGGGTGGGATATGGCGGCGGACGCGCATCAGGACGCTCGCACGAGCCGCGCGGCGTAGGCGCCGTCAATGCCGTGGCGCTGGGGCAGCGATTGGAAATCGCCGGCAGCGGTGAGCAGCTCCGCGGGAACACCGGCGGGCTGGCGGGCCCGCGAGAATTCCGGATTCCGTGTCAGGAAGCTTTCCACGACATGTTCGTTCTCCTCCGGCTCGAGCGAGCAGGTTGCGTACACCAGCAGCCCGCCCGGTCGTACGAGCGCAGCGGCCGCCGCGAGCAGGCGTGACTGACGGGCTGCGGCGCGCGCAAACACCGTCGGGGTTACGCGCCAGCGCGCGTCGGGATGGCGCCGCATCGTGCCCGTGGCGCTGCACGGCGCATCCACGAGCACCGCATCGAGGCTCGCGCTGCGCAGCGGCGTCGCCTCAAGATCGGCGGCGAGGCAATGGATTGCCACTCCCGCGCGACGGGTTGTGTCGGCGAGGCGCGGCAGCCGCACGGCGCGTGCGTCGCCGGCGATGACCCGCGCTCCCAGCGACTGCAACGCAACGGCTTTGCCGCCGGGCGCGGCGCAGGCGTCGTACACCAACGAACCTTCCGGGATTCGGGCGAATCGCGTGACGAGGGCGTGGGCCGGGTCCTGGACGATCCAGGCACCATCCGCGAAGCCTGGGAGATTCGCGGGAAACGGGACACGGGAAACGTGTGTTCCTGGCCGGATTTCCAAACCCACACAAAAAGGCGCGTCACGAACTTCCAGCCCGGCTTCTTGGAAACGATGTCTGAGGCTATCTCGATCGGAACGAGTGGGCTGGATGATGAGTGGCGGGCGCGTGTCATTCCATGCGAGGAGTCGTTCCGTTTCCGGCGCGCCAAACCGCGACCGCCATCGCTCCACGAGCCACGCCGGGTGCGTGCCCGTCTCCCGTTTCTCGTTTCCCGTTTCCCGAAGAAGGTCGCGCAGCGTTCGGTTGACATATCCGGTGCTCCCCTCACCGACCGTCTGCCGGGCAAGTTCAACCGAAGTGGCGACGGCGGCATGCGACGGCACCCGCGTCAGCCAGCGGAGCTGATACGCGCCGAGGCGCAGCACGTCATGGAGACGGGGATCGGCGCGATCCAGCTCGAGGGCGGTGTCGAGCTCGCGTTGCCGGCGCAGCACGCCCGCCGACAGCTCATAGGCGAGGCGGCGATCGCGCTCGGCGAGCCCGGCGAGATGGCGGTCGCGCGCATCGGCCAGCGGTGCCCCAGCACGGACCGCGCGGAGAATCTCGAGAGCCGCCCGTCGCGCGGCGGTGGCGGCGGTTGCTTCCTTAATCCAGCATCCCCTTGGTCGGGGAGGACGGCATCGCGACGTCACGCCGCGGCATCCGGCCGGCGAGGTAAGCGGTGCGTCCCGCGATCGTCGCCAGGCGCATCGCATGGGCCATCGCCACGGGATCCTGCGCCGCCGCGATCGCGGTGTTCATCAGGATTCCGTCCACACCTTGCTCCATCGTAACGCACGCGTCTGACGCGGTGCCGACGCCGGCGTCCACGACGACGGGCACGTGCAGCCGCCGCTTGATGGTGCGCACGCTGAGCGGATTGAGCAGGCCCAGCCCGCTCCCGATGGGCGACGCGAGCGGCATCACGGCGGCGCATCCCGCGTCCTCGAGCCGCAACGCCGTCACCAGGTCCTCATTCGTATACGCGAGCACCTTGAAGCCTTCCTGGACGAGCACCTGCGCCGCCTCCAGGAGTCCCTGGACGTCCGGGAGCAGCGTCTCTTCGTCGCCGATCACCTCGAGCTTTACGAAGTCGTTGAATCCCGCTTCGCGCGCGAGGCGCGCGTACCGGATCGCGTCGGCGGCGGTATAGCAGCCGGCGGTGTTCGCCAGCAGGAAGACGCGCTTGGGGTCGAGGAAATGCAGGACACTCGTCTCCTTGGAGCGGTCGAGATTCACCCGGCGCACCGCGACGGTCACGACCTCGGCGCCGGACGCCTCGATGGCGCGCACCATCGTATCCATGTCGGGATACTTCCCGGTCCCGACCATGAGCCGGGAATGGAACGGGTGCCCACCAATCGTGAGCGGCGTGTCGCGGATCGTCTCCACTGCAGTCGTCATTCTTAGTCTCTTAGGTCTCTTAGTCTCTCTTATCCACCACCGACAAAATGAACCAGCTCAATCGCGTCTCCTTCGGCCACCGTCACATCGGCGAGTGCGGGACGCCTTACGATTTTGCGATTGTGTTCCACTACAACGGCGCGCGGATCGAGCTCGAGCTCGCTGAGCACCTCGAGCAACGTGGCCCCCGGGGCGACCTGCTTGCGTTCTCCATTGATGACGACGTCTACCCGCGGTGTCACGCGATCAGCTCCTCACGTATGCCGCGCGCGGCCAACGATGGATCCGCGTCGTCCCACAACGCGCGAATCGCCGCGATGCCGTACGCTCCGCTCTTACGCACTTCGCGCACTCGATCGGCCGTGATCCCGCCGATCGCGATCACCGGAAGGCCGTCGGCCGCCTTGATGATCGCCTTCAGTCTCTTGAGGCCCAATGGTGCTCGACCGGGATGCGAGGCAGTGGCGAACACCGGCCCTACAACAAGATAGTCGGCCCCTGCCGTCCTTGCGGCTTCGGCCTCCGCCAAGTCGTGTACGGACTTACCGATCCACCACACCGGATTGAGCGCGCGCGCGGCACTCACGGGCAGACTGCCGTAGGCGAGCTGCACGCCGGCGACGGGAACCGCGAGGGCGACGTCGAGGCGGTCGTTGACGAACAGATACGATGGAAGGACGGAAAGACGAAATGCCAAATCGTAGTGCTCGCGGCCGGTCAGCTCGCGCCCGCGGGCGTGAATCGCGAGATCGCTACCGCCGCCGTCGGCGAGCGCACGCGCGATCGCATCCATCTCCGGCCGCCGTGCGATGCGCTCATCGGTGATCGCGTGCAGCCGCGGCAGCGTGGGTCTCACGTGAAGCGGGCGCCGGCCGAGAGACGCGCACCCCGCAGCCACTCCTCGGTGGGCATGCGCGCTTTGCCGGCGGGCTGCACCTCGGTGATTTCGACCGTGCCGCCGGCGGTATCCTTGAACGGTCCCGTCGCGATGACGAGCGAGCCGTCAGCCGAGAGCACTTCGCCCGGGGCGCCGGTGCCGGGGAACGGCGGCTGCATGACTTTGGGACTGAAGAGCTTGATCTCCGAGCCCTTCAGCTCGGTCCAGGCTCCCGGCTTTGGGTCCAGTCCGCGAATCAGCGAGCCGATCGTCCGCGCGTCCTTCGTCCAAGCGATGCGAGCGATTTCGCGCGTGAGCTTTGGTGCGAACGTCGCACGGTCCTCGTTCTGGGGGACAGGGTGCGGCGGCGGATCGCTCTGCTCGAGCATCGTCAGCGTCTCGACGAGCGCCTGCGCGCCCATCTCCGCGAGATGTGCCGACAGCTCACCGCCGGTCACGTCGGGTCCGATGCGATGCGGGATCTGATGCAGGATCGGGCCGGAATCCATCCCGGCGTCGAGCTGCATGATCGTGACGCCGGTCGTTTCGTGGCCGCGCAGGATGGCCCATTCGACGGGCGCGGCGCCGCGCAGTCCCGGCAACAACGACGGATGCACGTTGACCATGCCGCGCGGCGGCAGCATCAACAGCTCGGGTTTCAAGATGTGGCCGTAGGCGACCACGACGCCGATGTCGGGCCTCAGATCACGCAGCCGTTGCAGAAAAGCGGGGTCGGTCGGCTTCTCGGGCTGCAAGATGCTGAGGTCTTCGGCTAGGGCGGCGGTCTTGACCGGCGGAGGAATCAGCTGGGAGCGGGAGCGGCCCTGGGGCGCGTCGGGTTGGGTGACGACGGCCCCCACGTCGAACCCTTCTCCGACGAGAGCGCGCAGTGACGGCACCGCGAAGTCGGGCGTACCAAAGAAGACCACACGCACTTACAGCTCACCCGCCGGCTCCGGCGTAACCTCCTTCAGGTATCCCTTCTGTCCCTTGCGCAGCTTTTTCCATTTCGACAGCAGCAGGTTGCGCTTGACCGCGCTCAAATGATCGAGAAACAGAATGCCGTCGAGGTGATCGATTTCGTGCTGAATGGCGCGCGCCTTGTAGCCGTGCGCCTCCGCCCGAAACGGCCGGCCGTCTTGGTCCAAGGCCTCCACGACTACGCGCGCCGACCGCGTGACATCGCCAAAAATCTCCGGGATCGAGAGGCACCCTTCCTCGGCTGTGTCGTCTTCCTCGGCGCGTTCTACGATCCTCGGGTTGATGAGCACGAGCGGCGGCGGGTCTTCGTCGCCGATGTCCACCACGGCGACACGGCGCGCGGTGCCGATCTGATTCGCCGCGAGGCCGACACCTTTCGCCGCGCGCATCGTTTCGAACAGATCGTCCACGAGCAGCCGGACGGCATCATCCACCCGCGCGACCGGGGCCGCCTGCTGGCGCAGGACCGGTGAGCCGAGCAGGTGCAGCGTGCGAACGGTCACGCCGGCTTGGCTTCTACGGCGGTGCGATTGGTGATGCTGGCAATACCGCTTCGCACGATCACGAACTTCGCTTCGCCGCTGCGGATAGTGACCTCGTCGTCTTTGATGTGGACGACTTCTCCCACGATGCCGCTCGAGGTCAGGATTTTGTCGCCGCGTTGCAGCGAGGCGAGCATCTGCTTGTGCTGCTCCTGCTGGCGGCGCTGCGGCCGGATCAAGATGAAGTAGAAGATCGCGATGAGCGCGGCGATCTGGAGGACGAAGGCGCTGATCCCCGGCCCGCCCTGGCCCGAGGGAGCGAACAACAGCAAGAACAGTGGTACAGTGGTCATGCGACTCCCGTGTGTTGATAGCGGCGGCGCCAGTCATCGGCCCATGTGGCGAACGCGTCGCCGCCCCGCTGAATGGCGGCTCGCATCTCCGCCGCGAGGCGGATCAGATAGCGAACATTGTGCAGCGACAACAGCCGCAGGCCGAGCAGCTCGCCCGCGACGAACAGGTGGCGCAGGTATCCGCGCGAATACGTCGTGCACGTCTCACAATCGCAGCTCGGATCCAGCGGCCCGTCGTCGGTGCGGAACGCGGCGTTGCGGATGTTCAGCGTCCCCTCTGGGGTGAATGCCGAGCCGTTGCGCCCGCCGCGCGTCGGCGCGACGCAGTCGAACAGGTCCACACCCCGCTCTACCGCGGCGACCAGATCCGCCGGAAACCCGACACCCATAAGATAACGGGGCAGTGTCGCGGGGAGTCGCGCCTCCAGCACCTCGACGGTCGC
>DASYTD010000161.1:0-7148 GCA_036002655.1 Gemmatimonadales bacterium
CAAGAAACAGATGCTGAAGCGGCTCAAGATCGTGGACGCATTCCGCAATTCGGGCAAGGCGGGAGAAGCGCGCAACAACCCGCAGTGGATGATCCTCGACGTGGTGCCGGTGATTCCGCCCGACCTGCGGCCGCTCGTGCCGCTCGACGGCGGGCGCTTCGCCACGTCCGATCTGAACGATCTGTACCGGCGGGTGATCAACCGGAACAACCGGCTGCAGAAGCTGATCCTGCACCGGGCGCCGGAGGTCATCCTGCGCAACGAGAAGCGCATGCTGCAGGAAGCGGTGGACGCGTTGTTCGACAACGGCCGCCGCTCCAAGGCGATCCGCGGACGCGGCAAGCGGCCGCTGAAGTCCCTGTCCGACATGCTCAAAGGCAAGCAGGGCCGGTTCCGGCAGAACCTGTTGGGCAAGCGCGTAGACTATTCGGGCCGGTCGGTGATCGTGGTCGGGCCGGAGCTGCGGCTGCACCAGTGCGGCCTGCCCAAGGCCATGGCGGTCGAGCTGTTCAAGCCCTTCATCATCCACAAGCTGGTGGAGAAGGGCATCGCCGAGACGGTGAAGCGGGCGAAGAAGATTGTGGAGAAGGAGTCGCCGGAAGTGTACGAGATCCTCGAGGAGATCATCGAGGACCATCCCGTGCTCCTGAACCGCGCGCCCACGCTGCACCGCCTGGGCATTCAGGCGTTCGAGCCGGTGCTCGTCGAGGGCAAGGCGATCCGGATTCACCCCCTCGTCTGCGCCGCGTTCAACGCGGACTTCGACGGTGACCAGATGGCCGTGCACGTGCCGCTCTCGTTCGAGGCGCAGCTCGAATCGCGGTTGCTGATGATTTCGTCCAACAACATTCTGAAGCCGTCCGACGGGCGGCCGGTGGCGGAGCCCAGCCAGGACATGGTGCTCGGCTGTCACTTCCTCACCAAGGAGCCGGCGGATTTCGAGGAGGGACTCAAGACGGCGCCGCACATCGGCTCCATGGCGGAGCTCGAGATGGGGATCGCCGTGAAGCGGCTGCAGTTCCACTCCCCGGTGCACGCCTGGCACGAAGCGCCCGGCCATCCGGGACGCTGGATCGCCACGACCGCGGGACGGTTCATTTTCAACAGCATTCTCCCCGAGGGACTGCTGCGCGAGCAGGGGTTCCAGAACAAGGTGATGCGGAAGAAGGATCTCTCCGAGCTCGTGTTCGAGAGCTATCGCCGCGCGGGGCTGTCCCCGACGGTGCAGTTCCTCGACCAGCTGAAGGAGTTCGGCTTCCGCTACGCCACGATCGGCGGCGTCTCGATCGGCGTGGCCGACCTCGAGATTCCGACCGAGAAATCGCCGCTGCTGCACGACGCGGAAGCGCGCGTCGAGCGGTTCCAGCGCGCGTACACGACCGGCCAGATCACCTTCGGCGAGCGCTACAACAAGGTGATCGACGCCTGGACGCACGCGAACAACGACATCGCCGAGGCGATGGTCTCGACGATGCGGCGCTCCAAGGGCGGCTTCAACCCGGTGTTCATGATGTTCGACTCCGGCAGCCGCGGCTCACGCGACCAGATCCGCCAGCTGGCGGGCATGCGCGGGCTGATGGCCAAGCCGCAGAAGAAGCTCACGGGCGGCATCGGCGAAATCATCGAGAGCCCGATCAAATCGAACTTCCGCGAAGGGCTGTCGGTGCTCGAGTACTTCATCTCGACCCACGGCGCGCGGAAGGGTCTCGCCGACACCGCGCTCAAGACGGCCGACGCCGGCTACCTCACGCGGCGCCTCGTGGACGTGGCGCAGGACGTCACCATCACCGAGGAAGACTGCGGGACGATTCTCGGTCTCGAGATGTCGGCGTTGAAGGAAGGCGAAGACATCATCGAGCCGCTGCGCGAGCGCATCGTCGGCTGCGTGGCGCTGGACGAGGTCATGGATCCGCACGAGCTGGATGAGGACGGCCGGCCCAAGGTGCTGGTCGAGGCGGGCAAGCTGATCACCGAAGAGACCTCGCAGGCAATCGAGGACGCGGGGATCGAAGAGGTGAAGATCCGCTCCGTCCTCACGTGCGAGGCGAAGCGCGGCGTGTGCCGGATGTGCTATGGCCGCAATCTCGCGACCATGGACATGGTGGACCTTGGCGAAGCGGTCGGCATTCTGGCCGCGCAGTCGATCGGCGAGCCGGGCACGCAGCTGACCCTGCGCACCTTCCACATCGGCGGCACGGCGGCACGCATCGCCGAGCAGACGGTGCGGAAGACCAAGGTCGAAGGCGTCATCGAGCACGGTGACCGGCTGACGTATGTCGAGACGCCGGAAGGCCACAAGGTCGTCACGAGCTACGAGGGCGAGCTGATCTTGAAGGCGGCTCCCCACGGCGGGACGTCGGGCACCGCCGCCAGCAAGCTGGCGGTGCACTCGCGCTTCCAGGTGCCGCTCGGCGCCACCCTGATGGTCGAAGACGACCAGCAGGTGGCGAAGGACGGCGTGCTGTTCACCTGGGATCCGTACACGAACCCCATCATGACGGACGTCGCCGGGTTGGTGCGCTTCGTCGACATCGTCGAAGACGAGACGGTGCGCGAGGAGCTGGACGAAATCACGGGCCGGCGCCAGCGCGTCATCATCGAGGACCGGGAGAAGAAGCTCCATCCGCACATCGAAGTCGTCCAGAAGAAAGGCGACAAAGAGAAGCGGCTCCGGGACTTCGTGATCCCCGAAGGCGCGCAGCTGACCGTCGAGGATGGGCAGGACGTGTACGCGGGTCAGGTGCTCGCCAAGGTGTCGCGTGAGGCGTACAAGACGCGCGACATCACGGGCGGTCTGCCGCGCGTCGCCGAGCTGTTCGAGGCGCGCCGGCCGAAGGACCCCGCGACGATTTCCGAGGTGGATGGCGTCGTGCGGTTCGGCGAGATCAAGCGCGGCAAGCGCGAGATCTGGGTGCACCCGGAGGAGGGCGAGGCGCAGCTGTACGAGGTGCCCGCGGGCAAGCACTTGCGCGTCCACGAGGGCGACCGGGTGCGGGCGGGCGACCGTCTCACCGAGGGTCCCGTGAATCCGCACGACATTCTGCGGATCAAGGGCCCGCGCGCCGTGCAGGAATACCTGCTGAACGAAGTGCAGGAGGTGTACCGCCTCCAAGGTGTGAAGATCAACGACAAGCACATCGGCGTGATCGTGCGCCAGATGCTGCAGAAGGTGAAAGTCGTGGAGCCGGGCGACACCGAATTCCTGGAAGGCGAGAACGTGGACAAGCTCGTCTTCAGCGACATCAACGAGCGGGCGGTGAAGAAGGGCGGCAAGCCTTCGACCCGCGAGCCGTTGCTGCTCGGCATCACGAAGGCGAGCCTGACGACGCAGTCGTTCATCTCCGCGGCCTCCTTCCAGGAGACGACGCGGGTGCTGACCGACGCGGCGATCCGCGGGGCCAAGGATGATCTGCTTGGTCTCAAGGAGAACATCATCATCGGGCACCTGATCCCGGCGGGTACCGGCATTTACCGGTATCACGACATCGAGATCGAGCCGCCGGAGGGCTTCCAGCCGCCGCCGCCGCCGCCGCTCGAGGCGGCCGTTCCAGGGGCGGGACCAGCACCGAGTCCGTTCCCGGTGGAGGAAGTGGAAGCGGAGTAGTGTCACCCTTGACCTAAGTCGAAGAACCGGCTTAGTTTCGCGGGCTCCGTTGGGACTTTTTGAGAAATCGCAGCGAGGGGTATTTGCCGACTATTAACCAGCTCGTCCGGCACGGCCGCCGGGACGTGGAGAAAAAGGAAAAGGCGCCGCATTTGCGCGGCAATCCGCAAAAGCGGGGCGTGTGCACGCGCGTGTACACCACGACGCCCAAAAAGCCGAACTCCGCGTTGCGTAAAGTGGCCCGCGTCCGCCTGACGAATGGCTTCGAAGTGACGGCATACATCCCCGGTGAAGGACACAACCTGCAGGAGCACTCGATCGTGATGATTCGCGGCGGCCGCGTGAAGGACCTGCCGGGCGTGCGTTATCACATCATCCGCGGCACGCTCGACGCTGCGGGCGTGAACGAGCGCAAGCAGTCGCGCTCCAAGTACGGCGCCAAGCGTCCCAAGGAGGCCGGCAAGTGAGTCGTCGCAAAACCGCGGTCAAGCGCCCGGTGCCGGCGGATCCGCGCTACGATAGCCAGACCGTGTCGAAGTTTTTGAATAACCTGATGGTGTGCGGCAAGAAGTCGTTGTCGGAGCGGATCTTCTATCAGGCGATGGACATGATCGAGCAGCGCACGGGGCAACCCGGCGTGAACGTGTTCAAGCAGGCGTTGTCGAACGTGAAGCCCGCGCTGGAAGTGAAGTCACGGCGCGTCGGCGGCGCGACGTATCAGGTGCCGGTCGAAGTGCGCCCCGAGCGGCGCACGGCGCTGGGGATGCGTTGGATCATTCAGTACAGCCGCGCGCGCAAAGAGAAGACGATGGCCGAGCGCCTCGCCGCCGAGCTGATTCTGGCGTCGAAGGGCGAAGGCGAAACGATAAAGAAGAAGGAAGACACGCACCGGATGGCGGAGGCGAACCGCGCCTTCGCGCATTACCGGTGGTAAACGCCTAGACCAACAACTTCGGGACCCTGCACTAAGGGATCCTGCATCGAGGGGGCAGAGCCTCCCGATGATGGCGGAGCGAGACCGGCCCACTCGTGGGCGTCCTGGTCGCCCCGCGTTTTTGCTGACTAGATCGATGTAAGGGCACGACATGTCGTGCCCCAACACCATGAGGAAATACTCGAACTCGTATGCCACGCACGACGCCGCTCGACAAGATTCGGAACATCGGCATCATGGCCCACATTGATGCCGGGAAAACGACTACGACCGAGCGTATCCTCTATTACACGGGCCGCACCTACAAGCTGGGTGAGGTGCACGAAGGTACGGCCACGATGGACTGGATGGAGCAGGAGCAGGAGCGCGGCATCACCATCACCTCGGCTGCGACGACGGCCTTCTGGACCCGCCTCAATCAGCAGTACCGCATCAACATCATCGATACGCCGGGACACGTGGACTTCACCGTCGAAGTGGAGCGCAGCTTGCGCGTGCTCGACGGTGCCGTCACCGTGCTCGACGCGGTCGGGGGCGTCGAGCCGCAGACCGAGACGGTGTGGCGCCAGGCCGACCGCTACGGCGTGCCGCGGATCATCTTCGTCAACAAGATGGACCGGGTCGGCGCCGACTTCGACATGTGCCTCAAGATGGTGCGGGAGCGCCTCGGCACGAAGGCGGTGCCGATTCAGCTGCCGCTCGGCTCGGGAGAGCTGTTCACGGGCCTCATCGACCTCGTGCGCGAGATCGAGATCGTCTACGACGACGACACGCTGGGCAAGAAGTACGTCGAAGGGCCCGTGCCGGATTCGTTGAAGGAACGCGTGGCCCAGATGCGACACGAGATGATCGAGGCATGCGTCGAGTCCGACGACGCCATCCTGCACAAGTATCTCGAAGACCACACGCTGACCGAAGCAGAGATCCGTACCGTCATTCGCAAAGCCACCATCGCCGGACACGTCGTGCCGGTGATCTGCGGCGCGGCATTCAAGAACAAGGGCGTGCAGGCGCTGCTCGACGCGGTCGTGGATTATCTGCCGTCGCCGGTGGACATCCCGCCGATCAAGGGTCATCTGCCGCATCACGACGCGACCCATGCCGAGCGGCCCGCGACCGACGACGCGCCGTTCGCCGCGCTCGCGTTCAAGATCATGACCGACCCGTACGTCGGGAAGCTGACGTTCTTCCGCGTCTACAGCGGCGTGCTCGCCGCGGGATCGTACGTCTACAACAGCACCAAGGATCGCAAGGAGCGCATCGGGCGGCTGCTCCAGATGCACGCCAACAAACGCGAGGAAATCGAAGAAGTGCGCGCGGGCGACATCGCCGCCGCCATCGGGCTCAAGGACACGCGCACCGGCGACACGCTGTGCGAAGGGTCGCACCCGATCATTCTCGAAGCGATGCGGTTCCCGAACCCCGTCATCTCGGTCGCGATCGAGCCCAAGACCAAGGCCGACCAGGACAAGCTGGGAATCGCGCTGGCGAAGCTGTCCGAGGAAGATCCCACGTTCCGCGTGCACACCGACGCCGAGACCTCGCAGACGATCATCAGCGGCATGGGCGAGCTGCATCTCGAGATCATCGTCGAGCGCATGCGGCGCGAGTTCAAGGTGGACGCCAACGTCGGCCGCCCCCAGGTGGCCTACCGCGAGACTGTGCGCCGGCGCGTCGAATACATCGAAGGGAAGTTCATCCGCCAGACCGGCGGGCGCGGGCAGTACGGCCATGTGGTCATCCACATGGAGCCGGGAGAGCCGGGCACGGGCTTCGTCTTCGAGGACAACATCGTCGGCGGCACGATCCCCAAGGAGTACATCGGGCCGGTGGAGCAGGGGGTGAAGGAAGCGCTCGAGAACGGCGTGCTCGCCGGTTATCCGATGGTGGACGTGAAGGTCGAGCTGGTGGACGGCTCGTTCCACGACGTGGATTCGAGCGAAATGGCGTTCAAGATCGCGGGCTCCATGGCGGTCAAGGAAGCCGCGCGCCAGGCGCATCCGATCCTGCTCGAGCCGATCATGGACGTCGAAGTCGTGACGCCGTCGGACTACATGGGCGACGTGATCGGCGATCTCTCGGCGCGGCGCGGCAAGATCGGCGGGATGACGCAGCGCGCCGACGCGCACATTGTCGCTGCAAGTGTGCCGCTATCGGAGATGTTCGGTTACTCCACTACTCTACGCTCTATGAGTCAGGGGCGGGCGATATACAGCATGGAGTTTTCGCATTATCAAGAAGTGCCGAAGGCGAAAGCTGAGGAAATAGTGTCGAAGGTAAAGGGCTAGGAAAGGCGTCAAAAAGAGAAGCGTCAAAAAGAAAGGCGTCAAAAGGTACTTCGTAACACGGTTTTATTTTCGACGATGTTATTTTCGACGGTTTTATTTTTGACGATTTTCATTCGACGGTTTAGGAGAGTTCATGGCAAAAGCCAAATTTGAGCGCACCAAGCCCCACGTAAACGTGGGCACGATTGGCCACGTGGACCACGGCAAGACGACCCTGACCGCCGCCTTAACCAAAGTGTCGGCGGACAAGGGATTGGGGACGTACGTGAGCTACGATCAGGTGGCGAAGGCGAGCGAGTCTCAGGGGCGGCGCGATGCGACG